>JAZNBJ010000047.1:0-24453 GCA_045586965.1 Candidatus Gastranaerophilaceae bacterium | reverse complement strand
ACCTCTTTTTTATGACTTAATATATGTTTACATATTAGCAATTTTTTAATTAACTTAGTTTTTATATATATATGGTTAGTGTAAATTATCAAAATAATGTAAAGGTTTATGAAACGAGCGGTGCAAAAATCAATAAAGCCGCTCCTCTTCCTGTTTCTAATCCGCAGATAGAAACAAGAACTGCTCCTGCTTTTAGAGCTCAAGGTTATCAATCTACATTAACTGTTAGAACAGAGCTTACAACCAGAGACGAAAAGAAAAAATACAACGACTTAGTTGAAGTTTTGGATAGAAATTATCGTAAAAAATTAGAATATGGATTAAAAACAGGGATTTTATTAAAAAATGATTCTGCTGATAAAACATCGGTCTTGGACAATTTACATAAGATTTTAAAAGAGCCTCGTGATAAAGGGCTTGACGGTCAAACAATTTTAAAAGAAGCACTTGATATTATTCACAATCCTTATGTGATTACTCAAACTTGTGAAGATATTCCAGCCGAGTATAAAACTCCAATCATTGGTTTGATTACTAATTTAAGTGAAGATGTAGAAGAAATTCAAAGAGTGAATTTTGAATTAGACAATATGCACACTGGTACTTGTCCGACAGCTAGTGTAGAATTTGATTTAGCTACAAAGCAACCTGCTGAATTTTTTAGAATGGTAGAAGGCTTAACATCTCCAAAGAATGAAACTTATAAGATTATTGACATGGATGCTTTATCTGAAAAAACAGTAGATGCAACTTGGCTTTTGAAAACATTTAAAACTCCGCATGAAAAATTGAGTTTCGATAAAGCTGTAATTCAATTAAAACCAGATGAAAATGCAATTATTAGAGCAAGAATTCAGAATAATCATCGAGATCCTGGCGAACGTTCAATTATTGATGTATTAATGCAATCTACGATGATGCAATTAGGCTCTCAACAAACTTATGATTCTTTAACCGATACAAGAGCACCAAACGAATGGACAACTGATAATGGCGGTTTGATTGAGTTTGAAAAAACTTATGTTGAATCAATCATGGAAAATAAAAATACAGTCTCTGTAATTTATCAAAAAGTTGATGAAAATGGTAGACTTGCTGGCTATGAAAAAGATTATGATACTGTAAAAAAAGAATTGCTTGATACGTTAGATATGGGTCATAATGTAATTATTGGCTATACTTGGCCTGATCCTGAAAATGGTAATAGATTAGCAGGACATGAAATTACTATTGTTGATAAAAAACAAGGTAAAAATGGTGAGACAATCTTTATTTGTCAGGATTCTGATGATAATTTAGATAAACCAATTGAAATGAGCGAATCTTATCTTATTCCTAAGATTCACCATGCCGGACTTCCAGAAGAAATTGCCATGAAAGATTTCAAGTTTGAAGAAAGCTGGAAAATTGGGGTAAACGATTACCAAAAATATCGTGCAGAAAATCAAAATTCGTAGAAATTAATTTTTATTAATAATTGTAACAAAAAACGGCTCAAACCCTTGTAGCCGTGTTTTTTTGCTAAAATGAAAATATCCCAAGATGAAAAAGTAGGGTGCGTTGTAACGCACCACAAAAAAAAGGAGTGTGTATTATGAGAATTAATCCTATCAATAACAATCAAACAAATTTTGGTGCCGTTTATAAAGTGCAAGCTAATCACAATATGATTAAACATTTTGATGCAAATGTTGCTCAAACTGCTAAAAACAAAGGTAAATCTGTTGTTGCATTTGTTCAAAAAGCAGCTTTCAAATATAAAGATGCGTTCTTTAATCCGGTTAAAGGTATGCCTGAAAGTGAAAGAGTAGATACTCTTTATGTTATGACAGGAAAAGATGCAAAAAGTTTTGAAGCATTACGTAACCGTATGGGACATAATACAGTTACAACAAGTGATGGTTATGTATTTGCAAGTACAACATTCCCTTCTAATTACAATGTCAAACAATATAAAGAAACATTCTTAAAAAATAAAGAAATTAAAGTATTAGATAATTTTTCTGAGCTAGAAAAAAAATTAGGTTATAAATAAATCAAAAAGTAGGGTGGACTTTAGTCTACTAATAAAAAAAGTAGGTCGGCTTTACCAAGCCGACTTTATTTTTAAATACTATACAAATTTTTTACATTCAAATAGAGTAAATTTTTTAATAAATTCTCATCGTTATATTTTTCTAAAATTCTTTGTTTAAAGATTTCAAGATTTTTATGATAAGACTCTTTTGCCTGATTAAAAGCTCCTACTGGACAATCTGTTGCCCATAATATTCTATGCGTAAAATCACCTTTAGAAGTGTTTTTGAGTGCATCAATCAGCATAATAGTATCTTCATAAGTCTCATTTAGCTTTTCAAACCCAAAATCTATCCAAGATGTATCAACATATAAAAGCGCATTTTCTTTTTCAATAGACTCAATTAAAATTTCAATCGCTTCTATATGAGATTGTTTTGGACCTGTTGAAAGGTGACCTAAAATTATTGGTACATTCGGAAATTCTTGCGCTTTTTTATAAATAAGCCTTGGTGAAGAAAATCTCGATTTTATATGTCCGGCATGGTATAGACAAGGCTTTTTAAATTCTTGAGCTAATTTTAAATATTTATCATATTTTTCACTATCAGCAGGTATTTTCATACATTCAGGATGTATTTTTAATCCGATAATTTCTGGATATTTTTCTAAAAATTTTCTTGCAAAATTTACATCCTCTACTAAATTTGGTTGACAAACATATAATGGTTTTAGTTTGGGATATTTTTTTGAGACCTCTAGCATTTGAATATTGCAATCATATTCATTCTTAAAAACAGGAGAATCTATCCCTTCCAAATTTGAACAAACTGCAAAATCAACATCTGCAATAATATCCAATAAATATTCAGGTGTAAAATCACCCCAAATTGATTTACCCCAATGTACATGTGAATCTATAATCACTTCGATACCGCCCTAGTAATAGCTTCGATTATTCTTTGAACTTTTAAGACTTCAATTCCTGCAAAATTTTCTTGAACATCGTTAGAAGCTGGGATAATTATACGTTTAAAACCTAGTTTTTGAGCTTCATTAATACGTTTTTCAATATGATTAACGGCTCTAATTTCGCCAGAAAGACCGATTTCACCTACGATTGCTGTATGAGAGTCAAACACAACATCTCTTACACAAGTAAGAATAGCGAGCGCAATCCCTAAATCTGCAGCAGGTTCTGATACATCAATACCACCAATTACATTTACATAAACATCTTGTTTTGAAAGATTAAGACCAATTCTTTTTTCTAATACTGCAAGGATTTGTAAGACTCTGCTAACATCAACACCGTTTGCAACACGTCTTGGAGTTGGATAAGGAGTTGTTCCAACTAACGCTTGAATTTCTACCAGCAAAGGACGAGTGCCTTCATTAGTTACAATAATTGTACTCCCAGGAGTTTGTGTCTGACTATATTCTTTTAAGAATAATTCTGAAGGGTTAACAACTTCTTTTAGACCTTTTGCGCCCATTTCAAAAATTCCGACTTCAGAAGTGTTACCAAATCTGTTTTTTATAGAACGCAAAATTCTATAAGTTTTATATTTATCACCCTCAAATTGAATAACAGTATCAACCATATGTTCAAGTACTTTCGGACCTGCAATGTTGCCTTCTTTTGTAACATGACCTATTACAATAATAGAAATATTATTAGTCTTAGCTAAAGTCATTAAAGAATTACAGCACTCTCTTATTTGAGAAACACTTCCTGCAGAGCTTTGTATTGTAGAAGTGTAGATTGCTTGAATACTATCTACAATAACTAAATCTGGTTGCATTTCTTCAATGTGTTTTTTTATTAATTCAAAATTAGTTTGGGGGTATATATAAAGATTGTCAGATTTTACACCTAATCTTTCTGCTCTTAATTTGATTTGACTTGCAGATTCTTCAGCTGAGATATACAAAACTTTTTTATCATTTTTGCACAATTCACCACCTGTTTGCAAAAGAATTGTTGATTTACCAATCCCAGGATCACCAGCAATAAGGATTAGAGAGCCTTGAACAATGCCTCCTCCTAGCACTCTGTCAAACTCAGAAATACTGGATGAAACCCTTATTTCGGTGTCCATCTTAATTTCTGTAAGCTTCATTGGTGGGTTTTTGTCAGGCAAATTTTCTAAAGCTGGCTTAGATTCGCTAGCAAGGATTTCTTCAACAAAGGACGACCAAGAACCACACTCAGGGCACTTACCTAAGTATCCAGCTGATTCATAGCCACAATTTTGACAAATATACTTTGACTTAACTTTTGCCATAAATTAGCGTTTCACTGGAATAATTAACTTTTGACCGATAGAAAGAGCATTTGGGTTAGCCATTTTGTTAGCTTCTTGAATAGCCATAACCTTACTCATATCAAAAGAACCATAATATCTAATAACGATACTTTCTAAAGTATCACCAGCTTTTACAACATATTCTTCATTAGTAATAACAGGGGCTGTTTTTACAGCTGCGCTATCAGCAGGAATAAATGAAATATTACTATTAGTTTCTACTGGAGCTTTTTTAGGAAGCACTATATCATCCTTAGGAGTTGAAAAGCTTACCAAAACACTAACTAATGTTGTAACAGCTAAAGTTGCAATTACACCTAAAATAAAACCTGTTACAAAGTAAACTTGAGGAGCCTTTTCATGTCTTTGAGGTTTTACACCAAAAGACTGCCATAGAACATCAAGTTCTCTAGTTTTATTTTGAGCTTTATAAAAATCTTCATCTTGATGTTGACTGTTGTATCTTGATAAAGCTTCCATCATTGCTACTTTTTCTCTAGTAATATTTGATCTTCTTAGTGTTGTACTTTTCATAAGTCCCCTTAAGTTAACGGTATTTTACCCCTACCATAAGTAAAAAATATCACAAAATTTTGGCATGCGCAAACATGTTAAGTTGTTTGTAAATTTTTGTTACAAACATCTAAAAAATTTGTCAATAAATTTCAAGGTATAGACTTTATATATACAGAGTATTAAAAAGATTGGAATATTATGAGCAACAATTTTTATGAAGTAAAAAGAGGCGATACGTTATGGGGTATCTGCAAAAGAGAGTTTAACTTAACAAGCAATTCAGAAATCGCAAAAAAAGTTGCAGAAATATCAAAAAACAACAGTATTTTTGATGGCCAAATTGAGATTGGTCAAAAAATAAACTTAGATTTTGAAAAAGAAGAAAAAGAAATTGAATATACTAGACCATCAGAAAGATATACTAGTCCAAAAGATACAATTGGCTTTAAAAATGAACCTAAAAAAGAAGAAAAAGATATTTCTACTCAGAGTGAGACACCGCAACAAAAAGAAACTTCTGAGACTGCAAGTGTTATTCAAAATGGCTTGGAAAAACAACCTTTTGTTCGTTTTGTCGAAGAATGTTGGACACATTTAATTTGGTCTCCTAAATCTGAAGGGGATAAGAATATATCCCAAACAAATTTGGTTACAGCTTTGCCAGAGGGACAAAAAACAGAAGAAGTAATTCCAGAAGGTCATACTAAGGCGCCAAATGGAAAAATTACAAAAATATACTCTAAAAAAGAAATTGAACAGATAATTGAGGATAGCTGCCGCAAGCATAGGGTAGATTCTTCTTTAGTTAGAGCTATTATTAGCGTTGAATCTTCAAATAATCAGTTTGCAGAGTCTAAAGTTGGCGCTCAAGGCTTAATGCAATTAATGCCTGAAGGTGCAGGTAAAGGTTTAGAGAATGCTTATGATGCAAAAACTAATATTGAAAGAGGTGTGCAAGAATTCGCAAGGCTAAAAAGATTTTATGGTAATAATGTAGATGCTTTAAGGGCATATAATTATGGAGAGGGTCGTTATAATCAATATTTAAGTGGAGAAAGAACTGTTTTACCAAAAGAAACGGTTGATTATCCAGAAAAAGTTTTATCTCGTTATCAGAGATATTCAAGAGCTGTCTAAAGTTGCTAAAAATATTATAAAACTCTCTTGTTTTTTCCTTATGTTAGGTCTATAACTAAACTATAAGAAGTTAGACTTTTAGTTTGGGAAAAGGCGGTTATGGAATATTTTATACTATCAGTGTCAATATTGCTTTTGGGTGCTTTATTGTCACTAATAATAAAAGAAGATTACAAGGTTAAGTTGTGTTCATTATTAACACTTATAGCTGGTGGCACAGCAATGATACCCGCAATTCAGGTATTAATGCAAGGAAGCGTACTAAGCGGTTATATTAAATTTTCAAGTTTGATTGGAAAAGTTGATTTTACCATTGATGCATTAAGTGCATTCTTTATAATTATAATCAGCATAATGAGTTTCTTAACTACCATATATGCAAACGGTTACTTAAAACCTTATATAAACAAAGGCATGAATATTTCTTCTCACTGCTTTTTCTTTATGCTACTCATTGCATCAATGCTTGGGGTTGTAACTATTCATAACAGTTTATTTTTCTTAATTATCTGGGAAGTAATGTCTCTTTCTTCTTTCTTCTTAGTTATATTCGAAAACGAAAAGAAAGGTGTTTTAAAATCAGGATTAAAATATTTAGTTTATATGCACTTATCAATTATATTTATAATGACAATGTTTGCAATATTAACTAACTCAACAGGTA
This sequence comes from Candidatus Gastranaerophilaceae bacterium, assembly GCA_045586965.1. GTDB lineage: Bacteria > Cyanobacteriota > Vampirovibrionia > Gastranaerophilales > Gastranaerophilaceae > CAG-196. The sequence continues at coordinate 17,811 of JAZNBJ010000047.1, read as the reverse complement.
GTTTCGCTTTTGCAGACTATGCTAAATATTTGCAACAAGCACCACAAATGACAAATTTAATATTCATACTAGGCTTTATTGGATTTGGCATCAAAGCTGGCTTAGTACCATTTCATAACTGGTTACCAGATGCTCACCCAGCTGCGCCTACGCACGTTTCTTCAATTATGTCAGGTGTAATGATTAAAACTGGTATATATGGGATATTAAGAATATTGTTATTAGCGGGCTATTGCACCAAAACCATCGGATACGTCGTATTGGTTGTCGGTGTAATATCACTTCTATACGGTATATTATATGCTATTACCCAGAAAGATTTAAAAAAGCTTCTTGCCTATTCTTCTATTGAAAACATTGGAATTATGACATTAGGCTTAGGAGTTGGTATATTAGGTTTGGCCTATCAAAACAAGCTTATGGCAATCTTGGGCCTATCTGGCTGTTTATTACACGTACTCAACCACTCTATTTTCAAAGAACTGATGTTCTTTGCTTCTGGTAGCGTTTACTTAAAAACCCATACGAGAAACATGGAAGAACTAGGCGGACTAATTAAAAAAATGCCTATTACTGCAATTCTATTTATCTTTGGTTCAGTTGCGATTTGCGGATTACCACCTTTTAATGGATTTATAAGCGAAGTTATAATTTATGCAGGCATGCTTCTCGGAATACCAGCATCTGAGATAAATCTTTTTGTAATATTAGTTATTTCAATTGCAGCTTTAGCGTTAGTTGGCACAATGGCAGTGCTATGTTTTTCAAAAGCTGCTGGTATTACATTCCTTGGCGAAGCAAGGACAGAACGTGTACAGAATATAGATTCTGATTCATCTGCATTAATGTTAGTACCAATGGGATTTTTATTAATATGCGCTTTACTCATAGGCTTATTCCCTCAGTACATTTTACGAGTTGTTTTCGCTCCAGTTTCTTTATTTACTGGAAAAGAAATGATGTTACAAAATATGCAACCTATACTAGCTTTTGCTAATGGTTATAGCATTTTATTATTAAGCTTTGTTGCTTTAATTATAGTTATATTAGCTATTCGCTTTGTCATAAACAGAAGGTTCGATGAGCATACAACTTGGGGCTGTGGCTATAACAAACCTAACTCACATATTCAATACTCAGCTTCATCTTATGTAAACTTGTTTGTTGCGACATTAAAACCTCTGTTTAAAAGAGTTTCTCACGTAAAAAAACCAAAAGACTTGTTCCCGAAAGATGCATACTATGAACAGGAAATCGAAGACATAGAAGAAGCATACTTAGTAAAACCAATTGTTAAATGGGACGAAAAGATTTTAACAAAATTTGAACGTATACAAAATGGTAATATTCAACAATATATTCTATTCGGGTTGATATTTCTTGTTATAGCCCTAGTTGGCGCAATATTAAAGTAGGAGCTGTTAGATTTATGTTACTAATTACAAATATAATTATTTTATTATTAGCACCGTTTTTAATGCTAGGTATTGTAAAAAAGACCAAAGCATTTTGGTCTGGAAGAAAAGGCGTAAGTATCCTTCAGCCATTATGGGATTTTCTCAGACTTATGAACAAAGATGCAGTTTATAGTAAAACAACTTCTTGGGTTTTTAGGTTTGCTCCAATTGTAGGTTTTGCATCAATATTATTCGCATCAATCTTTGTTCCACTTGCAAATGGTGCAGTAATAATTAATACACCGTTTTCGTTCATAATTTTTGCATACATATTAGCTTTTGGAAAATTCTTTTCTTTACTGTCTGCACTTGATACAGGTAGCAGCTTTGAAGGTATGGGAGCTTCAAGAGAAGCTTGTTTCTCCACAATAGTTGAGCCGGCTTTTTTCATAATGCTAGCTTCAATAGGAGCACTTAGCAAAATTTACACATTTGAAAGCTTTAAACACATTATTGAAAATGCAGGTGTTTATGGAATTTTGATTATTATTTTGGCTGTTTTAACATTGTTTGTGATGTTGCTTGTTGAAGGTTGTAGAGTTCCAGTTGATGACCCTACAACTCACTTAGAATTAACAATGATACACGAAGTTATGATTCTAGATAATTCAGGTGCAGATTTAGGTTTAATAACTTGGGGGGCTGCAATTAAATTATTTATTTTTGAAGCTTTAATTGCAAACTTATTGTTGCCTCTAAATCTACCTTTTGGATGGGCTGTTGTAGCATTTTTAGGACTTGTAACTTTAATATCAGTTTTATTAGGAACTTTTGAATCTGCAATTGCTAGATTTAGAATGACACACGTATTTGAATTCATTTTCATAATGACATTAACTGCGCTACTAATTTTAGCGCTTGTAACTTATAGATTGTATGGTAATTAGGTAGAAAAATGGAAAATATTTTTATAATTTTATTAGGTTTAACAATGATTTATATAGCTTCAACAAGCAGATTAAAAGCTCACGTTAATATGCTTGTTGCACAAGGTTGGCTATTGTTTTTTGTATGTTTATCAAACTTTGCCAAAGAACCTTGGTTTGGCTGGACTACATTTACAAACAAAGAAGCTTTCGTTGCTAATTTGCCACATATTTGGGGGCTACTTTTTGTAATATTTGAAACTTTATTAATCAAAGCTTATATAATTCCTTGGTTTTTAAATAAAGTTGTTCAAAAAACCCACGCACATAGAGATACAGATGCAAACATTCCACATTTTTATTGTTTGGTAATCTCAAGCGTGATATTATTTGCAGGATTTTTGACAGCAAATATTGCATTACCTGAGTTTAAAAATATTCACTCAATGTATTTTGGCGTATCCATTGCTATTATCATTATAAGCTTGTGGTTAATAACTATTAAACACAAAGTTTTATCAAACGTTATCGGATTTATCACAATGGAAAACGGAATATTTTTACTTTCACTTTCTGTTGCAAAGGAAATGCCTATTATCGTAAACTTAGGCGTTTTATTAGACTTATTTATTGCAGTATTTATATTAGGAATGCTAATTCGTGAGATTGACCACGAATTTCACGATATGGAAGTTTCACACTTATCAGATTTAAAGGATTACGAATACAATGATTAATTTGATTTTATTATTTCCGCTACTTGCGTGTTTGATATTATTTATATTCAAAAAAGGTTATTTGAATAATTTAATGCTAAACCTCTACGCAGGATTACATTTTTTAATCTCAACTTTAGCTTGCTGCGGAATTATCTTGCTTCCAAATTGGGAGACCTGTTCATTTTTTCAGATAAATAATCGAAATATTTTATTTTTAATGGTAATGTCAATTGTATTCTTAGCTGTTGCTATTTATAACAATGGATATCTTAAGAACGAGAATGTAGATGTTAGAAAACAAAGACATTATACATATATGGTATTATTCTTCGTTCTTTCTATGACAGGCGCAATTTTGAGTACAAACCTTGGGGTAAGTTGGGTATTTATTGAAGGAACAACTTTAGCAAGTGCGTATTTGATTTATTTTCATAAAACAAAGCATTCTATTGAAGCCGCTTGGAAATATGTATTCATTTGCTCTATTGGTATTGCGTTAGCCTTTGTAGGAATAATACTTTTGACTTTTGCAACAGGAAATCTAAACTCTTTATATTTTAGTGATTTATATGCAAATGCACAATCATTTAATCCTTTCTGGTTAAAGCTTTCATTTGTATTTATACTTTTTGGTATTGGTACCAAAATGGGCTTAGCTCCTGTGCATTTTTGGTTACCAGATGCTCACGCAGAAGCACCTTCTCCAATAAGCGCTTTATTATCAGCTACGCTTTTAAACTCCGCTTTTTTAATGATTTTAAATGTATTCACAATGATGATTGCTGCTTCTTGCGATAGCTATGCAAGAATAATGATGCTAACAATGGGATTTTTATCATTGTTTGTGACTGCAGTTTTTGTATACCATATTAATAACTACAAAAGAATGCTTGCATATTCTTCTATTGAAAATATGGGAATTTTAATTATTGGTGCAGCCTTAGGTGGAGCAGCAGCTATTGCAGCTATTATACACTTAATAGGACATTCATTAATAAAAGCATCCTTTTTCTTAACTTCAGGAAATGTTTTAACAATATATTCAACTAAAAAAATAAAATCAGTTACAGGTTTATTGAAAACAGATAAAAAAACAGGATGGCTATGGATAGCTTCAATGCTTGGGATTTTAGCGTTTCCTCCATCAATGCTTTTTATAAGTGAATTTATGATTGTAAAAGCAATGTTTGCAGAAAACAAAATTGTATTAGCTGCTCTATTTTTATTACTGTTAACAATCATTTTATACGGCATATCAAAAGCTGTTATTAAAATGACATTTTTACCAGTAAATCCAGAAAAGGAAGCTGAAACAAAAGAAGCTGTGAAAAATTTAAACTGGACAATGTATTTACCACAGCTCATTATGCTTGCAATAGCATTCACACTTGGTATTTATTTACCTCAATATTTAGCAAACTTAATAACAAATACGGTAGGTTAACATTATGAATTGGATAATTTTTGAAAATAATAAAAAAATAAATGCAATTGATATTCCAACATCTTCTATTGATGAAATTAAAACAGACTTTGGAAATATGAAAATGCGCCTTCTTGCTTTCTTTGGCAAACAAGAGTTTGAAAACGTTAGACTTTATGTAGTTTTGGCAGATGATAAAGTCGGCAAGCTATACGCAACATCAGTTTTATTTACACCTGAAGTAAAATCTTATGAGTCGTTTACATCTATTTACCCCCAATTTCATATATTTGAAAGAGAATTTTACGAAGATTTTGGAATAGAACCATTAAACCATCCTTGGTTAAAACCATTACGCAAAAATCAAGATCTTTATCCTTTTTTTGAGATGAAAGGCGAAGAAGTTCATCAGGTAGCAGTTGGTCCAATTCACGCTGGAGTAATTGAGCCGGGACATTTTAGATTTATGTGCCACGGCGAAAAAGTTTATGATTTAGAAATAGCTTTAGGCTACCAACATAGAGGAGTAGAAGAATTATTATTAAAACAAAAACGTTATAATAATAGACTAGCTGAATCAATCTGCGGAGATTCTGTTATTGCTTATAATATGGCTTATTCACAAATAATGGAAGCATTGAGCAACACTCAAATCTCTGATAAAGCAGAAATTATTAGACGTATCGCTTTAGAAATGGAAAGAATTGCAATTCACATTGGCGCTATGGGTGCTATTGCAGGCGATATAGCTTACCAAATGGGTGCATCTATTTTTGGAGTAACTAGAACTCTTGTTATTAATACAATGCTTGAAATTTCAGGCAGCAGATTTGGACGAGGATTAATAGAAGTTGGTGGCGTTAATTTTGATATCGATAAAAAACTTTCTAAAAAAATTCAAGATGTTCTTAATGAAGTTGCATTAACTGTTGACAGAACAACTCGTGTAATGCTTAATGCTCCAACAGTTATTTCAAGGCTAGAAAGAACTGGCGTAGTAAGCTTGGAAACTGCAAAATCATTAGGTGCAGTAGGTATAGCTGCTAGAGCAAGCGGATTAGATTTAGATTCTAGATTTGATTTGAATGACAAATGGTACACTTCTCTAAACGTTGTAAAACCATTCAAATCAACAGGTGACGTACATTCAAGATTTAAATTAAGATATAAAGAAATTAAACAATCTATGAAGATTGTAAAAAAATTATTAGAAAAACTTTCAGAAGAAAAATCTGAAATAAAAGTTAATGCAAATGAAAAACTTGAAGCAAACTCATTTGTAGTTTCAGTTGTGGAAGGCTGGCGTGGCGAAGTAGTCCATATTGCGATAACTGGCGCAGATGGCGAACTTATTAGATACAAAATTAAAGATCCGTCTTTCAACAATTGGTATATGCTTGCAATGGCAGTGAGAAACAACGGTATTTCAGATTTACCATTATGTAATAAGAGTTTTAATTTATCATACTGCGGTAATGACTTGTAGTACTATGTACGTAGACATATTGTCGGAACAAATTGGTGATAGTTACAAAATAATTTTATAACTTCAAGTGTTCCTCAAATAAAAAATTTCTAATAATATAAGGATAGTAAAAATGTTCGATACACTTAAATTAAAATATTTTCAAGGAAAACAATATATTCCAAACATAAAAGAAGCTCCTATGAGAGAACAATTCAGAGGGCTACCTTGTATAAAGAAAGGGAAAGTTGACTCATCAATTTGCCCTACAGGAGCGTTAAAGGCAAAACCTTTATCTATTGATTTGGGCAAATGTACGCTTTGCGGAGCTTGTAAATGTGATGCAATAGATTTTACGAACTATTACAAACTATCAGCAACTGATAGAAATAGTTTGATTATAACAGAAGGTATGACTCCAGAAGTTTATGAAAAAATAGCGATTAAATCAAGACGAGAAATTAAACGTGTATTTGGTAAATCTCTAAAATTAAGACAAGTCTCAGCTGGCGGTTGTAATGGTTGTGAAATGGAGCTTAATGCTTGTTCAAACTGTAACTTTGATATGGGAAGATTCGGAATCGATTTTGTAGCATCACCTCGCCACGCTGATGGCATTGTAATAACTGGCCCGATTACAGAAAACATGGCTTTTGCACTAGATGACTGCTATAAATCAACACCAGAACCTAAAATTGTTATTTTAACAGGGGCTTGCGCAATTTCAGGCGGTGTATTCCAAGAATCGACAAATTTAAATAGAGAGTTTCTAGATAAATATCCAATTGATTTATACATTCCAGGATGTCCAGTGCATCCGCTCACTTTTATTAATGGAGTTTTGGATTTCATAACAAAAAAATAAAAAAAAGAACGAGGCTAACCTCGTTCTTTTTTTATTAAACCTCATCAGTAGGTAAACCTAATGAAATCCGTTTATCTTGTGGATTAAACTTGATAATCTTTGTGTCAATTTTATCACCAGTTTTTACAATGATATTTTTAGTGTTTTGTAATTCAGCTAAAGCTGATTGTGGCAATAAAGCTTCAACTCCAGGCATAACCTCAACAAAAGCTCCAAAACCTTTTACTCTTGTTACAACACCTTCTTTAATATCACCCTCTTTTAGTTCTTCTCCAGCTTTAATCCATGGATCAGGCTCAGTATTTTTCAAGCTCAAGCTGATTCTTTGTTTGTCATGATCTATGTCGATAATCTCAACATTAATCTCTTGACCAACTTTTAATAAATCAGTTGGATGCTCAACCCATTTCCAAGAAATTTGTGAAAGTGGTAATAAGCAATCAACACCACCAATATTGACAAAGGCTCCGAAATCAGTAATTCTTACGACTTCACCTTTTACGATTTGACCAACTTCAATTTGAGCAAACACACTCTTACGAGTTTCTGCCATGCTTGTTTCGTAAACTTTTCTATTTGATAAAATCAAATTATTTTGAGCTTTGTCTAGAGTTAAAATTTTAACGTCAATTTTGTCACCAACATTACAAACTGTTTCTCTAGCACATAATTGACCTTGAGGCACAAATCCTTGAACACCAGAAACATCAACAATCAAGCCACCTTTTACAGTTTGTGCAACAGTAACTGCAATTGTCTCATCTGCTTCTTTAACTTTTGCAAGCTCTGCCCAAGTATGAGCAAGATGAACTTTTTTGTATGAAAGATTAAATTTGCCATTTTCATCACAATCATTCATAATTAAAAATTCGTATTCGACATTCTTTTCTAAAACATCTTCTACTTTTGCTTTTTTATCAGATGAAACTTCATAGCTTGGAACAAAAGCTGTACTTTTTGAACCAATATCTACGATTGCACCATCAGATTCATAAGCGCAAACAACACCCTTAACGATGTCACCTCTCTTAAAGCTATAATCATATTTGCTTAAAAGAGCCTCGAAATCGTCATTGGAATACTTCTCTACCATTGACCATTCTCCTATTTCCAAATAAACACGGGTTAATTATAGCATATTTAAGTGTATATGACAATATATACTCCAAAAACACTAAATATATTGACATATTTTAATACAATAGATTAAAATATTACAAAGAAAGCAGGTACTCCATGGATAAAAAAACTATCATCACAATCATTATTGCGACAATATTTGCACTTATTGCAACCTTTGTTATTTTCAAAAAAAATACAACTACAACTACTGAAAATATAAACGTCCCTCAACAACAAGAAGAAGTTGTTAATTCAGAAGAAACCAACGACGAAAATGCACAATCTGAAATTGTAGCAGAAGAAAATATTGAAGAAAACAAAACTGAAAAAAAACCTGTTGTAAAAAGCGTTACAAAACCTACTCAAGACACCACTATCAAAAATAATGCAGACGAAACACCTGTTTTTGATCAAATTGTTGTTCAAGAAGGTTCTGTAGTAGAAGAAGTCGAAGAAGATTACGGTATCAAAAAAGTTGGAAATACAATCGAAGTTACAAGAGAATTCAAAGTTAAATCTCCTACAAATTACTCTTTCAAAGATTTCGGTATTTTAGATAAAGTAACTTCTAAATAAAAACTTTTGAGACTTTAGCAACACCATTATTAACTACTGCGATTGCAACAAGCTTACTTTGATGCGTCAAAATTGCTGTACCATCAAGCTGTAAGTCTGTTTTGACAGGATTACCATGAGATACTTTTTCAAGTTGCACTTCTGAAAGTTCATATTCTGGATATTTTAAATAATCTAATGGATAAATTAAATTGTTTTCTACTTGTTCTAACGTTTGCAAGTCATCTAATTTTATAGAATTTTCAAGCAAAAACAAACCTGCTTTTGAGCGAACAAGTTTTGCTAAATGCCCATAGCAGCCTAAGGCTTCACCCAAATCATTGGCAATAGAGCGGATATAAGTACCTTTCGAGCATTCAATCATTAATTCAGCAGTTTGTTTTTCATAATCAAAACTAACCACTTCAAGTTTATATATATTTACCCTACGAGGTTCGATTTTTACATCCTCACCAGCCCTTGCGTATTCATAAAGCTTTTTGCCTTTAACCTTTATTGCGGAATAAATTGGAGGTAACTGGTCAATTTCTCCCCTAAATTGGCAAAGGGTATTTTCAATTTCTTCTTTTGTAACTTTTTTATCAGAAAAATTTATCCCCTCGCCTTCAATATCATAAGTTGAGGTTGATTTTCCGAATTGAACAGTGCCAATGTAGGCTTTATTATCATCTAAATATTCAATCAAGCGTGTAGCTTTTCCGATGCAGATTGGTAAAACTCCTTCTGCAAAAGGATCTAAAGTACCAGTATGACCAATCTGTTTAATTTTTGTAACACGCCTAAGTATGGCAACGATATCGTGCGAAGTCTTGCCTTGAGGTTTGTATACATTCAAAAAACCAAACATTACTTAATTTCGCCTTTAGAAATTTTTTCGATTAAATCAAGGACACGTGAGCCTTGTTCTAAACCGTCACTATAAACGAATTTAAGCTCAGGTGTAACACGAAGTCTGATTCTTTTTCCAACTTCATAACGGATTCTGCCTGTATTTTTTTCGATAACTTCTTTGCTTTTTTCAACTTGTTCAGCTGAGCCTAATACACTATAAATAACCTTTGCAAAAGAGTTATCATGAGAAACTTCAACATCTACAATTGATACAACACCTTCAAGCCCACGGATTTCTCTGTGCAAAATTTCAGAGATATCACGCATCAACTCTTTTCTGACTCTTTCATTACGTAAAGACATTGTTTTCTCCTTTAAGCCAAACTAATCCATAGATATATTATAACATGGGATTTTTAAAATTTAAAAGTATAATATTATAAATCAACTTTAGAGATGTCTGTGAGAGTTGTAAAGTCAACTTCTAAAGCTTCTGCAATCTTTGCCAAAGTCTCAACAGTTGGCGAAACCTTAGCAGTTTCTATTTTCCAAATTGATGTTTTGCTAATTCCTGCCCTAAAAGCAAGTTCTTCTTGTGAAAACCCTTTTTTTAATCTTTCAAATTTTATTTTTATAGCAATTTTTTCATTTATCATATTATAGTTAACCTTACTCCAACTATAATAAGCTATTGACTTATTATCAACAACCCACTATAATTAATTCATACCCAACTAAAGTTAACGAGAGAGGATTTTTAATGCATGAGAAAACATTTAAAAAAAGATTAAACAAAATGGAAAAGACATTATATAACGATATATTTTTAAAAAATATATCTATTAATGATGTTTTAAAGAAAGGACTTAAAAAGCATATTACATTTATACTTTTTGCGAATATTAGATTTAATTTATTTCATAATTGTTTATTAAAAGCGATAAAAGAAAATATATTTGAAGATGATTTGAAGACGTTAAATAGCAATATTACTAAAATTTGTATTCATTTGGATGAAATAATAAATATAATTAATGAAATCTTTGATACAGAAAACATAAAATAATATCAATCATATCAAACATATTCAATAAAACAACGGGGTGATTGATAATCACCCCGTTGTTTTATTTCTCTTTTATTAGCCTTCTACCGGTGCTTCTTCTGGAGTTTCTTCTTTTACTCCGCCAGCTTTACGTTCAAAGACCAGTTTTTCATTACCTTCACCTTCAGATGAATCAAGTTTTAGCAAGATTACATCACCAGGTTCATAAGCATTAGTCAAGATTTCTTCAGCAAGTTGATCTTCGATTTTCTTTTGAATCAATCTGCGAAGTGGTCTTGCACCATAAGCTTCGTTATAACCATCTTTTGCAAGATAATCTTTAACTTCATCTGTAACTTCGATAGATAGCTCTCTTTCGCTCAAACGTTTGAACAAATCTTTCATCATCAAGTCAACAATTTGACGAATTTCTTCTTTGCTCAAGTGAGAGAATACGATAATATCATCAATACGGTTCAAGAATTCAGGACGGAATGCCTTTTTCAATTCTTCATTAACAGTATCTTTTAATTTTTCATACTTATCTTTCTTAGCATCTTCAGCATTAGCAGAGAAACCAAGTTTACCTTGTGTTGTAATCATACTTGCACCAACGTTTGATGTCATAATGATTACTGTATTCTTGAAGTTAACATGTTTACCCTTAGCATCTGTCAAACGACCGTCATCAAGGATTTGCAACATAATATTGAATACGTCAGGGTGAGCTTTTTCAATCTCGTCAAACAAGATAACAGAATAAGGTTTTTTACGAACTTGCTCTGACATATGTCCACCATCATCATAACCAACATAGCCTGGAGGTGAACCAATAAGTTTCGCAGTCGAATGTTTTTCCATAAATTCTGACATATCAACACGAATCATGTTATCTTCACTACCAAATATTGCCTCAGCTAAAGCTTTCGCTAACTCAGTTTTACCTACACCAGTAGGACCTGAGAAGATAAAGCTACCGATTGGTCTATTTGGAGCTTTCAAACCAACTCTAGCACGTCTAATTGCTTTAGAAATAGCAACAACAGCATCACTTTGGCCAATAACTCTATCATGAAGCGTATCTTCTAATCTTAATAATCTTTCAGACTCGCCTTCAGTAAGTTTTGTTACAGGAACGCCAGTCATAATTGCAATAACTTGTGCAACATCTTCCTCTGTTACAGTTGGTTTATTTGCATCATTTTGACGTCTCCATTCTTCTGAGACTTCTCTGATTCTATCTTTCATGTTTGCTTCGTCATCACGAAGAGCAGAAGCTCTTTCAAATTCTTGATTTCTAATAGCTTCTTCTTTTTCACGAATAATTTCTTTTAGCTCTTTATCAAGTTCCTTGCCTTCTGGACAAAGTGTACAGAATTTCAAACGAACTTTTGAACTTGCCTCGTCAATTACGTCAATAGCTTTGTCTGGCAAGAATCTGTCGTTAACATATTTGCTTGACAATTTAGTTGCTGCAACAATTGCGTCATCTGAAATTATTAAGTTATGGTGGTCTTCATATTTTGGTTTTAGACCTTTAATAATCTCAATTGTTTCATCAATTGAAGGCTCTTCAATAATTACAGGTTGAAATCTTCTTTCTAAAGCAGAATCTTTTTCAATGTATTTTCTGTATTCATCAGAAGTAGTCGCACCAATAACTTGAATTTCGCCTCTTGAAAGAGCTGGTTTCAAGATATTTGCAGCGTCAATTGCACCTTCTGCAGCACCTGCACCAATCAGTGTATGCATTTCGTCAATTACAAGAATTACATTTCCTGCTTGACGAATTTCGTCCATAATCTTTTTAAGTCTTTCTTCAAATTCACCACGATATTTAGTACCTGCAATCAACAAGCCCATATCAAGCTGAATAATTTTTTTGTTTTCCAAAATATCAGGAACTTCAGAATTTACAATTCTAATTGCAAGTCCTTCCGCTACTGCTGTCTTACCAACACCTGGTTCACCAAGTAAAACAGGGTTGTTTTTAGTTCTTCTTGCAAGAATTTGAATAACACGTTCAATTTCTTTTTCACGACCAACAACTGGGTCTAATCTTAGTTCAGAAGCTGCAAGTGTTAAATCTGTACCAAATTCGTCCAAGCTAGGTGTTTTAACCTTGCTTGCAGAAGATGAAGAAGATGAACTTCCTGATGATGACCCAGAACCAGCCCCAGCACCTGCTGTTGGTTTTGAATCTCCGAGCATCTTAACAACATTGCTTCTTACTTTATTTAAATCAACACCGAGGTTTTCTAATACACGAGCAGCAACGCCTTCGCCTTCTCTAATAAGGCCTAACAACAAGTGTTCTGTACCAATGTAATTATGACCTAATTGTCTTGCTTCATCCCAAGATAATTCCAACACTCGTTTTGCACGTGGTGTAAATGGAATTTCAACAGCCACAAAACCTGAACCTCGGCCAATAATCTTTTCTACCTCTATACGTGCATCTTTTAAGTTTACACCCATAGATTTAAGTGTTTTTGCAGCAATACCAGTACCTTCACCAATCAAGCCCAACAAAACTTGTTCAGTACCAACAAAGTTGTGACCTAAACGACGAGCTTCTTCTTGAGCAAGCATGATAACTTTGATTGCTTTTTCCGTAAAACGTTCGAACATTAATAAAATTTCCTCTTCTTAAATAAATATATTTATCTAAGAATATCTTACAAAAAAATGGGCTAAGTTTCAAGTGGGGTAAAATAAATATCCTACAGTCTATTGAGTATCAAACTAATTCTCTACAAAGACGAATTTATCAAAATCAGAGGCGACCTGTAATTGCTTAGCCAATAAAATATCTATCGCAGTAGAAACAGCAACTAATTCAGACGATTTCTCATAATTAAAATCGCAATAAGCTTTCACAATATTAAGCAAATCAATACTCGAATTAATATTTCTTTCTATTTCGTTTATTTTTTCAACACAAAAACTATTTTCCATAACACTATATTATAAAAAATTGAGCTTCTTGTCAATGCATTTTGGAAAATATATTAAAAATATTAAAATAAAATATTGGTATAACCAGTTGTTATCATAGAAATATTCAATTTATCAACTTGTTCTATTAAAGATTTATCTGCACTTGGTGCGATAATTACACCTATTCTTCCCTGTGCTGCGACATTAACATCATGTTGAGTTAAGGTCATATCAGAAGCTAAAACTGCGTCTTTTGATGCATCACAAGAATAATCCAGAGCGAACTCTACTGACGCTGACTGTAAGCCTTGGGCGATAGCTGTTGTTTTCAAATCTTTTGCAATAACAATTGCTTGTGACGTATTATGCTTAGCAACTTTCCAAGCAAAAACAGCATCCTCAATCTGTTCGACAGTAGGTTTTTGTTTAGAAACAACCTTAAAAGTATCTTTATTCAAATCGCTTAAATTTGGAGTCTGAGTTAAAGTTCCAAGAGGTGTTACTTTAATATCATTAGATAAATAATTTTTATAATCTTTTAATGGAGTATTTATTGTTACATAAGTAACTCCACGAGTTTCAAGAACTTCAATTGCATTTTTTGTAAAAGAAGGAGCCGCAATAAGATTGGTATCTTTTAGAAACCTAGCTATTTCGCTATCAACTTCTGATGACAGAACTAAAGTAGCACTCATAAAATCAAGAGGGTTTGCATCCATAACTTTCTGCACAGCATCAGCTAAAGATTGTCCCAGTGCAACAGCACAAATCCCACTACCTTTAACTGTACAAGCAGCTTTTACATCATAAAATTCACTTATTACATTCAAACCCTTAACCAAAGCTAAGATATTTGTATAATTCAAACTAGAGCTTGTTTCATAGTCCAAAGTTTTTTCATTTCTTTCAATTTCAGCTTTTTGAAAGCTATTTTCACCACAAGCTAATTTTATATCTTCTACTCTCATACTAACCTTTCTAATCTAACTCAATAACCCCTGTATCCAAAGGCACAGGCGCAAGTACTTCTTGCACAGGTTCTATACGTTCTTGTTTAACTTCTATTGTCTTATTTTCAATATCTTTTTTCATATTTTGTTCTTGTAAAAACTCAAGCTGTGCCGATGTCTCTCCTTGTACTCCTTCAGTTTTTAAGTTTTCTTGTTTTGATGAATCAGATTTTCCAAATGTAAATGGCAATATACTTTTTTCTGTTTTATTATCATCTCTTTTATTCTTAGATTTTTCTTCTTGTTTTTTATCTTCTTCTTCCCAAGCTTTAAGGGCTTCACTTTGAGGAATAACAGAAACATTAGGTGCTTTAAAAGGTGTTAGCATAATCTCTGGATATTCAAAATCAGAATTTCCATATGGTTCTGTCGCAACAAGCATAACATCTTTCCATATCTTAGCTGGTACTGTACCACCAGTTAATTCACCCATCTTAGAGTTATCGTCATTTCCAACCCAAACACCTGTTACAACATCTGGGGTGTATCCTATAAAATATGCATCTTTGCAATCATCAGTTGTACCAGTTTTTCCTGCTGCAGGTTTTCCAATGTCCGCAGCCCTACCTGTACCATTCTTAATAACAGTTTTCATAATAGCTGTCATTGTTGCTGCTGTATTAATATTTAAAACCTTACTAGTTCTAGCTTTACGAGCTTCATAAAGAACTGTTCCTCTAGAAGATTCAACCCTTTCTATAGCATATGGATCTACTCTATATCCACCATTTGCAAAAATACCGTACGCACGAGTCATTTCAAACAACTTTACGCTGTTAGATCCCAAAGAAATTGTATAGTCATACGGAATAGGTGTAGAAATCCCCATAACCCTTGCAAGTTGAATAACAGGCCTTACTCCAGTAGCTTCCATTAATCTTGCAGTACAAACATTTGATGAAATCATCAACGCTGTATACATTGGGATAGGTCCACGATATTTATTACCATAATTTCTTGGTGTCCAATCACCAATTCTATAAGGCAAATCGTCAATCATATCGTTAGGCGAATATCCTTTTTCAATTGCAGCTGTATAGATAAATGGTTTAAATGCTGAGCCCGAAGGTCTTAAAGATTGAGTTACCCTATCATATTGGCTCTTTGAATAATCCTTACCACCCGCATAAACTAATATTCTGCCGTCAATAGGGCTGAACGAAAATACTGCAGCTTGATTTTTATTACTCTTTAGCCCCCAAGCATTCAAGTTATTTATTATAGCTTCATTTGCCTTTTGCTGAGCTTCATAGTTTAAAGTTGTTATAACTTTATAGCCGCCATTTACAATATCTTCTTCAGTAAATCCAAGTTTTTGTAAATCTTGCATTACATAATCACAAAAATATGGAGCTTTATTTGTTGCATACATTACCGGCATATCAGAAAGCTTAATGTCTTCGTTCTTAGTTGCCTCATAAGTTGCTTTGTCAATAAACTTCATCTTATACATTCTTAAAAGAACTTGATTTCTTCTCTTTTTAGCTAAATCCATATTGTTGTATGGAGAATATACAGATGGAGCTTGCGGAAGACCTGCAATTAACGCCATCTCTGATAAGGTTAACTGATTCAAATTCTTATTAAAATAAGTCTTAGCCGCACCTTTTACACCATAAGCACCTGAGCCAAGGTAAACATTATTCAAATACATTTCCAAAATTCTATCTTTAGAAATTGTTTTCTCAATTTGAGCCGCTACTTGTAGCTCTTTAATTTTTCTAGTAAAGGTTTTTTCATTAGACAAGAAAAGTATTCTTGAAAGTTGTTGAGTTAATGTACTTGCACCTTGTACAACACGCCCTGCTAAAACGTTTGCTACAATCGAACGTGCTAGACCTACCATGTCATAGCCAGGATGTTTATAAAAATTCTTATCTTCTGTTGCAATAAGAGCTTGTATTAAAGGCTTCGGCACTTCTTTTAGTTCTACGTTTTGAAATGCATATGCTGCAAAAGTTTTAATAATTTGACCATCACTTGCACAAAAAGTAGTTACAATATTAGGTTTCAAAGAGTTTAAATTTTTGATTGGTGGCAAAGACACCAAATAAAGCTTTAATGCAATCATGCCTGCCAAAACAAAACCTAAACCCATGACAAAACATACACTAAAAAATCTTAAAACTGGATTTTCAAAAGTCACTCTTTTATTCTTTTTTGAACTTCTCTTTCTTCCATTTGGAACATTATAAGACGCCATATAACCCTCTTTAACAACCTAGTTGTTTTTTTATTATAAAACCGCTACCATGTATAGTAACAATAATATTCTAACAAATAAATATAATATGGAGTTATTTTTTATATTTTATGTTAAGTTTTTTGACAACAATTAAAAATGAATTCTTATCTTATTTTGTTCCTGAGAAAATGGAATACAAAATAACAGGCGAATGCAAAAAATGCGGAAAATGTTGCCGCTATATGTACAGCTTTGATACTTATACAACAACTGATTTCAAAATCCTTCAATTTCTTTTCCCTGCTTACAAACGTTTTTATATTAGAGGAAAAGATGAAGAAGGAAATCTTATTTTTGCTTGCAAGTATGTAACAGAAGAAGGTCTCTGTTCTGTTTATGATAAAAGATTAAAAATGTGTAAAAAATACCCTGCATCAAAAATCGGTTATCCTGGAAAACTTCATGAAGGTTGCGGATACAAAGTCGAGGATAAAAGTTTCGAAACATATTTAAAAAAGGATTAAACAATTCTAATTAAAGCCGTAAAAACTTCTTGAGATATCAAACCTTTATTAACCTCTTTGGCTATAATCTCAAGAGCTTCATATTTACCAAACGGATTTTTGTAACATCTTTCTTCACGTAGAGCTGTATACTTATCTGCAATACTTAAAATCTGATATTCAATACTAAATTGAAAATCTTTTCCTACATAAGGATATCCCGTTTGATGCAAATTTTGATGATGATATTTAATTAAATCTAAAACTTGTTCATTTAGACCTTGAGTTTTTAAAAGCTCATATCCTATTTCGGAATGCAATTGCATAATTTCTCTCTCATCAGGCGTCAATTTACCTCTTTTGTTCAAAATAACATTTGGAATCATAACTTTACCAAAGTCGTGATATAAGGCTGCGGTCTGCAGATTAAAAATATTCACCTCACGCTTCAAGTTTTCAGATAAAACCGAATAAATTTTACTTACCAAATCTCTAGTTTTTTCTAAATGTCCTTCACGCAATTTTTCTAATTCTTCTATATTAACCTGCATTGGCAAATCATATCTTGCAAAAAGTTTCCTTAATGACAAGTTATTTTTTGCAGAAGTTTCTATTTCAGATTTAGTCGGAAAGCTCTTCTCAAATGGAGCTGTGATAAAATCTTTTTTAACCTCTTTAATCGCTGTTTTAGCTATCTTTTCTTTTGAGCTAAATACAACTTCTAACTTATTCGATTTTGTTAAAGAATTAAAATTAATAAAACCTAACAATTTTCACACCTTATTACTACACACTGTATAGTTA
>JAZNBJ010000046.1:0-20291 GCA_045586965.1 Candidatus Gastranaerophilaceae bacterium | reverse complement strand
TAATCATAGAGTAAATTATTTAGGATAAAGGGTATAAATTAAACACGAGATTAAATTACTGTAAATTTTTGTAACAAAAATCGGAATTCTGTTAAAGTTTTTCAAAAAAATGCCGTTATACATATCAAAGTAGGTTTTTTGTTACAAAAATAAAGAAAGGAGTATAGTTATTATGACTATGGACATTAGGAATTTAACACCTGAACAAAAACAAATGATTCTTGCAGCGGGTAAAGATGGTTTTTCTGCAGAAGAACTTAAAAAATTAGGGTTAAATAAACAGATTGCGGAAGCTTTGTATAATAGTCTTGCTGGTGAGGCAGAAGAAGTTGGTGATAAAGTTAAATTTAACTCTAAAAAAGAAGTAAATGAAGATAAAAAAGCAGACAAAAAGGATTTTTTCCAAGAAATGTGGGGTGGTAACTCTTGGGCTAATGCAGGTTTTTTAGAAAGGGCTGGTAAAGTAGTTGGTACAATTGGAAATTCCCCTGTATTAATACTATCAGCCTTTGCAGGCTGTGCGGAAAAAGATGACCCAATTCCTGTTCCAACACCACCTCCTACTAATATTACTCTTATTCAGTATGAAGACTTTGATTTGAATGTGACTATAATCAACAAAGGTATTGATGCTGCTGCATTTGCTACAATATTGGAATCTTTTGTTGATCGTATAATCACTGCAATAGAAAATGCTAATAATAAGGATAACTCTGAAGATTTAAAATCGATTTTGGACGAGTTAAAGGCGCAAACAGGTTCTCTAACTGTAATTAAGATGCTATTAGAAGAACTTGGTGCTGATAATCAAACTGTTATAGATTTGTTGAAAAATTTAGGATTAGATGCCGATGATATCAAAGCTTTATTAGGCGAAGTTAATAACAATTTGAATGATATTAAAGCTACTTGTGAGAAAGAGCTTAAATCAGCTAATAATAATTTGGGCCTTGTAATTGAAAACATGAAAAATCACAGTTATGCTTTAGCTGATATCATTAGTGTATTAACAAATCTTGGTTATCAATTAAATCAAATTATTGATGGTATGGCTAAACAAGGTAAATCTTTATCTGATATATATAATGAATTAGTTGCTAATAATATTGACAACAAAGCTATCTTACAAGCAATTAAAGGTTTAGTTGGAGTGAATTCAGACGTCGCTATAAAACTAAATACTATTATTAATAATCAAAACAAAGGCTATGAATTAGATAAAGAAACTCAAGATATTGTATTTAAAGTGTTGCAAGCCGTTTATGATTTAAGACTAGGCGGTGGAAATGTTACATTTGATACACAAAATATTGAAATAGCCTTAGCTGCAATATTAGATGCTATTGGTAAAACAACTGCAGCTGTTAAAGATATGGGTACGCAAAATAAAGAACTATTAACTTATATTGCAGATTTAGTAGAAACATTTATGGCTCAAGAAAAAGCTATGGATGAAAAATCTATGTCAATGATTACTAATTTAACTGCAATTGTTACTAATTTTGCATCTCAAGAAGATCAAAATGATGAAGAAGTAAAAGCAATACTTAAAGAATTAACAGAATTGTTACGTGCGTTCAAAGATCAAGAGAAAAAAGCAGATGGCGAGGCAATGGATGCTATCAATATGGTCTTTGAAGCAATTAAAAATATCAAACTAATTGGTAATACTGGTGATGTAAAAGTTGATTTATCAAAAGTAGAATCTACATTAGCTGGAATTTTAGCGTCAATTAATAGCTTACCAACAAAAGATAACATGATTCAAATGAAAGATGAAGTTATTAAAGCTATTAATGCACAGACTGCATTGATTAATACATTTATGAATCAAGCTGCAGATATGGATAAAGCAACTCAAGAAAAAATGGTAACATTCATTAACAACTTTGCAGAGTTCGTAAAACAAGAAGGCGAAAATGATGACAAATTATATGATTTAGTCTCAAAAATGGCTGCAACATTAAATAGCTTTATGGAAAATGAAGCTAAAATGGATGCAAAAGAAGTTGAATTAGCTCAGAAAATTCTGGATAAGATTAACAACTTAAAACTTGAAGCTGGTGATGTTACCGTTGAAGTTGATATGTCTAAACTTGAAGCTATGATGCAGGTATTGGTTGATAAAGCCGGTGACTTGGATGCCAAGTTAGAAGAAATTGTAAAAGCTGTTGTTGACGGCAATGAAAATTTAGCTAATTTAGTAAAACAATTTATGGCACAAAATAATGCAGATATAGGTGACTTAAAAGCTCTATTAACAGCAATTAAAGTTGGCGTTGATAAAAACGGCGAGGCTTTACTAGACAATAATCAAAAACTCGATGTAATAATTTCAACACTTAATAAATTAAAAGATTTAATCCCAGCTGAAAATACAAAGGTATTGAATAAGCTTGACGAAATTCTTAAGCAAATACCTGAAGGTTGTGAATGTAACCCTGATGCTATTATTGCTAAACTGGAAATTATTATCACAAAGCTTCAAAAAAATCCAAGTAATGAGGGTATTGTCGATGACTTAGATGACCTTCTTCAATAAGGGAAAATACATAATATAATATAATAATAGATGCGGCGGGAATTTATTCCCGCCGTATCTGTACTGTTTAAATTATTAGTTAGTACGTAGGCTTTACTAAGCCTACTTTTTATTTCAACCAACTTCCAACCGCCAAGATTTAGTATTGTTGGGCTAAAAGCCCAACCTACATTTATATTACTTCCGACCAAAACGGACAAAAAAATACACCAAACCACTCATTAAAATACAACTCAATAATAACAACAAAAAAGCTCTCTTAAAGAGAGCTTTTAATTGGCTGGGGCGAAAGTGTCTTGCTCGGTCGCGTTTAACGGCAATTCCAAGTTTTGCTTCAAGACTTTATCTTTCGCAAAACTTTCCAGCCTCAGCTCCCTCGCGCGATTTGTATTTTAACACTCAATTTAAGAAGAAAAAACAGTGAGTTTAAAAATTAAATTATATCTTCTGTCTTATAAATAAAATATCCTTCGTAATTGTAGCTTGCATCAATTCCTTTCATATAAACAAGTCTATTGTTTATATCTTCGGTTAATGCTTGTCTTAAAAGTTCTTTGATTTCAACAGTTTTAATAGGACTGCGTTCCATTGCTAATAAATAATCTTCCTTATCAACTTTTGACCAATCAACAACCTTACCAATTTCTTTCTTTAGAATTAAATCAAGCCAAATACGAGTGCTTCTGCCATTTCCTTCTCTAAATGGGTGTGCAACATTCATTTCTACATATTTATCAATAATTTCTTCAAATGTAGATTGTGGCATATTGTCGATATGTTCTAAAGCTGGTTTAAGATACATTATAGGGGCAAATCTAAAGTTCCCTTTTGCAAGATTAACATCTCTTATTTCGCCTGCAAAGGGGTAAATTTCATCAAAAAGATGTTTATGTATTTTAGAAAGTGAGTCGAATTTACCTGCATCAAGAGTATTAAGAAAACCTTTTTCAAAAAGCTCTAATGCTTTTATTTTACTAATGCGTTCTTCTTCTCTAGCAAGTTCTGCTGATTCAGTTATACCTAATTTATTTTCCAAAACCATAAATACCTCTTTAAGTATTATAGCATAAATTTAATTAGCTTTTGAATAAAACTACATTTCCCCATTTTTATAATAAGTAAAGTAGTTTGTTGTTGAATTCATAAAATTCATTCCCATTTTTGTAAACTTTTCGTTACAAATATTAAGCAAAAGGCAATTTTAAAAATTAAAATACTTTATATATATATTACATAACAAGGAGATAACAAATGTCAAAATTAAATCAAAAGCTAACAGTGGTTGGTAATACTATTTCTGTATACGATCCAAAAACTAAAAAAGTAAAAGAAGCAGAATGTAATGCCTCTAATGGCATCTTAACCATCTTTAAGCAGTTAATTGCTAATTCAACTACGGATGATCCAAATATTAGGTATGATAAAGGAAATAATGAAGAAACTTCTGAATTGTGGCGCATGAATGAAGAAGTCTTTTCAGCAATGGAAGACAGTGATGTTTATACTGGCCGATATGAACTCATGAGACTAATAAAGAATCCTGGCCTTAATGGTTTAGATTTACTTACAAAATACAAGACCCTAATTGAACACTATACTGATTCAAACTCTTTAGGGGGTAAAGATATAACACCAGAAGAAATTTTAGCAATGGCAAATAAATTATTTGATTGGTACAAAGATGTTTCAAAAAGGTAAACTAACACAAGGTTTGATAATTTCTAACAGTTGTAGGGTGCGTCGTTTTGACGCACCTTCTTTAGTTTTATATTTAACCCTTTCAAAATTCCCAAAAGTAACTTTTACGGACTTGACTCAATTACCTTCCCTGGATGGGGAAGGTGCCGAAGGCGGATGGGGTGATTTAGAATCAATGAGTAACAAAAGTCACTTTTGGAGTAGTTTGAAATTTAATTCTCAACTTACTTCCAACCGTTATGATTTAGCGTTGTTGGGCTAAAAGCCCAACTTACATTTTGTTTGATTCCGACCAAAATGGACATTAAAACTGTACGATTCGAACCTCGGTTCTCATCCATAGCACCCAAAAGAACATTAAAAAAGAGCTCTTTGGAGCTCTTTTTTAATATTCTGGGGCGAAAGGATTCGAACCTCTGAAATGCCTGGACCAAAACCAGGTGCCTTACCACTTGGCGACGCCCCATCACGTCACTTAATTATAATAGAATATCAAAAAATATTGTCAAGTCTTAAATTTAAAAAAGCGTCAAACTGAGGTTTGGCGCTTTTTTTTAGTCTAATTATATTCTACAAAATATGTTTAGCTTGTTACTCCATCTGCGAGTTTCCAAATGGCATCTACACCTATACCAACTAGACCACCAATTAAAGCCCAAGTGCCCAGACCTTTTAGTTTAAAGCCGTTTTTCATTAAATGACCTGCAGTACCTACACCTGCACCAGCTACACCCCATTCTAGACCGTTTACAGCCTTACCTGTTAATTTGCCGACTGCTTGTGCTCTGTCTTTAGATTCTTTTTCATCAATTCTATAGCCAAAACAATGTTGTAATGTTTCATCAATGTATCTGTCATGGTGACCTTTTCTGTGTCCTTGTTTAAAACCGTTCACAAATGCTTTATCACCATATTTTTTAATATCTTGTTCTAAATCTGCGGTTTCACCTCCATTTTGGGCAGTAATAATTGAGGTGTACAAGTAATCAATTAATTGTGTGACGGCTTGATGAGCGTTTTCTTCGTTACCTCTTGCACGAATTTCGTCACCGTATGTTCTATAAATTTGTTGTCTTAAGTTATCAAATTCTAAGCAAATGCCATCTTGGTCACCTTCTCTAACTTTTGTTGCCAATGTTTTTACACCTTGTTGAACACTAGCATCAGTTAAGACTTTATCAATTAGCGCCTTGTTGGTTTCCCTATGAGCTCTAGTTTGATTGTCTAATAAAGTTGTATGCATATCTGCGGCATGGTTAGCTTGATATTGTTCCATCTGTGACATCATTTGTCCCATAAATAATGGATTATATCCTCCATAGCCGAACACAGAACCGTTCATACCCATTGCAGGATTCATGGAATATCCCATTCCACTATATCCATTTATGCCGAGCATATAATTATCATAGTTACCATATGAACTATTGGTACTCAGACCATAATCGCCCAATCCCATCATTGGATAATCTATTCCTGATATGCTATAACCTGGTGCCATAGCGACCTCCTACAAATTAAACCTTTTAACCTTACATGTATATAAAGTATTTTGTGTTAACTAAATTGATTATATTGTTGAAAAATGTTACAAAACTTAACAATTGTAAAGATATTTACGTTAGCTGCTATTTGTTGTATTATGCTATTTAAGAGGAGTGTGCTATGAGGATTGAAGCAAAAAATCTAGTAAAAATATATGGGGATAGATGCGTTGTTAATGACAACTCTTTCTATATTGACAAAGGTGAAGTTGTTTGTTTGTTAGGCCCGAATGGAGCAGGTAAAACTACAACATTTTATATGATAGTTGGTTTAGTTAAACCAAATTCTGGTCAAGTTTTTATTGATGATAAAGAAATAACTAATTGGCCAATGAATTTACGAGCTAAAGCAGGGATTGGTTATTTACCTCAAGAAAATTCAATTTTCAGAAAACTAACTGTAGAAGAAAACATCAAGTTGGTTCTTGAGATGAATGATAAATTAACAGTTGATGAGAAAAAATACAAATTGGAAGAGCTATTAGAAGAGTTTGGTGTTGCAAGACTTAGAAAATATCCTGCAGTAGCATTGTCAGGTGGTGAGCGTAGACGTGTAGAAATTGCGAGAGCATTAGCAGCAAGCCCTGATTTCATGCTTTTAGACGAACCTTTTGCAGGTATTGACCCAATTGCAATTGGCGAAATTAAAGATAATATTAGAAAGATTTCTGAAGAAAAGGGCTTAGGCGTTCTTATTACTGACCACAACCCCAAAGCAACTCTTTCTATTACTGATAGAGCTTATGTTATTTTTGATGGAAAAATTAAGATTCAAGGTAAGAGTGTGGATGTAGCAAATGATCCGGTGGCTAAAGAATTTTATTTAGGAAAGGATTTCCAACTGTAGTATGAAAAAATTTATAACTGTATACGACAGATATATATTCACACAAGTTCTTATAACAACGTTTGTTGCTATACTTTTATTTACTATTGTTTGGATTGCACCAGAAATGTTACTAAGTTCAATAAAGAAAATATTGAATGGTGTTTATTCCGTAAAAACCGGCATGCTGGTTCTATTATATGAAGTGCCTCAAATTTTGGGAAAAGCATTTCCTGTCGGTTTGTTGCTTGGTTCATTGTTTACTTTTGACAAACTAAGTAAAGATTCTGAGTTAACTATTTTTCGAGCAGTAGGGATGTCTTTTTCAAGGATATTGTGCCCTTTGTTGGTTCTTAGTCTAATTGTTACTTGGCTATGCTTCTTTACTTATGATCAGTTGATACCTTATTCTTGTCAAAAATTACAGGAGATAAAAGGTGATAGGTCTTTAACTCAATTTATTTATACGCAAAAGGATGAAAATAATAATCCAAAGCAGACTGTTGTTGTTTCAAAGTATCACAAAGGAGAAATGACAGATGTTATTGTCATGGATTTTGCAGATACAATTTTTAATGACTTACATGGTCTAGAAAATGTCCTTGTTGCTGATAGAGGAAAAATGGGACAAACTCCAGACGGTACTCCGTGTTGGAATTTGTACGGTATTTCTTCATATCATATAAATGATGAAGGTATTTTTGAAAAAATTAAGAAAATTGATGCAGCAGATATTTTGGTTGGAGAATCTTCTCAGAATGCTTATTCTATTATGATAAATTCTACTAAACGAGATAGAGATATTAATAATAAAGATTTAAAACACTACATTGATTTATTAAAAAAAGAGAATTTGGATGAAGATTATAGATTGTTGTATAACAAATATCTTCAAAGATTTTTCCATCCTTTTGTTTGCGTACTACTTGCAATAATGGGTTGTTTATTAGGTTTTTCAAAGCCAAGAGAACAAAAATTAATAGGTTTTACAATTGCAATTGGTTGTATATTCGTATATTATATAACGCTACCATTTTTTGATTTGTTAGCAGAAAAGGGGGTACTACACCCTCTAATTTGTGCAGCCTTCCCTCCATTAGCATTTTTAGGAGCGATAGTAGCATTTTATAAGTCTAAAGATTTGTAGAGAAGAGGTTATTATGAAAAAAATATTTATAATGTTAGGTCTATTGATGAGTATAACTCCTAGTTTTGCATCTATCGATGTTGAATATAATGATGGAATCTATCATGCAGTGCTAAAAGGCGAGAAAATGTATAAACAAATTCAATTTATTTCGTCTTCAGATTTAAAGACTAATAGAGAAGTTCATAATAATTCTAAATCTTTGTTTACAATTAATACAGGTTTCTTTGATCCTAATAGCAAGAAATCAATTTCTTATATCGTTAATGAGTATCAAACAATAGAAGATCCATTGTTCAACGAAGGTTTGACTCAAAATCCGGTTTTAAGAAGAAACTTGAAGAAAATTTTAAATAGAACAGAATTTAGAGTAATGGATTGTGATAGTAAATTAAAATATGAAATTGCTTCGCATGATGCAAAAATGGATTTCTTATGTTCAATTAAGACTTCTGCACAGGGTGGTCCTCAACTTTTGCCAAATTTAAGACTAGAAGAAGAATTTTTTGTAGTTAAAGATGCAGATGGAAATGTTATTCGAGAATCAGCTTCAGTTTTGCATAAAACAGCAAGAACTTTGATTGGCATAAAATCTATGCCAAAAGGTGAACAAGAAGTTCATGTCTTTATAGTTACGAATGAACACCCAATGGATATTTATGAAGCTAGAGATTTATGTGTAAGTTATGGATTAGATAGCGCTATGGCTTTTGATGGTGGTAGTTCAACCTCAATGAACTATAAAAAAATCCAAGTAACATCTACGCAGGATAGTGGCGATACTGGCAGAGCAATTAAATCTTTTATGGTTGTGAAGAAAAAGTAGTTAGCAGACTCGATTGTTGTGTATACCTTTAGCGTAATCTCTAATGTTGTTAAAAGTTGTTGTCAATAGCATATTAATAGATTCTTGCGTATTGTATGCAATATGTGGGGTGATTATTACATTATTCATGTTCATTAATCTAGTAGTAAGGAGCGCGCTTGTAACGCACTTTGGATCTATCTCTCTAATATCTGCCAAGTCATCATTACTAATTGTCAGATATTCACATTCTAAAACATCTAGTGCAACACCTTTAAGTTTGCCAGATAAGAGGTTTTCATATAGTGCAGTAATATCAATTAATTCACCTCGTGCAGTATTTACTAGAATTGCTCCATCTTTTATCTTTTTAAATTCTTCTTTTCCTAAAAAATGATAATCATCTTTTGTGTAAGGCATATGCAAAGTAATTATATCGGATTTTTCAAGTACCTCATCTAATGAAACATATTCAGCAAAAGTACTAACATCTGCTCGCTTGGCGTAACTGCTCACCAAAACTTTCATCTCAAAAAAGTTTGCCATTTTAGCAACTGCACTGCCAATAGAGCCGCATCCAATAATACCTAAAGTTAATTCGTTTAGATTGCGTCCTTCATAGTTTGAATGGTTAATCATCCCTTTTTGAACATCATTAAAGGCTGGTAGTAGGTTTCTAACTAAAGCTAATATTAGTGTAAATGTAAATTGAGCAACTGAAGTTTGTCCATATTCCTCTACATTAAAAACTGATATATTCTTTTGCATACAATAATGAACATCTATGTGATTGTACCCAGTTGAACGTGTTGCAACAACTCTTAAATTTTTAAACTTAGATAGAGTTTCTTCATTGACAATTGAAGTTATAAATACGCTTATTATATCTGTTTCTTCATAAATTTCATCAGACAGTTCAGTTGTTTCGTTTAAAGGTTCTTTGATAAAAATTATATCAATGTCTTGAAAATCATTTTTATTAAAAAAATCCCTTTCAGACTCTCTAAAATCAAACATTAACATTTTCATAAAAAAAATACTCCTTTTATGAGGAGTATTTTTTATTTTAACTTTTTTTTCTATTGCTCAGCTTGGCTAAGTAATATAAATTAATTTTGACGTATAAAGAGAATGTGATTCATTTTTACATGCTGTATAATTCTGGATGGCACTATATTTAGTTGCTTCTGCATTTTTAACTTGCGCTAATTTTTCACCATTTAATTGGTGTTTAAATCTAACACCAAATTTATCAAGTAATGAATTTAATGCCTCCTTGCAAGATTTCAAATATTCTCGTGCGGTTAGCTTTTTTTCTTCACAAATAGCAATTCTCTCATCAAAATCTGCTACGACTTCCGGATCCACAAAATTATATGCCCAAATAGCAGTTCTTTGCAATTCTTCTTTTGAGACCTCTATTTTATTACCATTTAAATCAACAAGAACAATTAAATCGCCTTTTGACTCTTCTATTTTATATGACAAACCATTATATGAAATAACTTGTCCATAATATGAATCTTGATTTAATCTTGGTTGCATAATTTTCTCTCCTTAATATAATAAAGTATTTTTATTAATAAAAATTGCCTTTTTGTTACATATAAATTAAATAAACCTTTTTAAGATAGAAAAAAGATACAAAACTTTTGCATCTTTAAAGAGGTTATAATACTTGTAGTTACGAGGTTTGCAGTTTTTAGTTTTGGTAAAATTATAGTAAAATTTTTTATTAAGTTTCGTAAAGTTTGTTAAATAATTGTAAATATATTGCTATAAATAGTTTACTTTATTTATATGTTCGATAAATAATGTTGTTGTAAGAAGTATATATCACAAATCTGGTAAACAATTTACAAGGAAAGTATGTTTGATTAAACGTTCTCAAGGGATGGGAATATGCGTTTATGATAATGTGTAGAAAATCGTTTTTTCAAATAAGAGAGAGCTAACGTTTACCGGTACAAGGAAAGGTACAAGAAAAAAAGAGAGAGTATAAATATCGACATTTATGTCGATAAATTGGGGTTGAATAAATCAGCCCTAGTCAAAGCTGCAAACGGACTTTGCGGCTAGAGTGTATTAAGTACGTATCAAAGAGAGAAAGGAGATTCAACTATGGCACTCACAATCAACACAAACATTGCATCAATTATTGCACAAAGAAGCTTAACAGCTGCAACTGACGGAATGAACATGTCATTAGAAAGAATGACTACAGGCTACAAAATTAACCACGCAAAAGACAACGCTGCTGGTTATTCTATTGCAAACAACTGGGAAACTAAATTAGGTTCTCTTGATGTTGCGGCAGACAACGCTGCAACTGGTTTAGACCTTCTTACAACAGCAGAAGAAACTTACGGTTTATTAACTAGCCACTTACAACGTGTTAGAGACTTGACTGAACAAGCTGCTAACGGAACTTATGGTTCTCAATCATTAAAAGCTATCCAATCAGAAATCAGCGCAAGAATGTTTGAAGTAAATCGTTTATCAGCAAACTCAGAATTTAACGGTATCAAATTAATGGCATTCAACATGAATGGCACAGGTAATGAAGAAGTTGGTATAACAGAAGCAGGTGTTAATTTACAAGTTGGCCTATATTCAGATGTTAATAGCAGAATTAATTTAAAAGTTGATTTATTTGCAAATGCAAGTTTGAGCGGATTATTTAAGGGTATGGCAGAAACTACATACAAAACAACTGATAAAGATGGCAATGAAGTAGAAAAGAGCTTCACTGACCTATTAACAGCAGCAAACGGTTCTGTTGATAGTTTAGGTTCAGAAGATGGTGTAGAAGCTTTTGCAGCAGCTTGCTGTGGTCTAAAATATATTGCAGCAACCGCTGATGATCCAGCTACATATTACTTACAAACTGGCCCAGAATTCGGCGCTAAAGAAATGTTAATGTTCTTAGACTCAGCTATTGATGAAATTTCAAGCAGAGTAACAAAAATAGGTGCTGCTCAAAACCGTGTTCAATCTGCAGTAACAGCACTTGATGTTCAATCTCAGAACTTAACATCTTCATTATCAACTCTACGTGATACTGACGTAGCTGAAGAATCTTCAACTTATATTCAACAACAAATATTGCAACAATCTTCTGCAACATTGTTGTCAACAGCTAACCAATTGCCAAGTATTGCGTTGAACTTGATTTAAGGAAAGAGATATGAATAAGGATAATTCACAAATAATTGTGCAAGTTAGTTGATTAGGGATTATCGAAATGACGGAGCGAATTTACATTTGTAAATTCGCTCCGTTTGTCTGATATTAATACCTTTTATTTATGATAAAATTGTTTTGTAGAGTTGTGTGAAAGGGCTACAGACTTGTTGATTAAAGAAGAGCTGAATATAATAAAAAAGAAACTAGAAACATCTTTTCAAGATCCATTTCCATCTTGTGACTTGTTAGAGTTTGTGTCTAATGGCTCAAAGTTTATTCGCTCTAGATTATGTCTTTTATATTTAAAAGCTCAAGGTGTTGAAATTACAGAAGATGTATATGAAATACTCTGTGCAGGTGAGTTAATTCACAATGCATCTCTATTACATGACGATGTGATAGATAATGCAGATACCAGAAGGGGACAGAAAACAATTTCGAAAGAATTATCTTCAAAAGTATCAATTTTAGCAGGCGACTATTTATTAGCAACTTCTTTTGATAAGCTTTTATTATTAAAGAATTTTAAAATTTTTGATTTATTAAAAGAAACAACACTAAATATGTGTAAGGCAGAATTAGAACAATTTTTCTTAAGAGGAAAAATTCCAACAGTAGATTCTTATATTGCAATCTGTAAAGGAAAAACCGCAGGATTGTTTTCTGCTCTGTTAGAAATTTCTGCTTTATTATCAAAATTAAATAGTCAAAACGCAAAAGATTTTGGCGAAAAATTTGGTATTTATTTTCAAATTAAAAATGATTTAAACAAAGAGTCTGCAAGTACTGATTTGAAAAATGGTATTTATACTGCAATTGATATTT
The DNA here is from genome assembly GCA_045586965.1 of Candidatus Gastranaerophilaceae bacterium. Taxonomy (GTDB): domain Bacteria; phylum Cyanobacteriota; class Vampirovibrionia; order Gastranaerophilales; family Gastranaerophilaceae; genus CAG-196. Next base: position 7,718 of record JAZNBJ010000046.1, on the reverse strand, counting down.
TAGGAATTGAAAAAACAGGTATTTTATTAGATAATCAGAAGAAAGAAATTCTTAATTTAATAAAGGATTTTCCTGATAATATATATAAAAAAGAATTAGAGGATTTGGTTAATTTATTATGACTGATAAAGAAAAGCTAAGAGCTAGTATAAAAGAAAATGTTGACACTATTGTATTTGTACTTGTTGCAGTTATCTTAATTCGTTTTTTTATTGCTGAATTACGTTGGATACCATCAGGTTCAATGCGACCAACCTTGTTAGAAGGCGATAGGATAGTTGTTGAAAAAATAACTAAATTCCCAGTTCTTTTTGAGTCAAAAACTTTTCAAAATAAACCTAAAAGAGGTGACATAATGATATTTTATCCGCCTTTTGTGAAGTTAAAAACAACACCTTGGGCTGTTTTTAGTCGCTTAACAGGTTTTGCTTGTAAAGATGTTGCGTATATTAAACGTGTAATCGGTTTGCCTGGTGAAAAATTAGAAATAAGACATGGCGCAGATGGTAAATCTTTTGTATACATAAACGGAAAAAGACTTGAAGAGGATTATATTAATAGCGAATACGATTACCATAAATGCAATGAAAATATGTATTGTGGACCATTTATAATACCCGAAGGTGAGTATTTTATGATGGGTGATAATAGAGGGAACTCGCAAGATAGTCGATTCTGGGGAACTTTACCTCAAGAAAGATTTATTGGCCGTGCTGTGTTTACTTTCTGGCCTTTTGGTAGACTTGGAAAAATCGATTAGCTTGCATTCTAAATATGTTTGTTTTAATATATCTCTGTACAAAATGCTTATAAAGGTGGTGAATATACGATGGCAGAAGTTAAAGTAGGCGAAAACGAAAGTATCGAAAGCGCTTTACGTAGATTCAAAAAGAAAATCCAAAAAGCTGGTATTCTTTCTGAAGTAAAAAAACGTGAAAGATACGAAAAGCCTAGCGTTAAAAGAAAACGCAAATCTGAAGCAGCTCGTAAACGTAAAGTTTAAGACACAAAAAAGATCCAGTGTAAGCTGGGTCTTTTTTATTTTTGCAAAAAAAAGAGTCTAAACGACTCTAAAAACTTAATGTGTGAAGTGTAGTATAATGAAATGTATGTATGTGATAGTCTAAATAAAACGTGAAAATCCCTGTATCCTGTATATATAAAAAGTATTTTTATTACCTAAAATTGCTTCTTTTATCTGAAAAGCGTTACATTTCTTAATAATATTTGATTTAGTTAAAAATAACATTAATAAAAAAATATCAAAGAGGTAACGGAATGTTTTTAACTAAATTTTTTAATTTAAACAAAAAATGTAAGCATGATAAAGTAGCTCCAAATCTCGATTTTGGCTATTGTCCAGATTGTGGAAAAGCAATAAAAAATGAATGGTATATAACAAGGTGTGCTTGTTGTGGCTTAAAGCTTGTTACAGTGGAGCATGACGGTGCTGTTTTACCTCAAAATAAGTTTTGTACCAATTGTGGTTCACAAGACTATGTTGTTGAAAAATTAGAAAATATTAATGTGATTAATATTAATTATGCGGTATTGATACGACAAGAAATAGAGAAGCAAGAATTAGCTCGTTCAACTACACAATGTTGGCAAGAAAGAAATAGCGAGCAACCAAAATTGCTAATACAATACCTGTAATATCAGCAATAACCCCAGTTAATAAGGCATAACGGAATTTTTTAATTCCAATCGCACCAAAATAAACACTTAGTACATAGAATGTTGTTTCAGAACTGCCAACCATAACAGCTGCTAGTTTGGTGATAAAAGCATCAGTTCCATGTTGTGCTGCTAATTCAGAGAATAATCCAAGTGTGGCTGAGCCTGATAGCGAACGGGTGAACATAATTGGGATAATATCAATGCTTAGTGAAAGCTTGTTAAGTAAAGGTGTAGCCCAACTTGCAATAATTTCAAGTATACCGGATGCTCTAAACATAGATATTGCGACAATGAGTGCTACCAAATATGGAATTATTTTTATTGCTACATCAAAGCCATCTTTTGCTCCCGATACAAACTCTTCATAAATTGCAACTTTCTTAATAAGTGCATATGCTAATATTAAAAGTATTATTGAAGGAAGAATAAATATTGAAAAAGTTTCAAGCATTATTTATCCTCCTTGGTCCAAATTTTTGAGAAAATAAGTGCTGTAATTATGGCAACCATAAATGAGAGTGTTGTTACAATTAATGTAGGAATAATTATTTCCGTAGGGTTAGCAGCCCCTAATCCTACCAGAATCGCAATTACTGTTGCTGGTATGATTTGAAATCCGGCAGTATTCATACCTAAGAACAGGCACATATTGTCAGTAGCTGTATCTTTCTTTGGATTTTCTTCTTGTAGTTCTTTCATTACTTTAATGCCAATGGGAGTAGCGGCATTAGTAAGACCTAATGCATTAGCACTAATACTCATTGTAATATCGCCAATTACTTGAGAATCTTTCTTTACATTTTTAAACAATAATTTGGCTATTGGATATAGTAACTTTGCAATTAGTTTTATAAGGCCGGATTTTTCCGCTATTTTCATTAAACCAAGCCAGAACGCCATGATACCTATTAAAGAAAATGCAATTTTAACTGCTAAATTGCAACCTTCAAGCATGGCATTTGTAACCTTTTCTGTGTTTCCAGTTATAAAACTTATTATTATTGATCCTGCTATTAATATGAAAAATATGTAATTCATTAATATGTAAGCCTTTTTGATTTCTTATAACTAATTTTAAGAAAAAATTTACGATTTGTCACTATTTTTATATTTAGTATATAATATAAAATGGATGTATATTAAGAAGGATGTGGGATAGTATTTATATGGCAGACTTTGATAATTTAGCGGAAATTAATGAAAATTTTGATACGATTAAAACCCTTTTAAATTCGATTAGAGCGCAAGGAATTTTGAATACTTCTGATGTCGATAAGCTTTTATCTGGCATCAATATGAAGCTTGAAAAAATTAATACAGAAGAAGATATTGATTTAATCAAAATCTTTTTATCTGAATTGAAACAAAATTTAGATGAACGTCATAATTTATTAATTTCAAAATTTGGTGCTATAGAATCTTTATTTGCTAATTTACTTAAAAATAGTTCCGAAATGCTTAAATCATCTGAAGTTAAAGAACTTTTTGATATTGTAGCGACAAACTTGTCAGTATTTTCGAGAGAAGTTGTGTCCCAAAAGGAATCTTTAACAGACATTTCTTTAAGAATAGATGCTATCCGTTCTGATGATTCACAGAAAAAAGATATAATAAAAAATATAACAGTTTTAAAATCTGATATTGACCGTTTGAACAATGGATTTGATTCAATTGTTATCAGTTTAAATGATAATTTTAAAACAGTTGTAAAAACAATAACGTCATTAGATAAAACTGAATACTTTGATAAATTCTCAGAAGTATTGCTAAATATAGAAATGTCTTCAAATACTGTATTGTCAGCATTGCAAATGTTGGATAAGAAGGCTGAGCAAGTTGAGAATGCATTAAGAGATGTTGCAACAAAAGATGATATAGCTGGTGCTGCACAAAAAATATTTGAATTAACTGCGCAAAGTCATGAATTAACAGCCGCAGTTTCTGATTTGAATAATAAATATGTAAAATTTGACACATTAAATGATAAAATTGATGCTTCTGTTAATGTAATAGCAGGTTTAAAATCTGTTTTAGAAGATACAGATAATGTTCATACGCAGAAGATTTTATCTGAATTGGGCTCAATCCAAGAAAAATTAGCAAATGTGTCATCTGAAGAAAAATTTGAAGAAACAAAGTCTGAATTAGGTGAAATATTTAAATACATCCAAGAAAGATTTGAGTCGCTAGGAAACAGATCTGTTTTAGTTTTTGAAGAGGTTCAAAAACTTGCAGCTTTATTACAAGCTTTTGATATTCAGCGAGGGTTGGATAACTTAGGAAATGAAGTAAAAGAGCTATCTAATAATGTGGCTTTTGAACTAGAGAAAAAAACTCAAACATTATCAATGCTAAACGAGACGGGTGTGACTAGAGTTGTTAATGAGATATCTGACAATGCAAATTCATTATCAACTAAGTTAGCACAAGTTCAATCTGAAATTAATACTATTTGCGAATCGCATTTTAGTTCAGTTTTTGAAAGGGTTGCAGATGTAAAAGCTTTGATTGCACAAGTTGATGAAAATAGTGTGTCTGCAAATAATGCAATTTTCTCAAGTATAACAGATCGTTTATCATTATTTGAAAATAGCTTAAGAGATTCTCTAGAACTTCAAGAAAAAACAGTTATGAATTCTTCAGCTCAGCTAGTTGAGCATATTGAGAATATTAAAAACGTTTCTAATGTTTTAGATTATAAGCTAGATACATCTGTTGTTGAGGCAGCTAATGTTAAACGTGAATTTGCAGAATTAAAATCTTCTGTTGAGAATGTATTAGCACTTGATTTTACAAATGTCGTAAAAGACTTGAGAATAGATTTGTATGCTGTAAAACAAGACTTGTCAAATTCTTTTGAAAATTCAAGTTCTGAGCTAACAGAAAGATTTACATCTGATTTATATGGTAAATATGAACTTTTAGTGAGCAAAATTGATACAGTTGAAGAAGAATTGAGAAAAACTCAAGCTGCTTCTTTAGCAAGCTTAAAAACTGTTCTTGATAGTATTTCATCATCCTTAGTTGATGTATTGTCGTATGTTAGTGAAACAAAGTCTTCTGTATCTGAAATTGATAATACTAGATTTGATGAAATAATTAATTTATTAAATGACAGTAATATTAATTATGTTGAAAATGTTAGAGATATAGTTGATGTTATAAGAATACAAGTTGATTCAAATATTAAAAGTTTGGAGGAAGAAACTCTAAGCAATTTTGATAATATTAAGAAGGTTGTTTCTGAAAATTCTGAAGATATAAGAAAAGATTTAAAACACACATATTCTAAATTGTTAGAACTTCAGGATTCATATACCGAATTGCAAAGTTTATTAAATATAGCAAATGAAACTGGAAATAATAAGTTTACAGAAGTTCTTTCAGCAGCAAGTAATTTAAAATCTGATATTGAAATAAAATTAGATATGTTTAAAGAAAATCTAATAAATAATATTTCTGATTTTAAAACTGATTTTACTTGTGAAAATGCTGATAAAATCACTGAAATTAAATTTGCAATTGATTCGTTATATAGCAGAAATTCAGAAGAAGTCAAAACTTTAGTTGCAGAGATGCGTGATTCGATTTCAAAACTTTCTTGTGATGAAGTTGATGGTAGATCTGCTGCTTTAGCAAAATTAACTGATGAATTTTCTGCTTTAAAAGACTTGTTGTATAACCTTCAAGATAAAAGTTCTGATTTATTAGCAGACAAATCATCAATTATTTTTGATGATTTGAAATCTTTAAGGTTATTGATGACAGAGCTACAAGATAAATCTTCTGATTTATTAGTTGATAAAGTTGCTAATCTAGTATCTGAATTAGAATCTTTACGAAATCTGTTAAATCAAGCTCAAATTAAATCGTCTGACTTATTGACAGATAAAGTTGGAAGTTTGGCATCTGAATTGGAAACAATGCGAGATTTAGTTAGTCTAACTCAAGAGAAGTCATCTGTTTTATTGAATGATAAAGTGACTATTTTATCTATGGAAATAGATTCTGTAAGACAATTGATGACAGAATTGCAGAACAAATCAGCTGAGGTTGTTGTAAATAAGTCAACAGACTTGTCGAATGAGTTGGTATCAATTAAGGGTATGCTGCCTGAATTGCAGGATAAAACTGCAATATTATTAGAAGAAAAAGTCGAAGTTTTCTTAAAGAGAGTAGATACTTTAAATCAATACATAACTACATTGCAGACTGAAGCTTCAAATGCTTTAGATTTAAAATTGCAAGATATATCAAGTAGCTTAAAAACTGCCCAAGAAGTTATCAATAAGTTAGATGAAAATGTTGACGGTGATATGGCAAGACAGCTTTCAATTATTGAAAGTAATTTTGAGTCACTAGTTTCTCAAATAACAATATTGTTTGATAAAGCTGATGCTTCTATTTCTAAAAAATTAGAATCAGAAGTTTTAAAAGTTTCTACAATAATGCAGGATTCCGTTGAACAAAAACTTAGTGACTACAAATTGACTATTGAAAAAGTTTTTGAAGATTTAAAAGGTAAAGCATTAGAACAATCTGATTATTTGCAAGATAGAATTTCAGGCTTACATACAACATTAAAAGATATTTGGGACGAGCAATCAAAAGATAATGCAGAACAGATTTTGCTTCTGACTCAAAATTTACAAAAAAATATAGATAGCAATAACGACAGTACTGCTTTAATACTAAAGGATATTGAGACAAAAGTAGAAGAGTTTTCTAGTAATGTTGATGCTAAGAATTCAGAACTAGGTACAAGATTAAATGCTCAAATTGATGACATTGCAAAATATCTTAATGCAATATTAGATATTCAAGCTCAAGAAGATGAAGAAAGACAAACAGAATTAAATGAATTATTTGCGAAAGTTTCAAGCGAGATTGCAAATAATAATAATTTGATAACAGAATATAATGTTGCGTTTAACGAAAAAATTAATGAAATAAAAGCGAATGCAGTTGATTCTGAAAAAGATCGTCTTTTAGTTATTGATGCTTATATTAACAATATTATGGAACAATTTGAGGTTCAAAAGAATAATGTTGTTTCTTGTAAAGATTTAATCCTAAAAGCTTTTAAGGCTGAATTAGCTACAATTTCAGGTAACATTGAAAAAGAAACTGATATTGTTGTTGGTGAAATAATTGAGCAATTTGATTTGATGAAAAAATCTCAAAATGATGAGTTTGTTTCATTAGCAACTCGAATTGAAGATGTAGTTAATACTCAAGTCTATAATTCAATTGAGGATTTAAAAGGGTATTTAGATATAAAAACAGACAATTCTGTACTAAATACAAAATTTGACAATTTGAAAGTTGAAATGACAGCTTCTACTGATTCTATTATTGAAGGTATTAGTAAATTGTTAGATAGCGCAGCATTTGTTTCTTCAATGTCAGATTTTAAATTGGCAAATGAGATTTTAATAAATAACGCTGTGGATTCTTTGAACGCAAGATTTGAAGATTTTATTAGTTCAAATTTAACTGATTTGTGTTCTCAAGTCGAAACAGGAAATAAGAAATTAGATGAAAAAATTACTTTGTTTGACAAAAAGTTTGTTGATTTATTGGTAGATAAATTTGAAGAGATAAAATTATCAGCTCTTTCTTATAATGAAGAGTTTGATAAAATTCAATCTTTGATAGCAAAATCAATATCAGAATTTGATTATGTTAAACAAGCTATTAATAATGAAGTTGAATCTTTATCTCAATTAGTGAAAAATTCTGTGGCTGCAACTAATTCAGCAATTAGTAAACTAAATGAAGGTTTTAATGAATTAAGACAGGCTGTCTTAAACAATTCTTCTGACGTGCAGTTGCAAGAATCAATATCTAAGCAGATACTTGATGTTGAAAATTTAGTATCAGAGCAGTTGAATTATCTTCAAAATATTGAAGATATCTGCGCAACTAATTTGCCAGATGTTTCTGAAATTAGTGTGTTGGTAAAACATTCGATACTAACATCTTTAAATGATTTAAGTGAAAGAATCGATAATATTAATTTATCAGAACAAATAGAT
>JAZNBJ010000045.1:0-36842 GCA_045586965.1 Candidatus Gastranaerophilaceae bacterium | reverse complement strand
CTCACCACAACTTGTAGAAGCACCATCAGCAATTACATCACCTGCCATAACCTTATCACCTTCATTTACGATTGGTTTTTGGTTAATACAAGTATCTTGGTTAGATCTTACATATTTCATTAATACATGTAAATGTTCTTTTCCTGATTGATCAGAAATAATAATTTCTTCACCTGTAACTCTTGTTACAACACCATCAACTCTTGCAACAACAACCATACCAGAGTCTTTTGCAACTCTTCTTTCCATACCTGTACCAACAACTGGTCTTTCTGTAATAAGAAGAGGTACTGATTGACGTTGCATGTTTGAACCCATCAATGCACGGTTAGCGTCGTCGTGTTCAATAAACGGAATCATTGATGTCGCAACAGAAATAATTTGAATTGGACAAACACCAACATAGTCAACTTTTGAAGAGTCACACATTACAAACTCAGATCTATAACGTACAGGAACTTGAGCTGCTTTGAAAGTATTATCAGGGTTAAGTTGAACGTCAGCCGGAGCACATCTATAATTTTCGTCTTCGTCAGCTGTCATGTAAACAACTTCGTCAGTTACTACGCCATCCTTAACAACAAAGAATGGAGATTCTACGAAACCATAATCATTAACTCTTGCGTGAGTAGCTAATGAGCCAATCAAACCTGCGTTTGGACCTTCTGGAGTTTCTACTGGACAAATACGACCGTAGTGAGAAGGGTGGATGTCACGAACGGCGAAGCCAGCTCTTTCTCTTTGTAAACCGCCAGGTCCTAAAGCTGAAACACGTCTTTTGTGAGTCAACTCAGCAAGTGGGTTAATTTGGTCCATGAACTGTGATAATTGAGAAGAACCGAAGAATTCTTTTAAAGAAGCAACTAACGGTTTTGTATTCAATAAATTCAATGGAGTTAATGTTTCAGAGTCTTGTAAAGTCATTCTTTCTTTTACAATTCTTTCTATTCTTGAAAGACCTACTCTAAATTGGTTTTGAAGAAGTTCACCAACTGAACGAATTCTTCTATTTCCTAAATGATCGATATCATCCAATGAACCTTCATCATAAGTTAAGTTAATCAAGTATTCGATTGAAGCAACAATATCTTGAACAGTTAATGTTCTTGTATTGTTAGGAATATTCAAGTTTAATTTTTTGTTTAATTTATAACGACCTACACGACCAATGTCATATTTCTTTTCATCAAAGAATCTTGATTCAAGAATCTGACGTCCACCTTGTGCAGATGCTGGATCGCCCGGACGCAATTTTTTATATAAATCAATTAAAGCATCATCAGTAGTTTCAGTTGTATCTTTATCCAAAGTCTTTTTCAAGAATTCAAAGTGAGTGAATAAAGATTCCATTTCAGAAACTGTGATACCCATAGCTTTCAATAAAGTCGTAGCTAAGATTTTTCTATTTTTGTCAATCTTAACGTAAATTAAGTCATTTGAGTCAGTTTCAATTTTCAACCATGCTCCTCTATTAGGAATCATAGTCGCATTGTAAAGTCTCTTACCAGTCGGTGAAACTTCTCTTTTGAAGTAAACACCAGGTGAACGAACGATTTGAGAAACGATAACACGTTCTGCACCGTTAACAATGAAAGTACCTTTGTCAGTCATTGTAGGAATGTCACCGATATAAACTTCTTGTTCTTTAATTTCACCGCTGTCACGGTTAACAAGTCTAACCATTACACGAAGTTGTTTTGCATAAGTAGCATCGTGTATACGAGCTTCTTCAACTGTGTATTTTGCATTATCGAACGTGTAGTTAGGTAAGAAATGTAGCTCTAATCTGCCTGTATAATCTTTAACAGGAGAAAAAGCTAAAAGCTCTTCTTTTAACCCTTCTTTTAAGAACCATTCAAATGATTTCTTTTGCACGTCAATTAAATCTGGTAAATCGTCCAAACGTGTATTTGGAATACCCATTGGCGTTACTCTTTTCGCATATTTTGTCGACATTAATTCACCTCATCTATTCTAATGATGTACGCACTATATAACTTTTTTATATTTTTTCTATTATATTTTCGGACATAATAATCCCATGTACATGTTCTCATGTTATTCAATCGTACAACATCAAAAAAGTGAGTCAAGCAAATAAGGGTATAAGTTACAATTTTTCAAGGGGTAAATTTACAAAAATTTACAAATAAAAACATGTTACTTATTTTGTAACATGTTTTTTTAATAATTTTTAATAAATTTATTAAACTTCTGGAGTTATCAATTTAATAATATATTGCTCTAATGCTTTTTCATTTTTTAATAAATCTTGTTTACCGTCCTGATTTAATTTATCATATATTGTAATTACAAAATTAGACATATCACCATCACCAATTACGCCGTCCTGAATAGTTCGACCTCTCTCATCAGCTAAATACTCTTCTGCAAGAACTTGATAACCTTTATCATTTGGGAAATTAACAACTAAATAATTACCTTCCTTGCGTACACAAGCTTGTGCCCTTTCTTTTAAATTTGGATTAGATAAAACTTTATTTAAAACTGGTAGAATCTTCATTGCCGGTAATTGCATCTTAGAACTGTTAACAGATTTTGTGTTACCTAAAACACCATCACCATATAAATCGTCTGTTATCGGAGCCCCAACTTTTGTTGCAATATTTTCAATTTTTGTTTTGGACTCATTAGAAATATCTTTATATGTTAGTTTATCAACATTTGCCTTTTTTAATACGCACATTAACGCGACATCAGCTGTATAAATTCTTGAAGACATCTCTTCTATTACAGCAGCCTTTTTTTGAACATCTTTAGTATTACTATATTGATTAATTAATGTATCTATCTTAACACATTTCATATCAGCTTTATTCTTCATAATTTGAAAAGCTTCATCGAAAAATTTAGTAGCTTCATTTTCTGTATAGAATAATAAGATATCTTTCGATAAAGATGTTGGGTAATTACCCCAAACATAGCCAATATTTGCTTCATTTAATTCATTAAATAATGCTTCGAATTTTTCTTTATTAGGTTGTACAAAGCCAAAATTATACCATTTCCCGTGTAAAGATTCTCCCATATTCTTTATCATAGCTTCGGAAGAAGTGTAACTCATGATCATTTTTATAATATCAACATTAGTAAGTCCTAAACTTTTCATAGCAGAAGTGTTTTTTATACCGTAGTTTTCAGCTAACATCTTAACTTCCTCTTCACTCAATTCGGACTTATTCCCATCTTTAGCAGCATATTCTTGAATTTTTTTATTAAAAATTGAAATTTCTTTACCACTTAATTTTTGGTCATAATTTTCATCTACACATTCGAAAATATGCCATAAGCTATCTTCAAGAGCTCCTGTTGAATCAGGCATAATATTTGTAAAAACTTTTTCACCTGTTACTGTTATTATTTTGTTTATTTCATTAGACATGAATTAATCTCCTTAATCTACCTCATGGTCTATAGTACCATCATCATTCATATATTCAGTAAGGTCACCAGTGGCGATTATTGCTGTATAAACCTTTTTAAAAGTTGGAAAATCCACATATGTATTATCAATTTGTATCATTAAATCATCTAAATTTCTTCCAGTTGTTCCTCCTGCATCGTTTCCATTTCTATTTCCAATTTCACGAGGACCTTTAAAATTCATATTTGAAAACCACTGATTTAAAAACCAGGCCAGGCCTTCTTTAACATATTCAGATACAACACCTTTAATATACCCTTGAAACATCTTTGCACCAGGAATTGCACCAAAAATAGCATCAATAATAGCGCATTCGACAAAATTTGTCCAATCAGCTTCTCCGGTAATAAAGTATCCAATACCGACCTCTAATAAATCTGTAAATATTGATATAGATATTGAAGCGACTGTACCAAGACCTGGTATCATAGAGCAACCCGCTGCACAAGCATCTAAAGCTCCGCAAACAAATGCAGCTCCTTTATCCCCAGTCCAGCCATAGTTACCTTGCAACCTAATACCGTTTTGATTGTTATTATTAAGACCTAAATCAAATTCTGTAAACAATTGCCTAAAGCTTTTTTTATTGTTCTTAAGAAAATCTTGATTTGTTCTTTCATTATCAGTACCTGTAAACATTTGAGCTATTGTTGTTGCTAATAACACAGCTGTGACATGGTCAGTAATTGTTGCCGAAAAATTATTCTTGCCTATGTATGCATAGTACTCTTTCATAATAGCTTCTATACTAAACACTTCGGTTGAATTTCTTAAACGATTCAAGAATTTTGAAACCTCTTGTTCACTGTCAAGAATAGAAGGTTTATCAGCACCAACAATAGCAATAGAATCTTTCAAGAATTTTTCATATTCTTGTTGCGTCATAGATAATACGATATCATCATCTACTTGTGAATTATTATTTGTTGAATTTACATCATTAGTTTCTTCTAAAACATAGTCTCCAGAGCTAGAATCTACACTTGTAATAACATATTTAGAATCACATATTATTACAATATCACCAACCCTTGCACCTCGTACTTTTAATTCTTTTTGTATATCATTATAATCAACATTAGACAAGTCAAAAACTAGTGTTGTGTCTATTTTTTCTACATTTTCTCTTTCATCTAATGCTGCTTCTTTATACTTGTCACTAATACTATTTATAGTACCATTTATACTATACTTAACTTGTTCTAAAAATTCAGCTACAGAAGAAGCTACGTCTAATACTCTATAATCATTTGATTTATTGAATTTTAAGCAATCAAATAATTTATCACTGTTAAGTACTTCTTTAAAAGCTTTATTAAAGACTTCAGAAGCATCTACATTCAATATGTCAAAAAGTATAGAATATTGAGCCAAATAGTTTTCTTCCATCAATTCTTTTAAATTATTATCTTCTATATATTTTTTGAATTCTATTTCAGCCTTACCACCTTTATTTGTATCTGTTATTGAATATTTAAAATTATCATCAACTATATCATTCCCATAACAAACAAAATTACGAAAATAACCTTCTTCATACCAAGAAAATGATAAAGGCACATTAAACCCTTCTAAAAGCCTTCCATCAATGTTTAAATAATTGTTATTCAAAAATGAATTAGCATAATTTATCAAAGCTTCACTATACGTTAAATCATAATTTCTTAACAATATAATTTCAGCATCTTTTCTTGATTTAGTACCCTCCTTAACTTCTAGCAATACTTTTTCAATCTCTTGAATATTTTTATCTTTGGTCGTATTTTTTCCACCAAAATCTTTATTATACTTTTCTGCATATTCGTTAATTTCATTAAGAAGTGAGGTAGTTTTATTGTTAAAATCTTTTGTACAAGCATTAACAAAAGCATTTTTATCAATATTTGCCCAGCCTTTATTGTTTAAAAAGCCTTTATATCCATTAGTTGTTAGTGAATTAACTACCTTACTCATGGTTTCTACAGTTTCAGCAAAATACGCTTCAAACAATTTATTTTGCATAGAACTTGTATACCCTAATGCTTCTAAAATAGCTTTTAAATTAGAGTCAAAACTCTTTTTATATGCTTGTTTTAAAGTTGTCTTTAGATAATTCATAGCAGAATTTTGTACTGTAGAAATACAAATTCCATTTTTAGAGCACTGCTTTTCTGAGTACCAAGAACCACTTACTGCTATACCAGAGGCCTTAATTTCTGGATTTTTAGCAATTTTCTTACTACAAGCTAAAATAAAATCAGGATAAGTTTTACCCTCATTTAATTTATATTTTGTAGAGCCGTCATTCGCTTTAACTGCACTAAAATATTCCGCTACTAAATTTATATCGTAATTTTTCAATTCAGCCGTTGTATATAACTTTGTCATATCATCATTATTATTAGTACTATTAGGCTCATTATTAGTTACAATTGTATAAATTTTATTTGCAATTTTAAACTTTAGAACGTAATTATTATTCTGTAAAGAAACGCTATATTCAATATTATTAGCCTCTAAATAGTTAACAACTTCTTTAATAGTCATATTACCTTGAGTAAATTTATTTATTAATTCTGTCACATCACTATTACAAGTCGTAACTTTTGTGGTCACTGATGTTGTATTATTAGCTTCCACTCGATTATTATTTATATTAAATGTGTAGTTTTTACCATTCAAATTAAAGGTAATCGTATCACCAGATTGAGTATACTCTTGTCCTAACATTTGAATTTTCTTCAACAATTCTTCAATACTCAATTTCCCAGTCGTAAAATCAGATATTACTTGTGATATATTTACATTTTCTATAACATCTAATTTACCGCCTATTTGCCCTGTCGTTCCATTGTAATTATTTAAATTTATATTTGATAAATTTTTATTTAAGTTTAAATTAACATTAGTCATTTAAAACTCCTATCTTTGTATCTAACTTAATTACGTAAAATCATAACAAATGTATTCATCATAAGAATCGACACATATACGTAACATATCTGAACGATTAACAATTGTACATTTTGCATCGCCAATATAAAACCTATTAATTTCATTAGATGTCGGTAAAATTTTATCTGCCAACTCTTTTGCATCTTTAAGAGTTGAAATCATTTTAAAAGGTTTAATCCTTTCCTTAAAACCATCTAATTTCTCTTTTTTTTGTTTCTCTAATTGTACCATTGCTTCATAATTTGACAAATTTGGATTTAAAAAGCTTTCGCTTGACTTTTCACTCATAACATCTCCTATAAAAAACTTTTATAGAAAATATAACGGCACACTTTGAAAAAACTTTAGGGCAAAAGTATCCCACATATCATGTCATATCATATCATGTCGGGGATTATAACAGGGTTTCAGCCTTGTCAGAAGATGCATTTACATTTCTTTACAATTCATTTTTTATTAAGTTTTGTAAAGTAACAAAACAAGTTATAACACTTGCCATTGCTGAAGTTTAAGCCAATTACTAATTTATTCAAACTTTTTAAATATTTTATCAATATTTTTCAAATAATCTTGCTGATTAAAACATTCATTCAATTCTTCATCAGATAATATATTTTCTGATTCTAGGCCTTCTCTAAAATCACCGCCATTAAGCGCATTAAGAGCATGTTTCTGAACAATTCTATAAGCATCTTCTCTTGTATAGCCTTTTTCTTCTACAAGTTTTAAAAGAACTTTTTGAGAATATACTATACCACCATATAAATTAGCATCTTTTTGCATATTATCTTCATAAATTACAAGATTTTCTATCACATTTTTAAACCTTGCAAGCATAAAATCAACCAAAATTAAAGAATCTGGAAAAATAATTCTTTCTGCTGAGCTATGTGAAATATCTCTTTCGTGCCATAAGTTTATATTTTCAAACGCAGTTAGCATATTTGAGCGTACAACACGAGCAAGCCCACAAAGATTTTCACATAAAACTGGATTCTTTTTATGCGGCATAGCAGAAGATCCTTTTTGACCTTTAGCAAAACCTTCTTCTACTTCTCTTACTTCTGTTTTTTGCAAATGTCTAATTTCTGTTGCAAACTGTTCAATTAAGCTTGCAATTAAAGATAATTCGGACATAAATCTTGCATGTCTATCTCTTGAAATTATTTGAGTAGAAATTCTTGCTGGTTTTAAACCAAGATGCTCGCATGTTAGTTTCTCTACTTCAATTGGAACATTACTATAAGTTCCAACTGGCCCAGAAATTTGGCCAACTAATATTTCTTCTAAAACTCTTTCAAAATTAACTTTTGCTCTTTCAAATGCATCAAGCCAGTTTAGAAGTTTAAACCCAAATGTCATAATTTCAGCGTGAACTCCATGAGAGCGACCAATACAGATAGTATTTTTGAATTCAAAAGCTCTTTTTCTAATAACATCAATTAGTCCGTCTAAACCTTTTAAGATAATCATTGAAGAATCTTTTATTTGTAAGGCAAACGCAGTATCAATAACATCTGAGCTAGTTAATCCCATATGAATATATTTTGCGTTTTCAGCTCCTACACTTTCATTAACATTAGTTATGAAAGCAATAACATCGTGTCGCACTTCTCTCTCTATTTCATCAATTCTTTCTATTGAAAAGGAAGCTTTTTCTTTGATTTGTGATAACGCATCTTGAGGTATCTGCCCCAACTTAGCATATGCTTCACAAACAGCAAGTTCTACCTTTAAGAAGTAATCAAACTTTACCCCTAAATCCCAAATCTTTTTAATTTCTTCTCGTGAATATCTTTCAATCATAGGTTAATTATACTACAAAACCTTGGATGTGTTAAACATTTTATTTTATATCTATAACGCAAACACCATCTCCGCCTTCTGCGTCTTCACCTACTCTATATTTCGCTACATAAGGTGAGGATGATACAAATTCTCTTACTGCAGATTTTAAAGCACCTGTACCGTGGCCATGAATTATATAAACAGGAGTTAAATTAGCTAAACTTGCTTTATCCAAATAAGCTTCCAATTCGTCCAAAGCTTCTTCTACTCTTTCGCCACGCAAATCCAAAGTATTAGAAATATCATACTTTTTAAGAGTAAATGATTCTTTTTGATAGTTTGGCAAATTAACTTTTTTAGCCATTTCTTTATTATAAACAGCAAGTCTATCTTTTTTCACTTTTGTTTTAATCATGCCCATTTGAATAAACAAGCTATCCGATTTATCAGGTAATGACAAAACAACGACTTCTTGATTAAGATCTTTCAACATAACTTTGTCATTAATTTTTACCTCCGTCCAATTAAGCTCTTGATAAGTTTCTTTTTCCTCAAACGAATGTAAATCGCCTCTAAAACCTTGTTCAAGTTTAGCAAGTCTAGCATAAGAACGTCTTGCGATTTTTTCTGATTTTTCACGTCTTAATTCATCTAAAATTTCTTTTATCTCGTCTTTTGCATTATCTAATTGGGTTTCAAATCTATCTTTAATACCTTTTAAAGTCTTTTTCTTATCTTTTTTATGTTCAGACAGTTCTTTTTCATATTTATGTTTCAATTCATCAGCTTGAGCATTCAATTCCTCAGCTTCTTTTAAATTAACGTCCAATTTTTGCTGGGTATCTTGTAATCTTTCCACCGCTAAAACTGAAGGATCTCTATGTGTAATTAATAGTTGTTTAGCTTCCCAGACCAAGCTTTCATCCAAGCCTAAATTAGATGAAATAGAAATCGCATTACTCAATCCTGGAATACCTATTATTAATTTATATGTTGGTTTTAATGATTCCGAATCAAATTCTACGCTGGCATTTTTAAAAGAATTATCCGTAAATTCCAAAGTCTTTAATTCACCATAATGAGTTGTTATTACAGAAATTGCATTCTTTTTAGCTAAATCTTTTAAAATAACTTCTGCAAGAATAGCTCCCTCTTGAGGGTCAGTGCCTGCACAAAGTTCATCAATCAAAACAACTGTTTCAGAGTTTGCATTATTCAGAATTGAAATCACATTTTTCATATGAGAAGAGAAAGTAGATAGACTCTGCAGGATATTCTGCTCATCTCCAATATCTGCTAAAACTTTCTCAAATGGATAAATATGAGCCTCAGCACAAGGCAAAAACATACCTGATTTTGTCATCAATATAAACAAACCAACTGTTTTAAGAGCTACTGTTTTTCCACCCGTATTTGAGCCAGTTATAATAATCGATTTAAAATCTTCACCAATATAAAAATCATTCTCTACTATATTTTCAACACGGCCTATCAAAAGCGGATGTCGCATTAAATCAATCTTAATTTTCTTTTCTTTTATTAAATTAGGTTCTACCGATTGAGTTTTTACCGCATATCTAGCTTTTGCAAAATGAAAATCAATTTCTGCAACAATCTTCTCTGTTGCTATCAATTGTTCAATATCTTTTCTTATTTCATTACTTAATGCTGTTAAAATTCTTATAATTTCAGCATAGATTTTAGAGCGTACTTCCCTTATTTTATTATTCATAGGAACAATTTGAGCAGGTTCTATATAAAACGTTCTATTTGTAGCAGAAACATCATGAACTATCCCTGGAACCTTTGATTTAGAAGACGCTTTTATCTGAAAAACTATTCTATCATCACGAGTAGTGTAAATATTTTCTTGTAAATGAGATTGAAATTCAGATGAGTTCATTAAATCTTGGACTTTTTGTTTTAAAGCCGATTCAGTGTCTTTTAAAGATGAATACAAGCCAGCTAATTCAGGACTTGCATTCCCTTTCACCATATAATTTTCATCTAAAGTTTCAAAGATCTTATCTTCTAGTTCTTTATTTGTATAAATATTATCAATATAAACATTCATTTGAGAGTTAGGCTCAAGATTTTCTTTCAAGAAATTTCTTACTAAACGAAAGGTTCTAAAAGTTTTGGCTACAGACACCAACTCTTCTTCAACAAAATATTCATTCTTTTCTCTAAGTTTTGCAAAGTTTTGTATTTTCTCTATAGGAATATCACAAGCTTTATCTAAAATCATTTTAGCTTCAGCTGTATAAGTTAAACTAGATTTAATATCATCAAAACGTACTAATGGAGTTAAGTCTAAACACAAAAATTTTGATTGGTCAGTTTTTGAAAACACTGCCAATTCTGCTAAAATTTTATCGTACTCTAATGATTTTTGTGATTTTTGGATAATACTCATTGTAGTTTAAATTATATTAAATAAAAAAAAAGTGGCAAATTATTTTTTTATAAGGTTTAATATAGATACATATAAGGAGTAAAAAATGAACATACAACCAATCTCAACAAATTACAATACAAATTTCCAAGCAAAACTAAAAGGGCAATATGCCATTGACATGCTTGATTATGCTATACAAAACCCTAGAGGAAGCCGAAGAATTGTAGACGGAGTAAAAAACATACTTGAAAATGGCAAAAATGAAATTATAGAGCTTAATTATTCAGGTAATAAACTTGTTGATTTTATATTCAAAGGTGCATATCAAGTTACAAAAACAGTAAAAACACAAGTCGGCGAAATCACTGAGAAAAAGCCTTGGGACTATAATTTTATAGGCGGAGGAATTGGGGTTCAATCAAAATTAGCATTAGAAGCTATCAATGAAGGCAAAGTTATTAACGAAAATAGTATGCTTGAAGGCTTAAGAGACAGATTAACACAAAAACAAAAAGAAATTTTTGATGAATATGATTATAATGGTGGCAGAGAAAAGGTACTAAAAAAACTTCATCAACATTATGATTATTTAGAAAAAAAATACAGTGCTCTTATTAGAGAAGAAGCAATTAAACTAAAAAAAATAATTACACAAGAAAACAACAAATAAAAAACGGAGCTAAAAGCTCCGCTTTTCTTAATTATTTATTTAAAAGACCTTTCCAATAAGCTTTTTCAGCGTCAACAGCTTTTTTTCTAGCATCTTGTCTTGCTTTTGCATCTTGTTTTGACTTTTCTAAAGCTTTTTTATTAGCTTCTTGCTGTTTTTTTAATTCAGCTTGCTTAGCCTCTAAAGCTTTTCTGTTAGCTTCTTGTTGTTTTTTTAATTCAGCTTGTTTAGCTTCAATAGCCTTTTTTTGTTCAGCTTGTCTTTTCTCAGCTGCTGCTCTTTGGTCAGCTCTTGCTTTTTGAGAAGCATCAATCTTTTTATTAATTTCTTGTTCCTTTTGATTTAATTTATCAAGAAATGAACCAACTTTTGTATCTGCTGCTGAAACTGATAAAGAAGCTGATACAGCCACAATTGCTAATAATGATAATATTTTTTTCATTAAAAACTCCTTTCTTAAAACCTAACGTTATTTATTTTAGAATACATATTTTCATTTTTCAAGTATAATGTAAATATGAGTGTAGAATTATTAGGACTAAATATAGACACATATAGCTTTGAGGAAGCTATTGATAGAGCAAAAGAATTTATTGATGGTAGAAATGTTTCACAAATTGTAACTATCAATCCTGAAATGTTTGAATACGCTAATAAAGATAGTGACTTTGCAAACATAATCAAAGAAGCAGAAATGGTTATTCCTGATGGAGTTGGTGTAAAAATCGCCTTACAGATTAATGGTAAAAATGTATCCAGAATACCAGGGGTTGATTTTGCCAAAAGTCTTCTTATAGAGACTGCAATAAATTCAATTCCGGTCGCAATTATCGGAGCAAGAGAAGAAATAGTACAAAAAGCTATTGAGAATTTACAAAAAGAAATTAATGGTCTTAACATAGTTTATTATCATAATGGTTATTTTGAGAACAATGAAGAAATATTTAATGATCTATTAGCAAAATCACCAAAACTTGTACTTGTTGCAACTGGCTCTCCAAAACAAGAACAGTTTATTTTTGCAGCAAAAAAAGTCTTAAAGCCTTGTTTAATGATAGGTATCGGTGGAAGCTTAGATGTTTGGTCTGGATACGTTAAAAGAGCACCTAAAATATTTCAAGTCTTAGGATTGGAATGGTTATACCGTACACTGACACAACCAAGTAGATTAAAACGTATCTTTCCTACATTACCATTGTTCATTCTCAAAGCTATTAATTATAAGTTTTCGAAATAGGAGTTTATAAAATGTTATCTGCACAAGAAATAGAAGATTTAAGAGTATCTGCATCAAAAGTAAGAAAAAATATTTTAAAAATGATACATAATTCAAAATCTGGCCACCCTGGTGGGTCTCTATCAGGTGCAGACATATTGACTGTTCTTTATAAAAAATGCTTAAACATCCCCGCAGATTGGGATAAAAATCCAAATTTTGAGAATAGAGACAGATTCATATTATCAAAAGGCCATGCTTCACCTTTATTATATTCAATATTAGCTGACAATGGTTTTTTTGAAGAAACTGAATTGATGACATTTAGAAAAATCAACTCAAAACTACAAGGTCACCCATCTAAAGGATACATAGCTGGAATAGAAGCTTCGACTGGTTCTTTAGGGCAAGGACTTTCTCTCGGATGCGGTATTGCATTAGGTCTAAAATTAGACCAAAAATCTTCAAAAGTTGTTGTTTATCTTGGAGATGGAGAATTACAAGAAGGTTCGTGCTGGGAAGCATTTATGCAAGCTGGACATAGAAAACTCAACAATTTAATTGCGATTATTGATAGAAATAAACTACAAATTGACGGATGCACTGAAGATGTTATGTCCTTAGATAATCTTAGTGATAAAATTAAAGCTTTTAACTGGGACATTATTGAAATCGACGGACATAATTACAATGCAATATACGAAGCATATAACAAAGCACAAACTGCAAACAGACCTGTCGCAATAATCGCAAATACAACTAAAGGCAAAGGGGTTTCTTTTATGGAAAATCAGGCTGGTTGGCACGGTAAAGCCCCTAATGACGAACAACTAGCTCTAGCTTTGGAGGAATTAAAATAATGACCAAAATTTGTCCATTTTCAACAGAAAAAGAATGCAACTCAAACTGTCCTTTATTTGTAGCTCCAGAGGACTTAAACGAATTTGTATCAGCAAGACTCGGTTCAATTGGCATTATCGATAAACGCCAAGGCAGTTGTTCACTAAAAATACTTGCACTCAGCCAAAGTAGGATGGTTTTTGAAAATACCAAAACCAGGGGCTAAATAATTAAAGCTGTGTAGTAGTTTCGGTTGTAGACGCTTCTACAACTTCTGTTTTAGTTTCTTCTTGAGTTTTTGAATCATCTAAGGTTTTTATTTTTAGCTCAGCCTCTCTTGCACGCATCATTGCTTGCAAAATTGGATCTTCTTGGGATTGTCTTTTTATATTAGCAAAAACAGCTTTTAATTCTTCTTCACTTAGGCCTTCATTACCTCGCATACAAACTACAACTTTTTCTTTTCTAAAAATAAAATAAGAAGCAGCAACTATACCCCATAAAAGTACACCTTGGAACAAACCAATAGCAGGGATATTAAGAGTATGAGAAGCTATAATATTCCAAATATGCATAGACATCCAACCAGGGAACACAACAAAGCCAGCAAAAAGACAAGCTACTATAAAGATAGCCATTATTATTCCCCTAAAGCCTTTAATCTGTATTATATTAAAATTCTTTTTCATTAAAAAAATTACCTCTCACCTATCATTTTTAGAAATTCATCTTCATTTAATATTATAACACCTAATTTTTCAGCTTTATCTAATTTTGAACCAGGATTAGCTCCAGCTAAAACAAAAGATGTATTTTTTGAAACAGAAGAAGATGTTTTTCCGCCTCTTAATTTTATTTTATCACTAGCTTCGTCTCTTGTCATTGTTTGTAAAGTTCCTGTTAAGACAAAAGTTTTTCCTAACAATTCATCAGTTTTATTTAAAACACCATTTTCAAAATTAAACCCTAATGACAAAAGTTCATCAATAATTTTTATATTATCAGGTGTGTTAAAAAAGTCGTAAATGCTTTTTGCAATTTTCTCTCCAATACCTTCAACCTTAGCTAAACTTTCAATGTCAGCATTTTTTAGTTGTTCTAAAGTTGGAAACTCATTTACTAAAATTTCAGCAGTTTCTTTACCTACATGTCTTATTGACAAAGCTGTTATAAATCTAGATAAAGGTTTTGTTTTACTATTCTGTACTGAATTATACATATTTGTAGCTGATTTCTCTTTTACTAAATCTAGTTTCATAAAATCATCACAAGTTAGTTTATACAAATCTGCAGGAGTTTTGACCATGTTTAACGAATATAATTGTGAAATAACTGATGGCCCAATAAAGTCAATATCCATAGCTTCCTTAGACACCCAATACTCAAGCCTAGCCTTTACAACAGATGGACAAGACTCATTTGCGCAATACAAATTAACTTCACCTTCTCTTGTTACTAATTTATCACCACATTCCGGACAAGTTGTTGGCGTCTTGTATTTTGGAAGAGTTTCATGCTCTTCAGTCTCAACAACTTTTATAACCTTTGGTATAATTTCTGCAGCTTTTTTAATTAAAACTTTATCACCAATTCTTATATCCAAGCGTTCAATTTCATCAAAATTGTGTAAACTAGCACGGGATACCGTACTGCCAGCAAGATTTACTGGTTCTAATATTGCAACTGGAGTAACAGCCCCTGTCTTACCAACACCAAGTTCAATATCCACAAGTTTTGTTGTCATTTCTTCTGGTGGAAATTTAAATGCAGTTGCCCACTTAGGAGCTCTTGAAGTAAATCCTAGCTCATTTTGATAATCAAATCTATTAACTTTTATAACAACACCATCAGTTGCATAATCTAAATCAAAGCGTTTTGTCTCCCAATCTTTACAAAACTGGATTGCGCCTTCAATATCTTCTACAAGTCTAATATTTGGATTTGTTTTAAAACCTAGCTTTTTTATATATTCTATACTATCCCAATGTGTTTTAGGTAAAATTTTTGCATTCTCAATAATTGCAGTATAAGTAAACATAGATAAATCTCTTTTTGCCGTAATTGAGCTGTCTAACTGTCTTAATGAACCAGCTGCTGCATTTCGGGGGTTAGCAAATATTTTTTCACCTTTTTCCAAACTTTCAGCATTAAGCTTCTCAAAAGATGATTTTGGCATATAGATTTCACCTCTGACTTCTACATCTGCATCTTCAAACAATTTTAAAGGAATTGCTTTAATCGTTTTCAGGTTTTGAGTAATATTTTCACCAATAATACCATCCCCACGAGTCACACCAATTGTAAAATAACCTTTATTATAAGTTAACGCTATAGCCAAGCCATCAATCTTTAATTCACATACTAGCTCAACTTTACCAGGGCATTCTTTCTGCACTCTTTCATACCATTTACGTAACTCATCCTCATTATATGTATTATCTAAACTATACAATCTATATTTATGTTTATACTCATCAAATCCAGAACTAATCCCACCAACTCTTTGAGTAGGGCTATCAGGTGTTTTAAGGTGAGGATATTGAGTTTCAAGTTCTTTTAGTCTAGCAAATAGAGTATCGTATTCAAAATCGCTTATTGTTGGATTATCATTCACGTAGTAGTTATAATTATGCTTATTTATTTCTTCACGTAAATTCTTAAGTTCTGTTTCTATCATAATTATATTCCTTACAAGTTAAAACTCTAATAACACCTACCATAATCCAAAATATAAATTGGATTTGTGGTCTAAAAAAAACAGTATCTACAATACCATGGAATAACAAACCTACCAAAGATATAATTGCTATTATTACATATATTGATTTAAAACTTGGCTTTTTCAATATAAATTTAACACCCTTTATAAATACTGAAACAATGAACGCTATAAATGCTATAAGCGCAAATAAACCACTTTCAACAGCTATTTCCAGATATATATTATATGCACTTAACGCATCAAATCCTGTTTTCATATATAACCCATAGATTTCTCTAAAATTTTGGTTCCCGACACCAATCCCTAATAACCAATTGTCCTTAAACATATCTATACAAGAGTTATAAACATTAAATCTAAAAGAATTAGAACTATCTGAACGCATTGCGAAAATAGACGCAACTCTAGCTCTTAAAGAAGACATCGAAAGTATAATCATACTAGATATAACGCAAAATAAACCAGATACATACATAAATATTTTTTTATATGATGATTTTAACAAGTGAAATGATATAAAGAGCAAAACAATAATTTCAAATAATAAGCCTATATAAGCGCCCCTGCAACCAGTCATTATCAAAGCTGACAAAACCATTAAAAACATAAACAACCCAAATACTGCAGTTTTATAATGTTTATTGCATAAAGGTAAAAACACTACAAATAAGGTAGTTGGTAAAACTGCCAACAAGTATCCTCCAAAAAGATTTGGATTATACGGTTTTAATGTTCCATAAACTCTTGTCATAACTTGCTCAGGATTCAATCTTGACATATCTTGCCAACCAGAAATTTCTGATACAGATAAAAAATTTTGATTCAATGCAACAAATGACTCAATAAAAGTTACCCCTGCAATGAGCATGAATATATATTTCAATTTTGATAAATTATTTTTTAAATAATCCACAAAAGAAAAATAAAAACCAATATAAACCAGAGTTTTGCTAAATCCTTTTAAGCTTAGAGCAAATAAGGTTGAGCCAGCAACGCTAATTAAAACAATCATTAAGTATAATAACAAAAACTTTTCAGCGCCAGATAAAACAAGCTTAGTCTTAGGTTTAAATAAAAATTTAATAAATGTTAAAATAATGACAAATAATGCAAAGTTTCCAATGCAGTCAGATTGAGCAAATGCAGATGTTAATATAACTAAATTTATATTTAAAAATATTAACCAATCGATATTTTGCAAAACAAAGCTTTTTTTATAAGCTGAATAAAATATTTTTTGAGTTGCATTAAAAATAGCATTTAAAAGCATTCAAATTAACCTACATTGTCATTTTCACCAGCATCATTAAGTTCAACTTCAGAAGTTACCCTAACATCTGAAATAGTACCATTAAACTTGTATTTTTGGCCTTCTAAAGTAACTGGCAATCCCATTTTAATTTTGTTTCCACCAACTACAGCACCATCTTTAGTAATTTTAGCGACATCTTTTATTGTAATTATTGCATCATATATTGCCGGCTGAGAAGGATCAGGCACTAAAACATTTTTTGACATCGGTGCATAAGTCTTTCTAGATTGACTATTTACATTCACAACATCTAGTTCTGTATATGGTACATTTCTTATTGTTATAAAAGTTTTTGAATTTGATAGAATCGGAAACTCTTCACCGGTTACAGTCACACCTCTCAAAAACACTTGAAACGTAATTGGAGAAGTTGCTTCAATTTGCTTGTCTGCTGTTTGTCTAAAATGTTTTGCAGTAAAGAACCCTACAAATAGCGCTATTATCACTCCAATAATAATTATAAAATCAACAATACTTAGTTTTTTCATACCAACCCCTTAATTTTCTATATCTATTTTTGATGGAGTAGCTAACAATATTTCATTTATGGTTGTTGTAGCACAACCATACTGCTTAACTACAATTCCAGCCGCAATATTACCAATGATAGCTGCATAAACGGGTTCTGCTCCAATCGCTAAAGCTAAAGAATATGTTGCAGTAACAGTATCCCCCGCACCTGTAACGTCAAAAACCTTTGATTTGTTAAAGACAGGAATTTGTGAATAATTTCCTTTTTTGTCAACAACCACCATGCCCTCTGCTCCACAGGTAATTAATATATTGTCTAAACTTGCTTCATTTATTATTTTTAATCCAGCTTTTACAAAATCTTCTTTTGTTTTTAAATAAAAACCTACATGTTTTTGAGTATCAGGTAAATTTGGAGTCATTGAATAAACACCATTATAAGAATCCAAATTCTTTTGAGCATCAACTATTATTTTCTTGGAATATTTATTTGCTATGTTCACAACAGAATCTATAATTCTTTTTGACAAAGTTCCAATATGATAATCAGATAGAATTACAACATCATGTTGTGGTATCAAAGCTTCAGCTTCCTTAATGATTTTAGCTTCAGTTTCTTGAGAAATTGGA
Source organism: Candidatus Gastranaerophilaceae bacterium (assembly GCA_045586965.1). Lineage (GTDB taxonomy): Bacteria > Cyanobacteriota > Vampirovibrionia > Gastranaerophilales > Gastranaerophilaceae > CAG-196. The sequence goes on along the minus strand of JAZNBJ010000045.1, from coordinate 18,416 downwards.
GCATTCGTTTGTCTATCAATTCTTACAATTTGTTGTGTAATTGAATGAGAACAAGAGCCTGAAATCCTTGTTTTAGTAATTGTTTTACGTTCTTTATCAACCACTAATGAATCACAATTTATACCTGCTTCATTAAAAGCATTTCTTAAATCTTGCCCTTGATAATCATCACCAATTACTCCAATAACAGTAACTTTTTTATCATTCAATGTTGCAACGTTGTGCGCTGCATTAGAAGCACCACCTAAAATATATTTAGTATGAGTATGTTGTAAAATCAATACGGGAGCTTCTCTTGAAATACGTTCTGTATCACCATAAACCATTTCGTCCAAAGCTAAATCACCAATTACTAAAACTTTTGCTTCAGATAATTTTTTTATTAAACTTTTTAAATATTCTATTTCTATAATCATCTCAATCTCTCTTATGATTGCCATTAATCAAATTATCATATATAATGATAACATAAAAATAAAAGAAGAGATTATAGGTAAATTTGAATGGCTGTTGAAGATAACAATACTAACGATATAATGAACTTGAATGATCCTTTGGATATTAATGAGCTAGCAGCTTTAAATGATGATATCTCAACAGAGTTTATTGAACAATTACAAAATCAAATAACACAAACTTCAAATCTTATAGAAAAGAAGCCTTCTAAAACTGATGTGTCAACATTGTTTGAAGAAGTCTCTAAGGACGGACAATCTCCAGCAGAAAGCTCTGGGGAGACTTTTGTTCCACATATTGATGCAAGCATTGATGATAATTTTATAAAAAAATACAAAGCTAAGCTTGAAAAACAAAAAAATGCACAAAATTTAGAAGCTTTAGAGGCAAAGAAAGTTCAGGCAGAGCATAAAACAGAGCCAAACCCAGAGCCTAAAGAGGAAATTACTGCTCCTATTCAACAAGAGATTCAAAAACCAGAAAAAGATAAGAAAAAGAAAAAAGAAGATTCTAAAAAAGTACTTCCAACTCAAGAAGAAAAAACTCCTGAAAAAATGGATGCTGTATCAGAAAGCAATGAGCAAATTGAAGCTCTAACAAATGGTAACATTGTTGAAAAACAAGCTACTCCCGAACAAATCGAATACAACGAAAGCTTAGACTTTTTAGATGACAATGTTAAATATTCAAAATACGTTGTATACATAGACCCTGAGAACACAGAGTTTATTGAAAGTCTTACAGTCAAGGAACGTAAAAATTTAATCAATCGAATCTTAAAAGAACAAGATAATATTGTTGTTACACAAAAAAGACTTAATTCAATCCAGACTTATATCAAACATGCAATAGTAGCTATCTTAACAGTAGCTATCGCTACACCAATTATATACTTCACGATTAATGCGTCACTTGAAGCTACAATTAATAACCATAGACGTTCTCAAACAATATTCAAAACTTTATACAAAGAAAAAGGTAAAATCAAAAATATTAAATATTAATTTATGCAATTGATGCTTGAGTAAGCTTTTCTTGTTTACAATCTTGATTAATACCAAGTGCTTTTGTAATGAGTGAGCCCAAATTATAGCCCGTAATTGATGCAGCTACAAAACCGAGCCCTTTTAATACTCCTGGCAAGAATTTTAATGACAATTTCTTGAACATTACAGTATTGTCACACCATTCAGTAAACGCATCTACACATTTTCTAACAAATTTAAAGTCACGGTACAAAATACTATCGACTGGAATTGAAACAAGCTTACCATTTACTCTTTCATATCTAGGCATTCCAGCTAAAGCTTTATAGCCACCCTCAAAAGTAAACATAGTTGCCAGTCTTGTAGTTTCATCTGCAGCTGTTTCCATTTTTTTACCTTTTTTTGCAGTAGCAGCTTTAAATATACTTGTACCACAAATCACAGGGTTAATATTCCTTGCAGTAAAATCTACAACCTTTGAAATACCTTTTGCAACTTTACTAGAATCTGTAACACCTTTTATAATTTTTTCAAAGCCTCGTGCTGCTTGCTCTACTTCGGCACTATTGACTCTTGCAGCTTCAATCATAGCTGTTGAGCCTTTAACACCTTGTGCAGCAGCAATATCAAAATTCATAACAGCATTCAAAGGATTTGTATCCAAAGCTTCAAAGCCTCTAGTTGCCCTTCTTGATGAGAAGATAAATTGAGAGGCAACGATTGGTGATAATGATGCTATTGCTGTTAAACCTGCTGACATAAATACCTTACACACTTATATAACACTACACTTATATAAAGTATTTTTTTTACGCAAACTTGCTCAATTTAATATTTATTTTACAAAAATTTACAAAATAATTTATGCTTCTTCAGCTGTAGTAGAAACTTCTTGGACTTGGAGTTTAGTGATTTGTAATTTTGTTACTCTAGCTCCATCCATTTCTAGGACTGTAAATTCAAAGCCATTAAATGTTACAGTATCATTTACTTCTGCAATTCGGCCTAAAAGTTTAACAACTAATCCAGCAATAGTTTCAACGTCATCTTCTTCAAAAAGAGCTTCATTCAGATCAAAGAATTCAACAAATTCGTCAATTCTAACCATTGCATTTGCTTCATATATATCTTCTGAAATTTCTTTAATATCAGCTTCTTCTTCCTCGTCAAACTCATCTTGTACTTCACCTATAATCTCTTCAAGGACATCTTCTAGAGAAATAAGACCAGAAGTTCCACCAAATTCGTCAATAACGACAGCTATTTGACAATGATTTTTCTTAAATTCGATAATTAAATTATCCATCGTCATTGTTTCTGGCACTAACATTATCGGACGAATTAATTTATCAATTGAATAAGGTTCTTCATTTAAAGAAATTGAATACAAATCTTTAACATGAATAAAACCTAATATTTTATCAATATTTTCCTCATATACAGGATATCTAGTATACTGATTTTCTAGAGCAAAAGCAGTTAAATCTTCATATGTAATATCATTAGGAATACAAATCATGTCCGTTCTAGGAATCATAACTTGTTTTGCCATTAAATCTGAAAATTTAAACATATTATGTAACATTTCTGCTTCTGTTTCGTTCAAAACCCCTTCGTTATAACTAGCATCAACCAACATATCTAATTCTTCAGTTGAATGAGCTAAAGAAGCAGCATCTTCTTTAACATTAAAAGCGCATAGTAATTTTTCACTACTAACCATTAATACCCAAACAAAAGGCTTAAATAAAGTTATAAATAAATCCATTGGTGCTGAGACCCACAACGCCATTTTATCAGGATGTGTTAAAGCCAAGCATTTAGGCAATTGTTCGCCTAAAAGTACATGGAAATAAGTTACAATTATAAATGAAATCGGAACCGCAATAACATGAGCTGCTACTGTACTATTAGCAATTGGGAACAAGTTAATAATTGGCAATATCAACTGCACAATTGTCGCCTCTGCAACCCAACCTAAAGCGATACTTGCAATAGTAACACCTAATTGAGCTGCTGCAAGCATCTTATTAGTATTTTCTACTAACTTAAGAGCTCTTCTAGCATTAGAATTTCCTTCATTACATAATTGCTCTAAGCGAGTTTTTCTTACTTTAACTAAAGCAAACTCTGCTGCAACAAAAAATCCATTTACAAATAGCAAAAATGCTATTACAAAAATATTAATAAATATATCCGTCAGGTCCATAGCCTCAATTCTACCTTCTCATTACAATCTAAATTCTACACCATTAGAGAATAATTTGCAACAATATGGACAACACAAGACTATTTATAATATAATTTGCCTATGAATACTGGTGCATTTATAATTCCAACAGGTATAGGAGCTTCTATCGGTGGCTATGCTGGCGATGCAAGTAAATACGCACGTAAATTTGCAAAAAAATGTAAGCTTATTGTTAATCCTAATGTTGTCAATGCAGCCTGCTTTTCAGGAATAACTGATAATATGTTATATGTAGAAGGTTTTACTGTAGATCGTTTTTTCCAAGGAAAATGTTCTTTAAAAGAGTCTAATAACAACAAAATCGGGGTAATTTTTGACAAATCTATCTCACAAAGAGTCTTAAATATACATATAAACACAATTAATGCAGTTAAAACAATATACGATATAGATATAGTTGAATACTGCGTAACTGATGACGAAGTTGGTGTTGATTTTTTCATAGACAAGTCTGGTATTTCAAGTGGAAATGTTAAAAATTTAGACACGCTAAAGAAAAGCGCAGAACATTTAATAAACTTGGGCTGTAACGCAATTGCAATTGTTTGTTCATTTCCTGAAGATATCGGAAATGATGACTACGCAAACGGAATGGGAGTTGATCCAGTAGGTGGGGTTGAAGCAATAATTTCACATTACATTTCTAAAGAATTTTCAGTTCCTTGTGCTCATGCCCCTGCTTTCGAAGATTACACAATTGACTCAAAAATTGTTGATCCTAGATGCGCTGCAGAATACATAACACCAACTTTTTTACCTTGTATTCTTCTTGGATTATCTCAGGCACCACAAATTTTGCCATACACAGATAAAAATTTAACAATTGATAACATTGATTTTTTAATCGTACCATACTCTGCATTAGGCTCTATTCCTACTCTTGAGATGCAAAAAAGGAACAAAAAAATATATGCTATCAAAGAAAATAATACAATTTTAGATATAACACCCGAGAAATTTTTAATAACATGTGATATAATAAATACATACGAAGAATTGTTGGAGCTTATATGAAAAAATTTTTAGAAAAAGGTTTTTCTCTTTCAGAAATCTTAATTGCCCTAGCTATTATATCAGTTATCGCAACAATGGGATTTTCTATTGCACAAAAAGGCATTGCAAATGCTTATCAAGGCTATTATTATACTGGTTATCTAGGAATGAATACAGCTCTAAACATAGCATATAAAGAAATTTACGTAGATGACTATAAAGATAAAGAAATTTATCAAGCCCAAGACAAAATACAAGGAAATTTCTTAATGCATGTAAAAACTAGCTTGAGTTTAAAAAAAGACGATTGCAAAAGCGAAGATCTAAATTCTATAGATTGCCAATATATTGCCCCTAACGGAATAAAATATCACTTAAGCCAAGACAGGGATATCAATAAAGTTGACTGTAGAAAAAACCCCGGTATAATAAATATCATTATGTACGTTCCATCAGTAAAAACCAAAGAAGTGAACCAAACATATAGAAAAGTTGGTCTGACATATAACTACGAAGAGGAGTTTTTGAAACCTTGGGTTGGTAGGAATCCAGAAGCACAGTCGCTGACAGATGATGATTATAAAGATGGTTGGATAAGTTTACATGATAGAATAGACTTACTCGCTTTTTCATATCATAATGGCTGTAGTCAATATACGCTAAAAGATATCACTAATCCTGAAACTCCAGATGACCATGATTTCGAGATTGTAGAGAATAACTGTAGCCCTCCACAATATGCTAGTTATAAAGATGCGATGGGCATGAGTGAATTTTATATTATTAAGCTAGTTAACCCTAAATATGCTTATATAAATAAATAAATAAAAGAACGAATTTTATAATAAAATTCGTTCTTTTTTATTTATCACATTTTATTTTATTTCATCTTGACTGTATTATTTTCAGATAAGTATTGAGTTACTTTTTCATTCAATGCTTGTTGTGATAATGCATTAAACACACCAGGTGTTTGAGAAAGCTGTTTAACTAAAGTAGCAGAATCCATTTGATATAATCTGCTTAGTTCTGTTAATTTAGAACTAAAATCAGCTTGAGAAACAGTTATATTTTCTTCTTTTGCAATTTTATCAATAACTAAAGAATTTTTAACTCTAACTGCTGCATCTTCTTTTAGGCTCTTCATAATTTCATCATAGCCTTGAGCTTCTACAGCTTGTTCCCAAGTGAAGCCTTGCATTTGTAATTTTTGTTTATATTCTTCTACAAGTTGATCAGCTTCTCTATCAATCATAGATTGTTGAATTTCAACTTTTGCATTACCAACAATCTTTTCAAAGATTGCTTTTTCTGAATTTGTTCTATCAATATCAGCTTTTTGGTCATCTAAATATTTTTGAATATCAGCTTTTAATTCATCTACAGTCTTAAATGGACCAACTTTTTGAGCAAACTCATCTGTTAATTCAGGTAAAACTTTTGTTTTAATTTCGTTAATTTTACACTTGAATACAGCAGGTTGACCAGCTAATTTTTTCTCATGATATTCTTCAGGGAAAGTTACATTAATCTCAAAGTCTTCGCCTAAAGGTCTGCCTACTAATTGTTCAGCAAATCCAGGAATAAAGCTTGAATTAGCTAAATCTAATGTGTAGTTCTTTGCATCACCGTGTTCGATTTTTTCACCATTTGCAAAACCTTCAAAATCAAATACAACAATATCAGTTGCTTCTGATTTTCTATCTGTTACAACAACTGTTGTAGCTGATTGTTGTAGCAAATTATCTAATGATTTTTGGAATGCATCTTCTGGTGTTTTAAATTCTTCCACTTCAACTGTTACACCTTTATATTCACCTAAAGTTACTTCAGGTCTTAATTCTATTTTTGCAGTAATTTTAAGATCTTCACCCACATTGAAAGAATATGACTCAACATATGGTTGAGCAACTACATCAAAGTTATTTTCTCTAATAACATCTGAGAAAATTTTAGGTAAAGCACTTTCTAAAGCTTCGTGTTTTATTCTTTCTTCACCAATATGTTGTTCTACAACATTTCTTGGAGCTTTTCCTTTTCTAAATCCAGGAATATTTACATATTGTGCTAATCTTTTAGCAGCATTGTTGTAATAGCCAACAGCGTCTTTAGCAGAAACTTCAATATCTACTTTAACGACGTTTTCAGGAAGTTTTTCAATTTTTGTTTCCATTATTAAATCCTCTTTTCTTCGTATATCCTCAATTATATACGCTACAATAAACACGCATAATTTGCAAGAAGTAGCAAGGCGTACCGCAAAATACAGCACGCCTTGTTTCTACTAGATATTAAACACAGATTACACTAATCCTTCCTTAACAGCTTTAACTGCAGCTTGAACTCTATCATTTACGCACATTTTTTGCAAAATAGAACAGACATGTGCTTTTGCAGTATGCACACTTACAATTAATTCTTTAGCAATTTCAGTATTACTTTTTCCTTCTACTAAATGTCTTAAGACTTCAAACTCTCTTTCAGTTAAAGGAACACGCCCCTCTTCTGTTGATTTATCCTTTAAAATACCCAATGTTTCTTGTTTAGGAAATGCGTCTAGCACTTTTCTTGCAATTACAGGATCTAACCAACAAACGCCTTCTACCACATCTCTTATAACATCAGCTAGCTTTGTAGGGTCAATATCTTTAAGGCAATATGCCATTGCACCTGATGAAAGCGCAGCAATAACTTCTTCCTCTCTATCGTGTGAAGTCAAAGCAATCACCTTAATATCTTTATTCATTTCTTTAACTTTGAGAGTTGCTTCAATCCCATTCATGCCAGCAAGGCCTAAATCCATTAAAACAATATTAGGAGAAAACTTTTCTATTAACTTTAATCCATCAATTGCATTATCGCTCTCTGCAACTACATTAATATCGTCATTTGAGTTTAGAGCACAACGCAAACCGACACGAGTGAGCTTAAAATCCTCTATTATCACAACGCTTATTGTCTTTTTTTCTATTTCTGCAGCAACCACCATTATTAATCTCCTTACTATTGTGTACATATCTATTAAATAATGGTAAAGTTTTGCAGTATATTAGCCAACTATCTTATATTTAGTCTACATAAAGATTAATAAAGTCTATAATTTCACATATAGAATAATTATTCTCAGTTATTATAAAATTTTTGCCGGTTTTTTCTTTGACATAACTCATAGATTGCCCATCTAAAAAGAGTTCAGAGTACGGCTTTAGCATAATCGAAGGAACTATCACATAATCAGCCTCCACATCTTTAACAGAATTAATCAAGTCCTCTGATGTTATAAGACCTGCGACGGTTATATTTTCTCCCCAATATGTTGATATTACAGGATTAACTTTTACTATTAAATTTTCAACTTCATTAAGTTTTCCACTTATATATTCAAAAGCGGATTTTGCAGCAACAGAACAAGCAAAACAAAGTGATAGTGGCTTATTTAACTTTTGTGGTAAATCAAATGTATCAAAATCATCCATTAAAGACCTTAATGAACCTACACCATCATCTAATTGTGAAAAGTTACCATAATAATCCGATTGGGGAATAGGTTTTTCAGCTAATAAAAAGAATTCGTCAGAACAGCAAACTTTCGAATATTTTGATGAAATACGTATAGTTTCTTCTGCAACTTTTTTATCCACAGTCCTCAATTTAGTTTCTCTAAACTGCGTAATACCTACTGGTACGATTGCTACTGATAACAATGATTCGCCTAAACTATCCAAATCCTTTAAAGTTCGTTCCAATTCCTTGCCATCATTGTATCCAGGGCATAAAACAATTTGAGTATGGAACGGAATATCATTATCCTTGAACCACCTCAAATTATCCATAATTTTTCCAGCATTTGGATTTCTTAACATTTTTACTCTTAATTCTGGATTAGTTGTATGAACTGATACATAAAAAGGTCCCAAGTGCATTGAGGATATGCGTTCTTTGTCTTTATCAGTCAAATTAGTTGTAGTTATATAAGTTCCCTGTAAATACGAAAGCCTATAGTCATCATCCTTAATATAAAGTGTATCCCTTAATCCTTTTGGTTGTTGAGCAACAAAACAGAATATACAATTATTCAAACAAGGCTTTACTTTATCAAAAACTGCAGACTCAAAAATTATACCTAAATCATCATCATAATCTTTCTCTAGCTCAATCTCTTCCCATTCGCCATTTGTTCTTTTTATTTCAACTGTAATTAGCTCATTTTTGCACAAATAATTATAATCTATCATATCTTGGGGGTAAATGCCATCTATAGATATAAGTTCATCACCTTCGGCTAATTCTAATTCTTCAGCAATTGAACCTTCTATAACACCACTAATTTTTGCAGGCACGTTCAAAGCCCTCCAATAGCGAAATGAAATTTTTATATTCGCAAACTATATTGTCATAGACCATTTTTGTATAAAAATCATTATCTCTTGCTTCCATAAGATTTTTGGTACCAAGCATAATAGTCTCTGATTTTAGCTTTAAAAGCTTTAATAATTCGAGTTGTTCGTTTTTATTAAGAAAATCAGCACAAGCTATTCTTACTCTTGCAGTGGTTAAAAAATTAACTGGATTATCTGAAAGATTTGATAATAACAATCTTGTCAATTCTTCTCTGCCATCATTAGTAATTGAGTAATAAACAGAAGGTCTACCGCCCTTTGACATAGTTTTTTGGGACTTCACAAAACCCGAATTCTGTAAACGTGTTAAAGCAGGTTTTATAGTACCAAAACTAGGGGTTGTTAAAACTGAAAATACGGCATGAATTTCTTTAGAAATTCCGTACATTGTTAAAACCTTCTTCGTTAATTCATTTAAAATCAGCAATTCAATCATAAAACAATTATACCACAACTAGACTAAATCTTCTTTCATTACAGCTGAAAATTCATTCGCTAAACGTGCGCTCCATTTACTATTTGCATCTCTCATAATTGTTTCAATAGCTTCTTCTCTTGTCTGAGCTGGGCGATATGGACGTTTTTCCAATAAAGCGCAATATGAATCTACTATTAGAATAATTTGAGATTCTATCGGAATATTTTCACCTGAGATTTTGTTTGGATAACCTGTACCATTCCAGTTTTCATGGTGCTTTTCAATAATTGGAATAACCTCATTAATAGAGCTAATTGGCTCAAGTATTTCACGAGCTGCGATTACTGGATGTTGCTTAATAGATGCAAATTCTTCTTTCGTTAGAGCCGACTTTTTGCCCAAAAGCTCTTTTGGAATCATTGTATTACCAATATCATAAAGCAAAATCGCAATTTTTAAGTTATCAACAGCCTCTTTGGATAGATCAAACCTTTTAGCCAATAAAGTTGCTAGCTGAATTTTGATTTTTGTACCACCTTTGGTATGTTGTGGATTATATGTACCAATTAAAGCATCCGAAACTTGATAAAGCATATCATTATTAATATTCATCTCTTGGAGCTTTTTACTTAATGATTCAGATAAATTTTTATCTAATGGAATTCTATGTTTTGATAAAATATCAACAAACGCAGTTATTGCAACATCTTGCCAAGAAGTTTCGCTAATAGGCTTGGCTAAAGTCACCCTATTTCTACCTTCTCGTTTGGATTCATACATCGCATGGTCAACCAATTCAAGCAACTCATCTACGTCATCAGAATGCTCGAATAATGTTGCTACACCTAAACTAGCTGTTACCTTACCGATTTTTTCAAGTTCAATTTCTTCAACTGCTTTTCTAATACGTTCTGCCACAACCATACCGCCTTGAGAATCAACACCTGGAAGAATAAGGTTAAATTCTTCCCCCCCCATTCTCGCAGCCACGTCTATTGAACGGCAGCTACTTTTTAGCACATTCGCTATAGCTTTGATAGCAATGTCGCCAAAATTATGACCATAAACATCATTTATATTTTTCAAATGATCTAAATCAATTCCAATTACAGTAAACTTTTGATTTTGACGCATTGCACGAACAGCTTCATTTTTTATAAATTCTTCAAAGTATCTACGATTATAAAGCCCTGTCATGCCATCTGTCACAGCCTGTTCCTTAACTACTTGGAACAAATCCGCAATAGTTATCGCAAGCTCAATCTGTCTTGCAAATAGATTTAAGAAATTCAGCTCAGACTCAGTTGCTTGTGATCTTGATGAAAATAATATTAAGCATCCAAAGTGCGCATTTTTATGAGCCAAAGGAACCATTATATAAGATTTTGCTTTTGATTGAGTGACAATTGCACTAACTAAAACACCAGGAGCCTTTGGTAAAACAGTTTTGATTAAACTATGAATATCCGTTGATTGATAAATAACATTATTATCAATTGCACTAGCGATTTCATCTTCTTTTGGGAATTCTAATCTTAGTTCTGTTGGTTCACAATTAAAAAATCTTAAAAAGTTAGCTCCGAACAAATCTCCAGAATAAGACACTAATTGAAGATATGCTCCATTTGCATCAATTAACCTCTTCGTTATACAAGTATCTAAATAACCTAGTTCGCCTTGCAATGTACACGCAATTGAATTCAAGACGCTAGATAAAGGTTTTGATGAATTCATCATATCCCAAACATGCTGCAAGGTTAGCATTTGCTTGTTTGCAGTTTCAAGCTCTTGAGTTCTTGCGTTAATCTCAGCCTCTAAGCATCTATTGCGCTCAAAAATTTCAAGAAAAGATTGCTTTCCGTTATAGACAGAAGTTTCCACCTTTTCTATTTGTTTTTTAAAATTCTTTATATCGTCAAAGAAACCCACAAACGCAATCCTTTTCAAACTCAAGCCTTAACAGTATAACATTTTTAGGGAGTTTCTTCAACTATCACAAAGAATTAAATTAAAAATAATAATTCCCAAGCAAAAACCTTCTTGACGGGAGTCGAACCCGTGACCTCAGGTTTCGGAAACCTGCACTCTATCCAACTGAGCTACAAGAAGATTTAGAACATTTTTACATTATTTACAATCTAAACCTAAGTCCAGAGTAGGCGCTTTTGCCACAATAGCACTTGATGAAATTATATCTACGCCTGTTGATGCTATTTCGTTCACAGTTGATAAATTAACATTACCACTAGCTTCTACTATAGCTCTACCCGAAATATAATCGACACACTCTTTCATCTGTGCTATAGACATATTGTCAAGCATAATTATATCTGCACCACAAGCAACAGCTTCTTTTACTTGCTCGAATGTATCACATTCCACCTCAATTTTATGTGCATGAGATATATGTTCTCTCAATTTTATTACAGCATTAGTCAGATTTCCTGCGTATTTAATATGATTGTCTTTTATCATCGCACAATCAGATAGGTTAAATCTGTGCAAGCTTCCACCACCAATCTTAACAGAATACTTTTCAAAAGCTCTAAATAGAGGTGTTGTTTTTCTTGTATCAACGATTTTTGCTTTATAATTACCTATAGCTTTTTGGTATTTATTTGTTTCAGTCGCAATACCACTCATTCTTTGAATATAATTCAAGGCAACTCTTTCACCCATCAAAACATATCTTGCAGGGCCTTTTATTGTAGCAAGTAAATCACCTTTTTTTATCTCTTCACCATCTTTAAAGAAAAACTTTACTTCTACTTTTTCTGACAAAATTCTAAACACTGTTTCAAAAACAGTTCTTCCACACAAAATACCTTCAACCCTTGAATTTAATTCACAAGACATTGTATCGTCTTCATTTGTTAAATAATCTGTTGTTATATCGCCAAAGCCGATATCCTCTTCTAAAGCTTTTTTAACATGATCTTCAATAAAAAAATTATTTAACATAAGTAAGTTCTCCTTCTTTTGCTTTTATCAAGGTTGAATGAATTGCAGTCGAATTAAGATTTTTATAATCAGAACGAGAATGAGCTCCTCTTGATTCCTTTCTGGATAACGCAGCCGTTGTAATTAATTCAGCTACAGTTAACATATTACGATATTCATATTCTTCTTTATTCAAGCACTTTCTATTTCTAGAAAAATCCTGTTTTAGCTTCTCAATTTCAGATTTCGCTTCTTGCAAATCTTCTTCATTTCTTATTATACCAACTTTATTCCACATAATATCTTTTAATTGTTTTTTTAAAGCAGATACATTATAAGTTTTTTCATTAATCAATGACTCATAAGTTTTTATAGTCGATATAATATTTTCATCAATTTTTTTAGGCGTTAAAAGATTTGCAAAAGATAAATACTCAGCTAGCTCATAGGCACAAGCTACACATTCCAGCAAAGAATTGCTAGCCAAGCGATTAGCACCGTGAAGTCCAGTTGATGCTACTTCACCAATAGCATACAAGCCTCTTATTGAAGTTTTTCCTTCTACTGTTGCTTTTACCCCACCCATTGAATAATGAGCTGCAGGTGCTACAGGTATAGGTGTATTAGAAATATCAATTCCATTATTTTGACATCTTTTCATAATTGTAGGGAAGCGTAGTAACAAACGTGCTTTATCAATAATAGATGCATTCAAAAACATGTTAGAAGAATCTGTTTCCTTCATTTCATTGTATATTGCTCTAGTGACAATGTCACGAGGCGCTAATTCACGTTTATCGTGATATTTAGCCATAAATTCTTTACCTGAATTGTCAACAAGTTTTGCACCTTCACCTCTAACAGCTTCAGAAATTAAAAATCTTTCATTACTAGTTGGTGTTAATGCCAACGCAGTCGGATGAAACTGAACAAATTCCATATCTTGCAATATTGCTCCTGCATTGTATGCTAAATCAATACCGTCACCAGTTGCCCCCTCTGGGTTTGTTGTATATTTATAAACCTGACCAAAACCACCTGTTGCAAGTATTGTTGCTGGAGTATAGACAAGTTCATGTTCATTAGTTAATTCATTAAAAAGAACCAAGCCTTTGCATTCACTATCAGAATTTATTAAAAGTTCCACAGCCATTGAATTTTCAACAACTGTAATATCATTGGATGCCAAAACCTTTTTTCTTAAAGCTTCAATTATACCCTTTCCAGTAGCATCGCCTCCAACATGTAAAATACGATTAATAGAATGAGCAGCCTCTAAGGTAAAGGTAAGGTTGTTATTGGAATCCCTATCAAACTCAACCCCCTCTTTTATCAAGTCATTAATAACTTCATCTGAAACTTTTGATATATATTCAGTAGTAGAAGAATCACTTAGTCCAGCACCAGCTTTTAGCGTATCAGCAATGTGAGATTCGATATTATCATCTGGGTTTTGGTGAACAACACCAACTATACCACCTTGTGCATATTTAGAATTACTTTCACCTAATGAAGATTTGGTTATAAGCAATAAACCTTCAGGTAAATTAATTCCATTAGCAATTTTCAGCGCTGCATATAAACCTGCTGCGCCGCTACCAATTACAACTGCGGAGTATTCAGAATGTTTCATGTTAAACAAAACCTCAATTCTGGTATACATCCATTGTAAAACAAAAAAAACGTGGAAGATATTAATTAAATATTAAGATTTAAAATGGCTTCATAAATTCCATGTTTTTAACAAGCATCACATCTTCCATTGGATTATATTCTAAATCAATTCTAGGATCTAAATCCTTTGCTTTTTCAAGGTCAAGTCCAGCCCCAACAGTATCACCTGCTAGTTTTTTATATTTTGAGCGCAAAACATAGTTTTCAGCTTCTCTTTCTTCTCTTTGAATTATATAATCCATAACTTTAACAGAAGTTTTATATTTACCAGCATTTGCATAAATATCTGCAATACAAGCACAAGCTTGAGGACGACCTAATTCAATTGAAAAAAGTCTATTACAATAAGAAATCGCAAGAGAAGGTTTCTTTTGTTTTTTCAATAGATTCGCAATCCTTAAAACATCTTCATTGTCAAGCTTTTCAACTTTTAGGTAATCATCAAGTGCTCCCTTATAATCTCCGAAAGCACTCTTAATTTTAGCTCTTTCTCGATACATCAACTCGGCTTTACTAGTATCAAAATAACTAGGTAAAGAATTAATTGCTTTATCCATTTCTGTAATAGCTTTTTTATCATTAAATTTAGTTAAATAAATTGCATTTTGCCAAAAAAAGCTGTATTCATTATTAGCTTCTTTATTAATGATATTATTCACTGCATATTGTACATGATGCCCCCAAAAACATAACTGTACAATTTTATTACCAGGAGGAGTTATACACCAAACTACAAACATAAAACCAAAAAATATTAGCATTAACAGTTTTATATCGTCTTTACGACTTCCAACTTTAAAATTATCTATAGCCATGCAGTTCTCTTCCTATTTTAATGTAAAGCTCTTTCTATTATATTTTAACATTTTTTATGAAATTTAACAACAGTGAATTTTTATTTACATAATTAGTATAAACATTAAATAAATTTGGAGCTTTTGATTGAAAAGTTTCATTGTTTAATATGAATTCTTCCATTGAACGAGCAAACAATTCAGTTGCAGAATTATAATACCTATTAATTCTTGATATTTTATTGTTAACGCTATTAAGCATTCTTTTTTTTATTCTCAATTCAGATAGCTTAAAAATATCAAACTTATGACCTTGTAACTCGACAATTGTCTTTTTCAGAGCAGTTTGCATATCAAATAAGGGTTTAATAGTTTCTTTAGGTATTGAATCCACTGTTAAAGAAATTAATTCTTCCATTAGCACATCGTCAATTTCTTTGTCCAAGAAATCTAAAGACTTAAGAGTTTTATCATTCATATAATGAATATAGTGAGAAAACTCGTGAACCAAAACCCTAAGAGTTTCAGTAGAATCTAAATCCTTAGAAATATCTATGCGATATTTCTCTGATTTAACTCTAAAAAAACCTTTATTGCCCCTTGCTTTATTTTTACCGTAATTTACTTCTAAACCTAATGATTCTACATAGTTTATTAAAGTTAAGATTCTGTCTCTTTCACCAACCATTTTAAATAATCTTCCGAACAATCAACTATTGGTAACGCTATAATTTCAGGTACAGAATAAGTATGCATGTCTTCTATCACAAGCTTAACTTTTCCATAATTCGCACGACGAGTTTTTATTAACATAAGAACTTCTTTTTCTTCGCAAATTTCTCCATCCCAAGAAAAGATTGAACGCACATTATCTACCATAGAGACGCAAGCTGCAAGTTTATGTTTCATCAAAACTTTTGCGATATTTTTAGCTAAATTTTTACTAGGAACAGTACAATTAATAACAATTATATCCATCTTCACTCCTTATCTATCTTGTATAAAAATTTTACCTGGGTTCAATATATTATTTGGATCAAATATTTTTTTTATCATTTTCATATAACTCAAAGACGCTGCATCAATCATATTTTCAAAATAAGATAATTTATCAATACCAATCCCATGTTCGGCAGAAATATTTCCCCCTAATTCAACAACTTTCCTATAAATTTCAGATTTTGCATCAATATAATTTCGATACAGCTCTTCATTAGAAGCGTCAAATGCGAATTGTGGATGCAAATTTCCATCACCAATATGACCAACCATACACATATTTAAATTATACTTTTTAACAATATTTTTACAGTAATCTATTAATAACGCAACTTTATCCCTTGGCACAATTAAATCGTCAGAGATGACATCTGGCGCCAACTTTGTCGTTGCTGCATATGAAATTCTTCTTGCTTTCCATATTTCATCAATACGTTCTGTTTCTACTGTAAATTCACTGTAAATACAATTGGAAGAATTTATTATAAAATCTACTTTTTTATCTAGAGCCATTAAAGAACCAAGATCTCCATCAAATTGCATTATCAATAAGTATTCAGCATTATTTGTCTTTGCAAATTTGCGACCCATTTCAGAGGTTTCAATTGCATTTTTATCCATAAAATCTATCGCAGCTGGAAATATGTTTGAAGATAAAACCTTGTCAACAACAGACATTAAATCTGCAATATTAGCAAAGCTTGCTAATAAAACTGCTACCTTTTCGGGTTTTGGAATCAACTTCAAAGTAGCTTCTGCTACAACTCCCAAAGTACCTTCACTTCCGACAAACAACTGATTTAAATGATAACCCATTGAATCTTTAGAGGTTTCAGAACCTAATTTTAAGACTTTACCATTAGCTGTTACAATGGTTAAGGATTTAACATAGTCTTTAGTTGTACCGTATTTAAAAGACAATGCACCACCAGAAGATTGAGCAATACTTCCACCTATCGTAGATACTTTATAATTTGAAGGATCTGGAGGATAAAAAAGATTTAACGCATCCGCTTCCATTTTAAGCTTTTCTAAAACAACTCCTGGCTGAACTCTTGCTGTCATATTAGACTTATTAATTTCTAAAATTTTGTTCATTCTAGAAAAGTTTAGAACGATACCACCATTCTCACAAACACATGCTCCAACCATATTTGTTCCCGCACCTCGGGGTATGATTGGTATTTTATACTCATTTGCATATTTTAAAATATTTTTTATATCATCAATTGTTTCTACAAAAACAACTAAATCTGGTACGACTGCATTATGCCTATTATTAGAAGCATCTGTTGAATAGCAATAACGTTCTTCCAAATTTGCAAGAACGTTATTTTCACTTAAACATTTTTTTATTTTCTCTAGTTTACTTTTCAATAACATATGACGCTATTTTTTCTATGCTCTTATTTAATTTAGCGATTTGCCTATCCATACCACCAACTTTTTTAGTCAGCTGTTGCGTATCTTTTTCTTCAAAAGCAGCAACAACGCTTTCTAGCTTAGTTTCTAATGAATTAATTTTTGTCTGTTGATTAGACATCTTTTCATCAATTGCAACTAAAAAGCTATTTAGAGTTGACTCGAACGGAGCCAAATCTAGCTTATTATTTTTATTATTTATGGTTGTTTCCACAATAATCTTATCTAATTTAGTTTCTAGAGCTGATATACGTTTTGTTTGTTTATCAAACACAGCACCTAAAGCTTCAATCAATTCTACTGTTTCTGAATTATCATCAGCACCAGCCTTCAAGTCTAACAACATAGCTTTAATCTGACCAATATCATCAAGAGTTTCAACTTTATTTGATATTGTATTAATTTGAACGCTAGCATTATCAACCCATTCTGCTAAATATTCAAATACTTGATTAAACACTTGGTTAGTTTTTGCTCCATTTTGAACCATATTATTCAAAGCATTTAATTTAACATCAATCCTATCTAATCCTGATTCTCTAGCAAAATTTCTAGTTCTTTCATCTAAATCATTAATCACTAGTTTAAAATCTTGCAAGTTATCTTGTAAGTTTTTATATGATTCATCAGATGCTAAAATAAGCTTATTTGTACGAGAACTTATGCTAACAAGATCTTCTGCCATGCCATCAAAGTCTTGTTTTGAAGGCAAATCTTCCCTAAAGGATTCGACTAATTTATAAACTTTTTCAGTTGAATCAATCAAGTCTTCGAAATTGTTACCGCTATTTTTCATTTCGTTTAGAACGATTCGCAAGTTTGCAATATCAGCTTCTAAATCTTGTAAGCTATAAACATAATCAATATCACCTTCAGCTGATATAATAGCTGTAATTTTTTCATTAATTAAATCTATATCTTCTCGTAAAGAGTCTATTTTGCTATCTACAACAGCAACATTATCCTTAACATCTTCAATAGAGTCTGAAGTTGTTACGATATGACTTAATATAGTAATCAATTCATCATGTTTTTCTTGAATATAATCAATTATTTCTTCTTGCTCTACAACAAAAGATATCT
>JAZNBJ010000044.1:0-13949 GCA_045586965.1 Candidatus Gastranaerophilaceae bacterium | reverse complement strand
AAAAATAAATATAACGTAGAACTAGATACTAACCTATATTACATAATATTTTTCAATATTTTATACTTAGTTCATTTTATTGATACATATACTAATAGAGTTATTAATATTCATGATTACTACAACTTTAGAACTCTATGCGGTTCTACATTAATATTTTTCTTAATTCTAATGGCAATATTCCTTGATTCTATCAAATTTTTAATTCGAATGTAGAAATATCTGATGCAATGTCAAACACATAAGCATTTGCTTTATAAGCAATTTCAGCTAATTTCATATTACATACGTCTTGAACAGAAAAACCATTTTGCATAGCAACAACCATCGCATTATCAACTTTTTGCGCAGATTCAACTAAATATTGACCCGCTTTGGTCAATAAATCTTCTGGGCGAACTTCGTTATAATAATTACTTAGATCAACATAGTCAGGATCTTGTGAAGAATATCCACCACCATAATAGTCAGCACCGTCTTGCTGAGGCTCTGTCTCAACTGCTGGAACCGGCATAGTAGATTTAGGCGCAAAACCTTCTATTAAACCAGGATAAAGTGATGTGTCTACTGCTGAAATTGATGTCATAAAACTATACCTTATACATATATTTTAACTTATTTTTCAAAGTTTTCAATATTATTTTCCGATTTCTGTAATAACTTCACCATCAAGATTTAATAATTTAATTCTTTTTCGTTCGCCATCTTGATATTCTGCTTCAATTATATTTTTTAATTTATAGTCATTTCCAAATATTTCTTCTTTAACTTTCATTCCATCTACATAGTGAGTAACAATGCTCATGCTCTCATCCATATTATGCTTATCAAAATACATTAATCTAGTAACATTTGCACCGTCATAATTCACACTTAGGCTCAACATGAGATTACCATCGCTATCATAGAACAAATGTTCTTTTCTCAAGCCAGAATCACCTTGTTTAGATTCTTTAAGCATTGAAATAACTTTTTTATTTCCAGACTTGAATTGATATTTTATATCTTTACTTTCATCATAATTCCAGATTTCTTGGTTTTTTATCTTGCCTTTTTGATCAAAATAAGTGTGTTTTAGAGGTCTTGTCACAGATACGTTTTTATCTAATTCCCAAGCCTCATCTGGTCCATGTACCGAATAAACTGCAAAAAAGCTTTCATTACCTTGTCCCATATAAGCTGGTGAATACATATTTTTCAAAACTTTGCCATCTTCAGAGTTTAAATATAGTTCCATAAACTCTAAATTGTGACGAGGAAATGCATCTGTTATTGATAATTGATTTTGCAAAATCATA
Organism: Candidatus Gastranaerophilaceae bacterium; assembly: GCA_045586965.1. Classification (GTDB taxonomy): domain Bacteria; phylum Cyanobacteriota; class Vampirovibrionia; order Gastranaerophilales; family Gastranaerophilaceae; genus CAG-196. Next base: position 12,651 of record JAZNBJ010000044.1, on the reverse strand, counting down.
AAAACTTTTTGCTCATCTTGATTATATTTAAGCAAATAAAGCCCTTGAGCTTCTTCCAAAGCCTTATCTGCAGCTTCTTTTAGAGCTTTAGGCATTTCAGAAATTTGTACTATTGAATAAAGAGGAATATCATAGACTGTTGAATTATACATATCAGCAATTTTATGTGTTTGTTTTTTTACTACCGGAGAAACAGCTTGATTTTGAACTTCTTTTTTATAAGTTGCTTCTGTAGTTTTTACATCTTCCTTTAAATTCAATAAACATATTAAACCTGCTGCTGCAACTAAAGCAGCACACGAAATTCCAACAACAATCTTTTTTGCATTCATATTTTTTCCTCGTATATATTTTATTATAAACTTTTTTTCTACTTCTGCAATAGAAAATTTAAAGAAATAAATTTTTATGCTAAAATTCAATTTATGGATATTATCACAAGTCTAAAAAGAAAAGTTATCATTTCATCTCAAGCTATGCCGGATGAACCGTTTTATAATGAAATTGCAATGAAAGCAATGATGCAATCAGCTATTAACGGTGGTGCAGCAGGACTTAGAGTTGCAGGAAGTAGAGATGTTAAAATAGCAAAGAGTTTTAATATCCCTGTAATTGGCCTTACAAAACCTGATAAACTTCCTGAGAATTGGAAAGAGGTTGTCTACATAACTCCTGGGTTTAAAGAAGTTAACGAACTTATTGAAGCGGATGCAGATATCATAGCTTTTGACGGAACTATGCGCCAAAGACCTGATGGAAGTAATTTGACAGAAATTATTGAACTTATTCATTCACATAACAAGCTTGCAATGGCAGATATTTCTACATTTGAAGAGGGCATAAATGCTGAAAACCTTGGCGCAGATATAATCTCTACAACACTTGCAGGTTATACTAAAGACTCTGAAACAAATAGTGATAAGCCTGATTTTGAACTTCTTGAAAGATTAGTTAAAACTATTGAAAAACCTGTTTTTCTTGAAGGTAGAGTGTGGTATCCTGAAGAAGTAAAAAAAGCTTTTGAAATTGGCGCACACTCAGTTGTTATCGGCTCTGCCGTAACAAGACCACATTTAATTACAAAAAGGTTTATTACTACACCCCTCGCCCCTTGAGGGAGAGGGTAGAATTTCTTAGCGAATTTATGAGCTTAGAAATTCGGGTGAGGGGTAAATAAATATTCAAAAAAAGGATTAAAAATGAAAAAAGCATTAGCGTTTGATATAGGTGGAACAAAGATTTATAGCACAATTGTTGACGAGACAGGTAAAATAATTGGCGAAATTGATAAGTTTTCAACTCCGAAAACTTTGGACGAAATCAAAACTCTTCTAAAAACCCAAATTACAAAATTTGAAACAGAAATAGATGTCATTGCTATTGCAACAGCTGGAGCTGTAAACAACGAAAACACTAGAGTTTTAGGCTCAACAGGAAATTTAGTGGAAGGCTATTATACAATAGATTTTCAATCTTTAAGCACTAAAAAAGTTTTTGTTGAAAATGATGCCAATTCCGCAGCTTGGGCAGAATACAAAATAGGTGCTTCAAAAGGTTCGACAGTTTCTGTAATGCTTACTTTAGGCACAGGTGTCGGTGGCGGAATTATTATTAATAACAAACTTTTGAAAGGTAAATCAGGTGCTGCAGGCGAAATGCATTTCAAAATGTATTCTGACAAACGCAGAAAATGCACTTGCGGAAGCTGGGATTGTTTTGAGGCTTACGCATCAGGCACTGCTCTAAAATGGGATGCAGAAGAAATGCTTAACAACCCAAATGTTACGACTTATGACGTAATGGAAGGTGTTAAAAACAATGATAGCAAAATGCTAGAAATCTTTAGTCGTTGGCAAAACGATTTAACAAATGGCATTATTGGCCTAGCTAATATTTTTGACCCTGATTGCGTTGTATTATCAGGTTCAATGGCACAATTTGTCGATACAAAAAAAATTGAACAAGAAGTAAACCAAGAAATTGTAACAACTCCAACTTCAATAAGACTAGGGATTGCAGGAAACTTTTCTGGTATGATTGGAGTTGCACTTCTAGCAATGGAAAGAGGCTTATAAATGGGAAAATCAAAAAGAAGAAGCCTTAACCAAGGTATTAATAATAAATTTCAATATATGACAAGAGAATCAGCCTTGGATTCTGTTGTAAAAAACCTTGATAAAAAACACGACATTATTGATACAATTACACTTTTCGGCTTTACGGCAGAAGAAATGTTAGAAGCTGGTGCCGAATATGAAGACGTTATGGCTCTCGGAAGCCTAGTTAGATAAATTTATGGTAAAATATTGAGTATGATTAAACCTGAATTATTAATGCCTGCGGGCAATGTGGAAAAATTAAAATATGCAATCAAATACGGTGCAGATGCCGTATATTTAGGAGTTGTAGACTTCAGCCTTAGAGCAATGAGAAAAGGCGAATTGATTACTATGGATAATCTTAAGCTCGCCATTGATACTGCACGCCAAATGGGCGCTAAAGCTTATTTAACCCTAAATATTTTTGCGTTTAATAACGACATCAAACTTCTTGAAAGTTGCATGGATAGAATTAAAGACTCAAACCCAGATGCTCTAATTATAAGTGATGTCGGAATTATGCGTTTAGCACAGAAATATATGCCGAATACAGAAATTCACGTTTCTACTCAAGCAAATATTTTAAACTATGAAGCTGTACGTTTTTGGCAAGATATGGGTGCGACTCGTGCAATCCTTGCTCGTGAGCTTCCTATTAAAGATGTTGCAGAAATTAAATCAAAAGTCCCTGATATGGAGTTAGAATGTTTTATTCACGGCGCTCAATGTGTATCTTTCTCAGGTCGTTGCCTTTTAAGCGATTATATGACAGATGGCGAAAGAAAAGCAAATTCCGGTAACTGTTCTCAACCTTGCAGATGGAGTTATAAACTTGTAGAAGAAACTCGCCCTGGTCAATATTACGAAATTGAAGAAAGTCCAAAAGGCACTCATATTCTTTCAACAAAAGATTTATGTTTAGTCAAAAATCTTAAAGAGATGATCGAAGCAGGAATTGATTCTTTCAAAGTCGAAGGAAGAACAAAGAGCTTGTATTATGTCTCTGCAGTAGCAAAAGCTTATCGTGAAGCAATTGATACAGTTTATGCAAACCCTCAAGCCGATATGCAACCTTATTTTGAAGAACTTTTAAAAGTCGGTAACAGGGGTTATACCACAGGTTTTTATCTAGGCGAAGGTTACCCTAAAGATGGATATAGCTATGATATTTCTAAAGGCCTTGCAGGCGCTGATTTCCTTTGTGAAATCTGTGGCAAAGAAGATGATTGGTATAGAATAAAAATTAAAAATAAATTCTTCAAAAACGAAGATATAGAAATAATTACACCTTCAGAAAAATACACAACTCAAGTTACTGAGATTAAAACCCTAAAAGGTGAAGAATTAGAACTTGCAAATACTAATGATGATTTGTGGGTAAAATTTGCACAAGCACCACAAGAATATAATTATGCGCTTGCAAGAACAGTTGGAATAAAAGGAAACGTTACAGAAAGCGCAAATTGCGCTTGTAGTTAAAATAATTTCCTCTATTTAAAGGGGGAAGGTTAATGTGGGGGCTAGTTATGTTTTTAAAACCTGATTACAATTTAAAAAATGTATATGAAATTAACTTTGAAGAACTTAAGCAACAAGGAATCAAGTGCTTGATGTTTGACTTGGATAGCACAGTTATGATGTCAAAATCAGGAAGATTTACTAAAACAACATTAGACTGGTTTGATACATTTTTAAAAGATTTTGAAGTTGCGATTATTTCAAATAACAAGAATGATCAATACATCGAAAAGGCCAACCAGCTGGCACCTTGCAAAGTTATAGGCTGGGCAAACAAACCAAATCCATTTGTAATGGGAGAATACTTAAAATCTGTCAATATTAAACCTGAAAACGCAGTTATGGTAGGTGATAGACCTTTAACAGATATTCTTGCCGGAAAACGTTTAGGCTGTAAGACAATTCTTGTAGGCTCAATCAACCCTAACGAGAATTTGCCAACAAGACTAGTAAGAGCACTAGAAAGAAGCACTATCAGAAAATAATAAATGTGGGGGGAGAATATACCCCTTTTTAAATTTAGGCCTTACGCAAATAGCCCCACTTGCTTTTACTCCTGTTCATGTTAGCATGTTTTCATAAGGAGAAATATAAATATGAAAAATTACGAATTATTAACAGTTTTCAAGCCAAGTCTTGATGCTGAAGAACTTGACAAAGCAGTAGAAAAAGTTTCTGAAGAAATCAAATCTTACAAAGGTTCAGTAGAATCTGTTGACAAAATGGGTAGAAAAAAATTAGCTTACGACGTACAAGGCTACAGAGATGGCTATTTCACAAACCTTATTGTTTCTCTACCAGCTGAATCAATTGTTGAATTTAAAAGAAACCTTAAACTTAATGACAACGTTTTAAGATTTATGTTTATGGAAGCTTCTAAAAAAGCAACAGTGTAGGGTAGAAGAAAAGAATAAAATGGCATTGTATTGAATAGTATTTTGCCAAGGAGATTAAAAAATGGCGTTAGCAAAAGCAGTTGTAACAGGCTCAGTATTCAGAGCTCCAGAAAAAAGATTTACACAAAACAATGTACCTGTTTCATCATTTGTTTTAAACATTGGCGAAAGAGAAGAAATGTTGCTAAGAGTTATTGTAAGACGTACAGCTCTTGATGAAGTAGTATCTTCAATCTCTAAAGATGACAGAGTGCTTGTTGAAGGTAGATTACAAATCACAACTGTTAAAAGCGACAATGGTTCAGAAAGAAGAATTTTCGAGATTGATGCTAATACAATCGAAATGATGGGTGCAGGAGCTCCTGTTAGCGCATCAACAACTTCTTCTTCAAACGCTGATATCGTTAAATTTTCAAATGAAGAATTTGCTGATGAATTAATCGGCGAAGACGAAATCCCTTTCTAAACAAAAGGGTGGCTAGTAGGTAACACTACAAGTCTTTTATAAAAACCCATTCCACCGTAAGGTCGAAAATACAGGTTGGTAGGGCGTATTAATTAAAACTAGGCTAGAAAGGCAAATAGAAAAATGGCAAAAATTGAAAACGATAGAAAAAAACGTAAAACTTGCTCATTCTGTGCAGATCACGTTGAATATATCGATTACAAAGATGCAGCTAAATTAAAAAGATACTTAACAGAAGCTGGAAAAATCATTCCTAGAAGAGTTACAGGTAACTGTGCTGAACACCAAAGAATGGTTGCTAAAGCTATCAAAAGAGCTAGAGAAGCTGCTATTATCAACTACGTATTTGACTAATTTATGTAGTTATTAAATTTTTTGAGAATGGTGGAATTTTCTGCCATTCTCAAGTTTTAGGAAATGTTTATACTATAAAAAAAGGACAAAATTATGAGTAACAAAATTACTATCAGATCAGACAGAAAAGACGATTACACATTCCAATACAAAGGAGAAGATGTTGTTCTTAAAGCAGGAAGCATTATTGGCATAGCTGATGGATTAGCTGAAATTGTTCTTCCAACTTGTGCAATGAAGATTGTTAAAAATCTGATTGTAATAAAAGATGATGTGAAATAATTTTAAAAAAAGTTATGAAACAAACGGCGGTCTTTCTTTCTGAAAAACCGCCGTTTTTGTACCCCATCCTCTTTTCTTAGCGAGTTGTTTGAATGAACAAACTAATCAAATCATTCAATGCTGAATATTGTTTTTGATAATTTTGAGATTGTTTTTCTAACGCCAAGATTTGTTTTTTGTATTCTTGTATATTTCCTTGACATTCACGTGCAGAAACTTTTAAGCTTTCTTGAACTTGTTGTGCATCTTGAAGTACACTTTTCATAGATATACCAAGAGCTTCCATTGTTTGTTTGATAATTTGCGCACCTGTATGTCTTGAAACTCCACTTGGCAATTGAGAAATCAACTTTTTCAAAACTGCAATATTTGATGGCATTTCAAAACCTTCAGAAGGTATTTCAATAGCAGAAGCTTGCATTGCAGGTTCTGTAAATACTGGTTCTTTATCATCCTCCAAATCATCAAAAAAGCTATTTCTTTGAGGTTCTGCAGGTTCAGCAAAAACATCTTCTTTTACTGCAAATACATCTGCAGGATTAACTGATTCTACTTCTACTTCATCAAATGCAAACGCTTCTGTATCAGCAGGTGTATCAATAATTTCAGCTTGTTTCTTTAAAGCTTCAACAATCTTTTTTCCAACACTTTCGTTATTCATAGTATACTCCCTCGTATATATCGACTGAAAATATTATAAGTTAAACATGCTCAATGTCCAACAATAATCATGATTATTGTTATTTTTCGTAATATTTTATTATCAAAAATATTTATTATATAATTACAAAAAGAATAGCAAGGGAGATAGTATGGTAAAAGATATTGATTGGTCAAACTTAGGCTTTGGCTACATACAAACAGATTACAGATATGTGTCGAATTTCAAAGATGGCAAATGGGATGATGGAATCATTACCGAGGATGCAACTATTACTTTGAACGAAAGCGCAAGTGTTCTACAATACGCACAAACTTGTTTTGAAGGAATGAAAGCTTATCGCACAATTGATGGCAAAGTTGTTTGCTTCCGTCCTGACATGAACGCTAAAAGGATGATTGATACTTGTAAAAGACTAGAAATGGCAACTTTCCCAGAAGATAGATTTGTAGATGCTGTATTTAAAACTGTAAAATCAAATTTAGATTATGTTCCACCATACGGAAGCGGTGCCGCTTTATATTTACGTCCATATATGTTTGGTTCAAACCCAGTTATCGGTGTAAAACCAGCTACTGAATTTCAATTCAGAATTTTCGCAACACCTGTAGGTCCTTACTTCAAAGGCGGCGTAAAGCCTATCACTTTAAGAGTTCCTGATTTCGACAGAGCTGCTCCTAGAGGAACAGGACACGTTAAAGCCGGCCTAAATTACGCAATGAGTTTACATGCAATTGTTGATGCTCACAGAGAAGGTTTTGCAGAAAATATGTATCTTGATTCCGCAACAAGAACTAAGGTTGAGGAAACTGGTGGAGCAAACTTTATTTTTGTAACTAAAGATAATACAGTTGTTACGCCAAAATCTAATACAATCTTACCTTCTATTACAAGACGTTCGCTTATGTACGTTGCTGAACACATTTTAGGACTAAAAACCGAAGAAAGAGAAGTTTATTTGACAGAAATCAAAGATTTTAAAGAATGTGCTTTATGCGGAACAGCTGCAGTACTTTCACCAGTTGGCAGAGTTGTTGACCACGGCAAAGATGTTTTTGTAGCCCAAAATCAAGACTCTATGGGTGAAGTAACAAAACAGCTTTATGATACACTTACAGGAATACAATTTGGGAAAATAGATGGTCCTGAAGGTTGGGTAAGACAAATTGTTTAATATAAAAAACTCCGATTTTATTATCGGAGTTTTTTTCTTATAATATCAATATGATAAATATTGATTGCATAACTTTAAACGCTTTTTTTGAAGAAAATATTGATTTTTTTATTGGTGCAAGAGTGCAGAAAATTCAGCAACCAACAAGAAAAGATTTTATGCTTTCTTTAAGAAATAATGGCGAAAGTAGAAAATTTTATATCAATATTAACCCGCAACTCTACCACGTTGCATTTATGAACAAAAAGAATGAAGAACGCAGAACACTTACTATTCCTAAACAGCCACCAATGTTTTGTATGTTGCTTAGAAAATATTTAGAAGGCTGTAAGATTTCTGACGGTTTGGTTATAGAAAACGAGCGAATTTTGGAGCTGCATTTTGAGACAATGGACGAATTTTCTCAAAAGCGTTCGCTTTGCTTATGTATAGAGCTTATGGGCAAACATTCAAATGTTATTCTATACGACAGAGAATCAAAAATTATAGTCGGTTGCGCTCATAATGTTGGCCCTGAAAAAAGTCGTTATAGAGAACTTCAAGGTGGCCTAACTTACATTTATCCTAATGCAAATGAAAAGGGCTTTGAAGGAGTTCCATTATTTAAACAAATAGAAAATGGTGATACAATCGCCGAAAAACTTGATAACTATTTTTCTGAAATTCAAGAAGGAATAAATATTAGAAACGTAAAATCGCAACTTCTTGAAATTACTAATTCAAAACTTAAAAAAGTTAAGAACTCAATTGATAAAATATCAATACTTCTAAAAAAACGAGATAAAACTGACGAATATAAGCTTTATGGTGAGCTTTTAACAGCAAATCTTTATCAAAAAAAAGATTATTCCGCTAAAATAGAAGTCCTTAATTATTTCACTGGTGAAAATATAACAATTGAGCTGGATCCAGCTAAAACACTAAATGAGAACGCTCAAAGATATTTCAAACTCTATACAAAATCAAAAACCACAAAAGAAAAATCAACAGAGATGCTTGAAGGATTAAAAATCGAAGAAGAATATTTAGAAAATGTTTTGTATAGTATAGAAAAAGCTTCGACATTAGCTAATCTCGATGAAATAAAATCCGAACTTGGAATAATTCAGCCCTCATCACAACCCTCGGCAATAGAAAGAGAGCAGACATTGCTCAAACTTAATATTAATAACTTTGACGTCTACATTGGCAAAAATAATAAACAAAACGATTTTATTATATCAAAGCTCTCAAAAGATGAAGATTACTGGTTCCACACAAGACTTTGCGCCGGATCGCACGTACTTTTAAAAGTCAAGGAAACAGAGCCTGATGAAGAAACTATATTTGAATGCTGTAAACTTGCAAGAGAATATTCATCAGCGAAACAGCCTTCAAAAGTAGGAGTAATTTATACCAAACGCAAACACATAAAAAAACCGCCGGCAGCGCCTTTGGGTTATGTAATTTATAAAAACGAAAAAGAAGTTTTAGTTTAATATTTTAAAAGCCTTCCCTAAAGAGGGAAGGCTAACAATTTTTCTATTGCACAAATTCTCCAGTATAAAAACTCATCAAATTTGCCAATCTATGCTGCTTTTCCGCAGCTCTTTCAATGTTTTGCTTGATCTCGTCAAGTTCTTTTAATAATGTATTTAAATCCTTACGTCGTTTGCTCTCTAGGCTTGCCTCCTTCTTGACTGCCGTATTGTCTACAATGTAGCTTTCGCTACCGGTTTTTGAGACCTCCTTTGCTTTCTGTTCTGACTTTAACTGTTCCAAATCGATTTCTATCCAATTTGGAGAAAAACATTTGTTTAAAAAATCTTTTTTATTTGACATAATACGATATCCCTAAATTAACAGCTACGCTTGTACTTTTCTAAACTTATTACTGAATGCTTTTGTAAACCATTCAAACCCTCGAACAGCTTCTTTGCATTCCATAAAATCTTTTCTAACTTCTTGATACTCCTTTGAATTAAAATTGAATGCCGTCATCTCCGAATATTCAATCATCATTTCATGTTCATCGTGACTCATTTTTACATACCTCTTATCAACAGCTAGTACACACTGTACCTTCGCCTTTTCTACTTTTTCATTTTGCTCACAAATTAGATAACGGCATTTTTAGAAAAAACTTTAGAGTTTTAAGAAATATTGTTACATATCGTTACATTAATAGGGTAAAAATCAATGCTAATGCAAAAAAGGGAAAAAGAAAACAGGTCGGTTAATCCTTCCTGTTAAGATTTTACACTAGCCGAAATATAAATAGCAATTTCATTATACATTAAAAAAATTAAAAACACAAATAATACTAACTAAACTTTACATATTGGGACTTTACAAAACAAATTTAACAAATTCTTTTTTTTCAAACATACAAAGTAAAGCATGCCCATGCTTGAAAGAAGACGAATTGTAAAGTTATGTAACAAAAGTATATATTTTTTACATATTTTGTCAATTTTCTTAATAAACTATACTTTATTTATATAAGAAGAAAGAACTTACCATGAACACATTTAGCACACACACAACAGTAAATAGACAAGAAGCAGAAGCTCTTAAAGAAATGATATTCAACAGAGCTCGTGCTCGTGCTGAAGCAATGACTCAAGAAGTTCAAAATTCTTATGTAGATAATTTTCAAAATGAGCTAATGGAAATTGCAAGAAGCTCATTCACTACAACAAAAAACCCTTTCGCAACAAATAGCGAACCAGCTCAAACAGAGCCAATTGTTGAAACTGAACCAGAGACAGTTACTTTAGAAAAAAGTGATGAAAAATATGACAATTTTGGATTTGCAACCCAACAAGCATCTTATATAGCATCACAAATCAAGCTTAATACAACAACAAAAAACGAAGAAATCACAAGAAGCGCAATCTCATCAACAATGGATGATGCTCAAAAGAGCTTACAAAATAAATCAACATTTATGGGCGCTTTGAATTTCTTAAACTCACAAGCATCAATCGCAATTGTTAATAAAACGGGTAAAAGATTCGAAGCAAACGCATAGGGCTCAACAATCTATGGTGTAGAAGTTGCAAAACACACAATATCATTAATTCCAGCTTCTTGAAGAGTTTTAATCATTTCTTCAAAGGTAGATCCTGTTGTGCAGATATCATCCATAATCAAAACCGTTTTGCCTAAATATGCATTTTTATCAACCTCAAAAGCCTTATCAAGGTTTTTCAAACGCTCAAGTCTTGAGAGCTTATACTGCGGCTTTGTATCTTTAATCCTTTTTATTAAATCAAAATTACACTCAAACCCGCTCAGCTTTGAAAAATCTTCACATACCAATTCCATATGATTATATTTTCTTTTCTTAACCCTATTTGAATGCAAAGGCACAGCAACAAGCTCAAAATTTTTGTTTTTCAAAACATCTAAAGACTTAAAATAATCATACATAAACTTTGCTTGATAATAAGCCAAATCTTTTTGCCTATGATATTTCAGTCCTCTAATCAGTTTTTGAAGCTCCTTCGTATAAACTCCAGCACAAAAGACATCCACACCATCAATAATTCTATTAGCTTTGAAATCGGAAAACTCTAACTTTTCGTAGCAATCATCACACATTTTTAAAGAGTGTTTTGAACTCCTACAAAAATAACATTTTTTTCGATAAATCAAATCTAAAACAGAGTCTATAAACTTTTTCATATAGCTAATTATAAACTTATTGACCTTTTTGTCAAAATAATATATTTTTAAACTATAAGTAGAATAAGAATGGAGGCATCAATGGAATTCAAACACATGCCAATGAATGGCGCAAACTATAGCGACGAAGATATTAAACGTCTAATTAAAGAATACGACGTTCAATTTATAAAACTTCAATTTGTAGACATAAATGGCCAAGTAAAAAACCTTGCAGTTCCATCAGAACACATAGATAGAGTCTTAAACAACGATATTATGCTTGATGGATCTTCAATCAAAGGATTTAGAAACATTGAAACATCAGATATGTTTTTCTATCCAGACAAAAACACTTTCCAAATTTTACCTTGGCAAGAACGTGATGGCAAAAACTCTGCAAGACTTATTTGTGATATTTATAACGCAGATGGCACTCCTTTTGAAGGTTGCCCAAGATGCAATTTAAAACGCCTTATGGCAGAAGCTAAAAAGCTTGGCTTATCTATGAATATTGGCCCAGAAGCAGAGTTCTTCTTGTTTGAAAAAGACGAAGACGACGTAATCACAACAAAAACACACGACAAAGCTGGATATTATGATGTTGGCCCAGACGATTTGGGTGAAACAGTTCGTTCAGATATTGTCAGCACACTTCAAGAAATGGACTTTGATATCGAAGCATCTCACCACGAAGGCGCAGACGGCCAACACGAAATAGATTTTAAATACTCTGATATCCTAACAGCAGCAGATAATGTTGTAACTTTCCGTATCGCAGTAAAAGCTATTGCGGCTCAATATGGATTACACGCAACATTTATGCCAAAACCTGTTTATGGAATGAACGGCTCAGGTATGCACTGCAATATTTCACTTTCAAAAGATGGCAAAAATGCTTTTTATGACAAAAAAGGCGAATACCAACTATCTGATACAGCGAGATACGCAATTGGAGGCATGCTAAAACATATCAAATCTATTACAGCAATTTTAAACCCAACTGTTAACAGCTACAAACGCTTGGTTCCTGGATATGAAGCACCGGTTTATATGGCTTGGTCACTTGCAAATAGAAGCGCACTTCTAAGAGTACCTGCAAAACGTGGTAATTCAACAAGAGTTGAACTACGCTCACCAGATCCATCTTGTAACCCATACTTGGCATTTGCGACAATCCTTGCAGCTTGCCTTGATGGGGTAAGAAACAAAATCGAACCGCCAAAACCAGTTGAAGCTAATATTTACAAACTTTCAGAAAAAGAAAGAAAAAAATTCAGAATTGAAGCGCTACCAGGTAGCTTAGAAGAAGCTTTGGGCTATATGAAAAACTCGTTGATAGCTAAAACCGCACTTGGCACACATATTGTAGATGAATTTGTAACGGCAAAAGAAATCGAATGGGATTCGTTTAGGACCTATGTTTCTCAATGGGAACTTGATAGATATTTAGCTAGATATTAAAAAAAAAGCCCTTCGGGGCTTTTTTTAATGGAAAGTGGAAAGTTGTTACTTTTCCCCCCCCCAAGTTGGGGAGGGAACAATTCTTCCCC
>JAZNBJ010000043.1:0-7039 GCA_045586965.1 Candidatus Gastranaerophilaceae bacterium | reverse complement strand
TTATATATATATGTTGATATAATCAATGTATTGCATTAGAAGAAATAGTTATGATTAGCAAGATAAGTGTAGAAGACAGAAATCTAAATAGCAAATATAATAGTGTCCCTAAAAAAAGTATGGAAACTCAAAATCCAAACTTCAAAGGTGGGGCTCTTGATGCAATCTTATTAGGTGTTCAAGCTTGTGAAAAGAACCCTATGATTAACGTTGCAGTTATTGATATGTTTTCTGCAATCTTGCCAAGAACCTTTGTTGAATCAATGACAAACTGGTTTGCAGGATTTGAAGCTTTAAGAAGAGAATCTTCAGGACTAATCGTAAATTGCCTTATTCCAAGCGTTATAACTCTTGGAGTTGCAAAAGTTTTAAATAATTTTATCATGCCTAAAGGAGCTAACTTGTCCGGATGTTGGGCTGATAGCCAATTAATAGAAAGAGCTACCGATATTTATAAAAATTCTAATGCAGAAGATAAAATTAGGGATTCGCTAAAAGAAATTCTTGCTAACTCAGAAGGAACACATGGAAAAAACAAAGTTCTATTCAAAAATGTCTTATCAGAAGCTGAATTAGAAAGATATGCTGATGAATTAAAAGCACTTGTAAATAAAGATTTTAAAAATGAAAAAGGTACAAGTCTTAAAAAAGAAGTTGAAAAAATTGCTCAAAAAATTGCTGAAAAAACTCACGTTTATGAAAATATAACAGTAAAAGGTGGCAAAGAAGTCAAAGCTTCTACTATAAGAACACTTTTACAAGATTCTATAAAATTCTTCAAAGAATATAGCAAAACTTCTAACATTCCTATCGAAGAATATGCTAAAAAAGGTATAAAACTTGTTAATTCAAAAAGTACTATTGGTATGCTAATAGTATTACCTTTAGCTGCTTCTATGCAATACATCAACCGTTGGATAACAGAGAAAACTTCTGGTGTAAAAGGTGCACCAATCTATGATGATTTCGGTAAAGAACAGAATGAAGAAGTTAAACAAAAATCAAAAGAAGGTTTATTGAAACAAAAATTCATCTCAATTGGTTCAATGTTAACTGTTGGTCTTGCTTCAATGATGAAAATGCCTAGCTGGAACATGTTCCAATTCAAAGGTATTTTCCCAACAATGGATCAAGCTAGAATAATTTCTACAACTACATTTGCTTCTCGTATGGCTGCCGCAGACGACAAAAACGAATTGGCAGAAGCTACAACAAGAGATATTGCAACATTCTTAAGCTTATATTTCTTAGGCGATTATGCTGGTAAAGCTGCAGCAACTGCAATTGAGAAAAAGACTGGAGTAATGCTTCTTAACGATACAAATCCAATTGAAAAAGATGCAAATATCTTCAAAAAATTCTGGCATTGGGTTAAAGATGTACAAATAAAATCTTCAGAAGAAGTTATAAGCAAAACAAAAGAAGCATTGAATGGAGCTACTCCAACCGTTAAACAAGAACAACAAATTGCAAAAGAAATCAAACGTGCTGTTAATTTACGTTCGGCTTGCCAAATAGCTAACATCGGTGTATCATTAATATTGCTCGGTTTAGTTATTCCAATTTGGACTAGAAGTAAAACTAGAAAAAAACACTCCGAAGCTTTAAAACAAGCCGAAATGAATTCGTCGACGAACCAAAGGGATAAAAACACGGAAGAATTAAAATCCGTTAAAGCGACTGTGTAAAATAAAAAATAAGATAAATAGCAAAGGTTATATATAATGAAAGTACAACAAGTTCAACAATTAAAACAAAATCAAAACAATGAGCAGTTGCAAAAGAAGCAACCTCAATTTAAAGCTGCAGATGCTTTTCTTAGATGCTTGGCAACAAACCAAGCTATCGGCGCTACGGCAGTCGATTTTGGTTTTATGGTTGTGCCTAGAACAGGGACAGATTTGGTAAAACGTGGCCCTGCTGCAGGTTTAGAAACAGGACGTCGTGAAGCTTCTGGTACGCTTAACCATGCTCTTATTGGTGTTTATGGTGGTGCTGCTGGTGCTGCTATTGCAGCTCTATCAGGAATTGGTAGAGAATATGATGTAAAAGCTAATAAAATTATGGCAGCTAAAGAAACTGTTGATATTTTAGCTGAAAATAAAGTTACACAATTAAAAGAAAATAAGCGTCAAATTGATTACATAACAGAAACTTTAAAAAATATGAAAGCATATAACCCTTCTTCTACTTTAGCAGAAGCTGATGGTTATATAAATTTGTCACACCCTAATTTGAAAAATACTATTGATGACGTTGCTAAAACTTTAGATAACATGATTTTAGATAAAAAATTAGATTTTGGCAAATGGAAAAATTCAAAATCTGAAAACTCTTTAACAGTTGTTATTAATAAACTTATACAAGCTACTGGTACAGAATCAGAATATGTTTTGAGATCTGCTGATGGAACAGTTCAAAGTAAATCTACATTAAAAACTTTCCTTGAAGATTTTTATAAAATATCAGAAGCGTTTAATAAACCTAAAGTTAAAGAAGCTTTCGAAAAACAAATTGCTGATGGTAAAGAAATTGCAGAAAATACATTTGTTAAAGCACAAAATAAATTTAGCAAAAACAAAGCTCTTGCAGGTTTTGCTATAGGTTCAGCAGTTGGTATGTCTATACAGCCACTAAACGTTTATTTAACTAAAAAGAAAACAGGAACTGACGGCTTTGTTGGCGTTGAAGGACGTGAAAAAGATAAAAGCACAAATTTCAAGCTTCTTAAAGCTGGCTCAGCTGCGACTTTCTGGGGATTAGTTTTATTAACTCTTAAGAATGCTCCAGGTAAATTTATGGACAAAATGGCATTCAAAGGATTCTTCCCTACAATTGAACAACTAAAAGGTGTATATGGCCTAACAATTATTTCAAGAATTTTAGCTACTCGTGATAAAGACGAACTTAGAGAATCTTTGACAAAAGATACTTTAGGCTTCTTAAGCTGGCTTGTATTAGGTGACATTGTTAATAAAATTACTGCTACAGCATTAGATGATCCTGAGCATACTGTTCTTAACACTACTGAAAGAAATGTTAAAGGAATATGGAAAAATATTAAGCGTGCATTCAAAGCGAAATTAAAAACAAGAGACGAAGTTGTTCTTGAATCTTTAGCAGGAACAAATATTCCTCTAACTAAACTTAAAGATGGTAAGCAAGTTTCTAAAACCTTCAAAGACTTGCTAAAAGATCTTGAGACTTTATCACCAGAAGCAAGAAAAATTGCTAAAAAACGTTTAGGAACCCTAAATAAAGCTCAATGGGCTGGATACTTATTCTCAGGTCTTGTTCTTGGACTTGGTATCCCTAACTTGAACATCTTTATTACAAACAAATTAGATAAAAAGCGTAAAGAAAAAGCTGCGGCACAAGCTGCTGAACAAGCTGAATTACAAAGAAATATGGAAGCAATGAATGCAGCCGTTGCTTATATGCATTCATAAAAAAACAAATTAAATCTATTTAAAATAAAAAAGCGGTTGAAATATTTTCCAACCGCTTTTTACATTTCTGTTTTCTCCGATTATTTATCATCAAGAGCTGCAACACCTGGAAGCACTTTACCTTCAATAAATTCAAGAGAAGCACCACCACCTGTTGAAACGTGAGTGAAATCTTCAGCTTTGCAGAATTTTTTAGCAGCAGAAACTGAATCACCACCACCAATAACTGAAACTGCACCGTTTTTAGTAGCTTCAACAATAGCTGCTAGAACAGCTTTTGTACCTTCTGCAAATGCAGGGTTTTCGAATGCACCAACAGGTCCGTTCATCAAGATAGTTTTTGAAGATTTAAGAACTTCAGCAAATGCTTTTCTTGATTCAAGACCAGCATCAACGCCTTCAAAGCCATCTGGAATTTCGTTAATAGCAACAAATTTGTTTGTTCCGTTTCCTGAGAAATCATCAGTAACTAAAACATCTGTAGCCATAACTAATTTAACACCTTTAGCGGCAGCTTTAGCTTCAATAGCTTTTGCTACTTCAATTTGATCATCTTCACAAATTGAATTACCGATTTTACCGCCATTAGCTTTTACAAAAGTATAAGCCATACCGCCACCGATAATTAGGTTATCAACTTTGTCGATTAAATTTTCTAAAACACCAATTTTAGATGAAACTTTTGCACCACCTACAACAGCTGTGAAAGGTCTTACAGGGTTATCAAGAGCTTGCGATAAGCATCTTAATTCTTTTTCCATCAATAAACCTGAAACAGCAGGTTTAACTAATTTAGCTAATTTAGCAGTAGAAGTGTGATTTCTGTGAGCTGCACCAAAAGCATCATTAACATAAAAATCACCTAATTTTGCTAATTCTTCTGCAAAAGTCATATCATCATCTTTAGCTTCTTCAGCTTTGTAATAACGAATATTTTCTAACAAAGCGATTTGACCATCAGCTAGTTTTTCAACATAAGCTGGAGCTTCTTCTACTGATGGAATAAATACGATTTCTTCGCCAAAAACTTTTGACATATATTTTGCAACAGGCGCAAGAGTAAACTCAGGATTTTTTTCTCCTTTTGGTCTACCCAAGTGAGCCATAAGAATAACTTTAGCACCTTTTGATTTTAATTCATTAACTGTAGGAACGATAGCTTGAATACGAGTATCGTCAGTTACATTTTTGTTTTCATCCAAAGGAACGTTTACGTCAACACGAACCAACGCTTTTTTTCCTCTAATTTCACCTAAATCTTTGATTGATTTTTTCATTGATCTCTTCCTTTCTTATCAGCCGAAAAGCTGATTATTATTTCTCAAAAGCATGATTATTATACAACAAAGGGTTTTTAGGGTAAATAAATTTTTTTCTTTTTTAACAATTTATAAATCAAAAAGCGCCTCGAATTATTTCGAAGCGCTTTTTAAGTTTGAAATAACTATTTTAAATTATCTCATCAACTCGCCAACTGCCTTGTAAACAGACATTCTTTGAGTTGCATCTTTTTCTGCTTGTTGATATAAATCCTCAGCTGCTTCTGGGTTTGTTTTAAGCAATGATTTATATCTACCTTCAGATCTGATGAAGTCTTGGTAGCTTCCTTTAGGATCTTTAGCATCCCAAGTGAATGGTACTTCATTATCAGGATTGTATCTGTATAATGGGAAGTAACCAGCTTCAACAGCACGTTTTTGTTCTGTCTGAGTTTTAGACATATCAATACCGTGAGCAATACATGGAGCGTAAGCAAATATGATTGATGGTCCGTTATATGCTTCAGCTTCTTGGAATGCTTTAAGAGTTTGCATTCTATCAGCACCAAGAGCAACTGATGCAACGTATACATAACCATAAGACATGCTCATTAAGCCCATGTTTTTCTTGTAAGTACGTTTACCACCTGTAGCAAACTTCGCAACAGCACCTGTAGGTGTTGATTTAGAAGCTTGACCACCTGTGTTTGAGTAAACTTCTGTATCAAGAACTAAGATGTTAACGTTTTGACCTTGAGCAAGTACGTGGTCGATACCACCGTAACCGATATCGTTAGCCCAACCATCACCACCTATAATCCATACAGACTTATCTGTAAAGTAGTCTTGAAGTTCTCTTATCTTAGCTAAATCAGCACAATCTTTATCAGCGTATTTAGCAAGAACTTCTTTAGCTTTGTTTTGAGCAGCAACTGCTTCTTCTGTTTTAGAGTTATCGAAGTGAGCCATAGCACCTTCTAAAGCTTCTTTTAAATCAGCAGGAGCTTCAGCACAAGCTAAAACTTTTTCTACATAAGTTTTTAAAGTATCTCTGTTTTGGTCTACTGCTAATCTCATACCGAAACCAAACTCAGCGTTATCTTCAAATAATGAGTTAGCCCAAGCTGGACCTCTACCATCCTTATTAGTTGTATAAGGAATTGTAGGGAAAGTACCAGAGTAGATTGATGAACAACCTGTTGCGTTCGCAACGATTGCGTTTTCGCCAAACAATTGAGAAACTAATTTAACATAAGGAGTTTCACCACAACCAGCACAAGCGCCTGAGAACTCGAATAGAGGAGTTCTTAACATAGCACCTTTAATAGTTTTAGTTGTGTTTTTACCCATTACGTTATCTGGTAATTCATTAAAGAATACTTCGTTTTCTTTCTCACCAGCTTCTTTTTCAGCTTCAATAGTTGACCAAGTTAAAGCTTCTTTGCCAGGAATTTTGTTCATCGGACATTGGTCAAGACAAACACCGCAACCTGTACAATCGTCGCAATAAACTTGAACTTTGAATTTTTCACCATGATCGTTTGGCTTAGCATCAACCATAGTGAAGCTTGCTGGAGCTTTTTCAGCGTCAGCTGGTTCAACTAATTTAGTTCTGATAGCTGCGTGTGGACATGCTGATGCGCAAACACCACATTGTGCGCAAGTTTCAGAATTCCATTTTGGAACACGAGGAGCGATACCACGTTTTTCTAATTTAGCTGTACCAGTTGGGATTACACCATCAACTGACATAGCTGAAACAGGGATATCATCACCTTTTTGTCTCATTGATGGTTCAATGATTGATTTAGCGAATTTATCAGCATCTGCTGGTAAGAATTCAACCATATCAGCATGAGCAACGCCATCAAGTGAAGCTGGGATAACAACTTCTTCTGTTGCGTTGATAGCTGCATCAATAAGAGCTAAGTTCATATTAACAACGTCATCACCTTTTTTCTTAAAGGTTTTGATTGTCATTTCTTTCATGCCTTCGTATGCTTGTTCAAATGGAATGATGCCTGATACTTTGAAGTATGCAACCATCATAACTGTGTTAGCACCTTTACCACGAAGACCTGGTTGTTCTTTAACTAATTTTTCAGCATCAACATTGTAGAATTTAATCTTTTTGTTGATGATAGTTTCTTGCATATCTCTTGTTAAGTGAGAGAATGCTTCTTCTTTTGACCAAGGTGAGTTAAGAAGGAATGTACCACCTTCTTTAATACCTTTAAGTAAGTCATATTTGCCGATATAAGCGTGAGCTGAGCAAGAAACAAAATCAGGTGCAGTGATTAAGTAAGTTGACTTAATTTGTTTATCACCAAA
>JAZNBJ010000042.1:0-41471 GCA_045586965.1 Candidatus Gastranaerophilaceae bacterium | reverse complement strand
AAACTTAATACACTATATATTAAAACTATTGACACAATAGTTTTAATATATAAAATATTAAAGGAATTATAAAGTAGTTGATTGTTTTATAAAAATTTTGTTTTGAAAAAGGTTAGTATAGAAATGGATAATAAGTTGAGGAACTTGAGAAATACTTTGCTAAATATTTTTTCAGTTCAAAACTATGGCGAGACTCACTATATTGCAAGGGTTTTTGGTATAAAAATAAAATTTCCAAAACTTGAATATGCGATAAAAAAGAAACAAAGCCCATATTATTATTACAAGAAAAACAATATTGATATAACAACATTACCTCCTGCAGAAGGCCAAGTAAGAGATATCCAACTTGCAAATTTAGCTTTGCTTAAAGAGATGGATTATGTCTGCAAACAAGCAGGATTAAAATATTGGATAGATTTTGGAACTTTGCTTGGCGCAGTTCGTCATAAAGGCTTTATACCTTGGGATGATGATATTGACACAGGAATGTTGCGTGAAGATTATGAAAAAATTATTGTGGCTTTTGAAAAATATACTCGCAATCCTGATATATATGTTGAATATTGCAAGAGTCTTAAAAATCCCTGTCAATGTTATTTAAAAGTTATGCATAAAAAATGCCCTCATTTGTTTGTAGATATTTTTCCATACGATTGGTATGGTGCAATCTTGACTCATGATGAACAAAGAGCGAAAACATTGGAAATCAAAGAACTTCGTAAAAGAATGCAAGCAAAAATAACCTCAAAAAAGCTTGAAGATACGTTGGAAATTATTAAACAAAATGGATGAAATATCAGACTGGACGCAATATGCTGAATATTCGACTCAAAGAACACCTGCCTATCTGATCGAAAGATTTATTAACGTTTGGATTAACCATAAAGTGAGAATAGAAGGAATAAAAGTATTGGAACGAAAGAGTTATTTATTATGTGATTCAGTAATAAAAATATTTCCAGGTTGTAAGATTATAAAAAATCAAAAACATACGCAACTTAATATTTTTAATATCAAATTTTCTATAAAAAATAAAAGTGGTATTTTTTGAAGAACTTATTAATATTGAAAATGCCCAATATTCTATTGACTAATTTGCTTTTTATTAGAGAATAATATTACTATTAGAAACACTTAATCTTTTAATAAAGATTAAGTGTTTCTAACTTTATTGGCGATTATATTGCCTGTTATTATGGCAATCGTACCTTCCCTTCATTTTTCTCTGCAACATCGCAAGGGCGAGTATAACCACAAACAAAATATACGCCATTGCACAGGATTTGCCGATGTCAAAATATTCAAATGCGTATTTATAAATTGAATATACAATCACATTTGTGCTATCTTTTGGTCCGCCTTCTGTCATTACATAAATTAAATCAAACACTTGAAATGACGAGATTGCAGTGACAAGAGTTACAAAATACGTTGTGGGTTTTAATAGCGGAAGTGTAATATGCCAAAAACATTTACCTTCATCTGCTCCGTCAATTTTTGCGGCTTCAAAAAGATTACTCGGAATAGTTGCAAAACCTGTTAAGAAAAGCACAATATTATATCCAATCAACTTCCAAATTGATACGAAAATTAGCACTGGCATGGCAAGTCGTGTATCAAAAAGCCATTCCAAATGTGTTTTGAATAATAAATTTACCCCTCCAATATTTGGGTCGAAAATCCAAGACCAAACGATTGCGATAACTACTGCAGGAGTAATAAAAGGTATAAAATAAATTGTCTTGAACCACTCTGAGCCTCTGATTTTGGAATTTATTATAGATGCTAATATTAGCGGAATAATTACTGCAAAAACAGTTACAGAGATTGCATAAACTAAAGTGTTAATAAGAATTTGAGTGAAGATAGGTTCTGTCAAAACAGCTTTGTAATTATCTATCCCAACAAATTTAATTTCGTTTAATAAATCCCACTCTGTAAAGCTCAATGCAAACGAGCAGAAAATCGGAATTATGATAAAAATAAATGTTCCGATTAGAGCTGGAAGTACGAAGTACAATCCGCAAATACTGTTTTTACAATCTTTTTTCACCATGGTATTATTATATTACGATAGCTGTTCTGGGGAAAGCCCCCACCCTAGCCCTCCCCCGAGAGGAGGGAATGAAGGAAAAAGTAGGGTAGACTTCGGCTTATCGCAAAAATAAACAATCGGTGGGAAAACTCTCACCCTAGTCCTTCTCCGAGGAGAGGGAATGAAGGAAGGGATTTAATTATGTTAAATTTATCAGCATTTGGCAAAAATGATATTCGTGGAATTTACGGCGAAGATATTACAGAAGAATTGTTCTATTATACAGGACGTGGTTTTGTAAAATATCTTGCTAAGCAAACAGGCAAAGAAAATTCTGAAATCTGGATAACAGTTTGTCGTGATGCACGTTTGCATTCTCCTGCTTTGTCAAAATCTCTTGTTGAAGGTATTTTATCAACAGGCGCAAATGTTGTTGACTTAGGTCTTGCTCCAACTCCTATCGGTTATTATTCAGAAGTAGTAGGCGTTCCGCCTCAAATTACTAATTATGCACCTGTTACAGGAGCAATGATTATTACTGCAAGTCATAACCCAAGCCAATATAACGGTATGAAAATGACTTACGCAAAATCTTCTTTGAATGAAGAGCAAATAAAAGAAGTAAAAGCTTTGACAGAAGAAGTCTACACAATGAACATGCCAGCTTCTCCAAGTGGAATTTATAAAGAATACGACATCATTCCTGATTATATTGCAGAGATGACAAAGAACTTTGGTAGAATTGGTGAAGGTTTAAAAATTGTTGTAGATAGTGCAAATGCAACAGGTGGCGTTGTTGCTCCAAGATTATATAGAGCTATGGGCTGTGAGGTTATCGAGCTTTATTCAATGCCTGATGGAAGATTTCCACATCACCACCCTAACCCAAGTGATGAAAAGACTTTGACAGATATCAAACGTGCAGTTGTAGCAAATGGTGCTGATTTAGGTATCGCTTTTGATGGTGATAGCGATAGAATAGGTGTTATTGATTCAGAAGGTAATTCAATGACAGGTGATAAGTTGTTGCTAATTTACGCACAAGATATTATTAAAGAATATAATGCAAAAGGAATTAAGCCATTTGTTGTCTCTGAAGTAAAATGCTCACAAGTTTTATACGATACTATTGATGAGCTGGGCGGTATTTCTGTAATGTGCAAAACGGGCCATGGTTATATCAAATCAAAAATGAAAGAAGTCGGAGCTGTTTTGGCAGGTGAAATGAGTGGTCATACATTCTTTAAAGATAGATATTATGGCTTTGACGATGCTGTTTATGCAGGTTGCAGAATTATCGAAATTCTTGCAGAGAAGAAAAGATATAACAAAGAGTTTAAAATCTCAGATATGTTAGAACCTTTCAAAAAAATGTATTGTTCAAGCGAAGTTAGATTGTCTTGTCCAAATTCTTTGAAAAAAGTTACTTTAGAAACTTTTGAACAAGTTGTATCAAAAGATCCAACATTCTTCGGGTCAAAAATCAAGGATATAATCACTCTTGATGGTATGAGAATTGTCTTTGAACAAGGCGGTTTTGCACTAATTCGTCAAAGCAATACTGAGCCAGTATTTACATTGCGTTTTGAAGCAACTGATTGTGATACAGCTCGTCAATATGAAGATAGAATGGTTAACAAATTAATGGAAATTATTAAAGAAAATGCTGTTAAAGCTTAGAAGCAAATTTCTTTGATAAACCCTTTTTCTTGTATTTTTGGGATTCTGAAGCCAAAGATGTTTGTGTCATCTTTGTAGCTGTTGACGTAAATTTGACCTTGGTGGCCTTCTATTATTTTTTGAGATGCATAAAGTCCTAATCCTATGCCGAGCTCTTTGTGAATTGATGCATAAGAAACATATTGTGCAAAAATGCTTTTTTGTTTTTCTTCAGGTATATATGGACTTTGGTTTTTGAATTCAAAGCTGAACTCGTTGTTTTTATTATTAATAGTTAGAACCAAGTCTGTTTCTTTATATGCATACTTAATTCCATTTGAAAGTAAATTCATAATTACACGCTTGATTTGTACTCTATCAGCCTGGATAATGTCATTTTTAAGCGTATCTTTAATAATTATATTTACTCCCTTATCTTTTGCAACATAAACCATTTCTGAGACACATTCATTGATAAGCTTTATAAATGAAAATTCTTCAAAATTAAGCTTGACAACTCCTCCTTGGTTTCTATATGTTGCAAGAAGTGACGATAACATTCCGTTCATATAACGACAGGAGTCAAGAACCATTTCAATAATTTCTCTTTGTTCTTCATTTATGCTTCCAAAATCACCTTTTAAGAATAATTCTAATCCTCTAATTTGAGCCAGTGTTGGATTTTTTAAATCGTGTCCAATTGATGCGACAAAGGTTTCTCGTTGTTTCTGAAGATTTCGTTCAGTATTAATGTATTCAAAATGTTTATTAACAAAATCTTCTTTTAAAGCTTCTTCTTGTGTAATATCTTTAATTATAGAGATTAAGCCGTTAAAAGTATTGTTATAAACAATTGGGAATGTAGTAACGTTAAGCATTGTACCATTTTCTAAAGTGAGCACATAGTTTATTGGACTGTTGCTTGTCATAACTTCTCTATCAGCATCGTGGATGAGTTTCATTATGTTAGTAGAAATATATGGGTTAATCTTTTTGCCTATAATAGAATTAAAATTATTAGAAGAAAAAGTTTCTATGTAACTATTATTAGCAACAACATAGTCTAAATTATTATCTTTGCACACGATTCCATCAGGACAAAATCTGAATAAGGTTTCTAAATCCAATGAATTTAGTTCAAAATTTTTACAAGGTTCTTCTAAATTTTCCATTTTTCTCTCATAGGTTAATTTAATACTACCCCTCTGATTAAATCTAAGATATTCCCCAACTGGGCATAAAATTTACTTTGTAATTCTTATATAAACAGGATTGTAAGTAAGCGTTGGTCTGCGATTGCAAAGGTTTTTGTATCCGTTTTCAAATTTGATTAAATCTTTTTTTGTCCATCTCTGGCTTTCAACACCATTTACACCTGTTAGTTGCAAATGCTTTAAAACCTCTTTAGGACTATCAAAAGCCATTATATGAATTTCGGGGTAAATATTTGATTTTGGGAACATCTTATTTAATTCGTTTAATGAATAATATTTTAGAGTTGTCCCGATAACATGATAAATTTCTCTGAAATTTTCGTTTCCAAAAGTTGAAAAAACAAGTTCTCCATTTGGGTTTAATCTGTTTTTTAAAGAATTAATTACGCCTTCAAAATCTTCTACCCATTGCAAAGATGCGTTTGAGATAATTAGGTCAAAAGTTTCATTATTCTCATTTAAAAAATTTTCAATATCAGCGGGGGTAAATATTATATTTTGGCTGATTTCTTGGATGTAAGTTTTACATTCTTCTACAATATCAATTGCTCTATAGCTTTCAAATTTAAGATTCTCATTGATTTGTTTTGTTAAAAAACCTGTTCCGCATCCTATTTCTAAAACTTTTTTAGGCGAACGATTTTTAACGAACGTTAAAAGTCTTTCAGCCATGCGTTTTTGAATTTTAGCATTCTCATTATAGTTATCTAGATTTTTTGCAAAACGGTCGTGAACTAATTCTTTATTAATCATAATAGCTCACTCCATTTCTTGAACTGGAAAAACGGACAATGACCGCCTTCTAAGTTAGGTTCGATTTCCCAAAAAGCAATTTGAGATTTTGTCGGAATAATTTTATCGTTGTTGCTGATGAATACTTTATTATAAAGCACCATCCCCTCGCCCCTTGCGGGAGGTGCTACGCACGTAGAAAACTCAGAAGACATCGGTTCCATCCCCTCGCCCCTTGCGGGAGAGGGTGTCACAGAGTGACGGGTGAGGGGTTGTATTGAATTACAAATTTCTTTTAATGCAATTAGCTCAGAATGTTGTTCACATATTTCCCTCTCCTTAGGGAGAGGGATAGGGTGAGGGATTGATTCTCCATAAAACATTGAATCAATAAATCTATCTCTACCTTTTTCATTAAACCCCTTAATCGTTAAATCATAAATCTTCGGATGAATACCGTATTCTTCATCAATCGGCTTAAGTGTTCCATTTATTGCAACTCTTAACCCCTCTCCGAGGGGGAGGGTTAGGGAGGGGGCTAAACAACTACAAACCATCACTCCCATTGACCAAGCAATGAGATTTTTTTCAGAGTAAATGTTTAATAAATCCCAGTCAAAATCCGTATCTAGCGTATTGTAATCATAAAACATCAAAATATCATAAGCTTCACAATCAAGGTGCTTAACAACACCTTCATCCATTCCCCAACCGTTGAAGAATAGAATAAGTTTATTATTTCCCTCTTTGTTTAGCCATTTATATCTCATAAAATAAGTTTATCATAAATGTTCATATATTTCTTTTGTGCTATTATAAAAGTGTATTTATTATAACTTGGAAGGAGAGATTATGGCACAAAGAATAGGTGTGGACGTAGGCGGTACTAACGTTAAAATCGCTTTAGTCAGTGACGAAGGTAAAATTATTTATTCAAATTCAATCCCAACTCGTGCAGAAATGGGTTATGAATATACAGTAAATAGCATGAAAGATGCTATTCGTGAACTTTTAAAAGAAACTAAATTAGAAGCAAAAGATATAGAAGGTATGGGATTTGGTTTCCCTGGACAAATCGATTGTCAAAAAGGTATTGTAAGACTTGCTCCAAATATCCCTGGTTGGGTAAATGTTCCTATAGCTGAAATTATGGAAAAAGAATTTGGCATTCCTACTCGTGTTGATAACGACGTAAGAACAGCAGCTTTAGGCGAATTAAACTACGGTGCAGGTGTTGGTTGTCAAAACATGGTGTGTATTACTGTTGGAACAGGCATTGGCTCAGGTCTTGTAATTAATGGCAAACTTGTTCGTGGTGCTTCAAACGCAGCAGGTGAATTAGGTCATATCAAGCTTAATATGGAAGGTGGACCACTTTGTGGCTGTGGCGACAGAGGCTGTTTAGAAGCTTATGCTTCAGGTCCAAGCATTGTTGCTATGGCAGAGGAATATATTAAAGGTGGTAAATCTACTCGTTATAGAGAACTTGCTAATCCTGAGATTACTCCTTATGTAGTTTCAGTAGCTGCTCAAGAAGGCGACCCTGTTGCTAAACAAATTTTCAGAATTATGGGTGAATATATTGGTATGGGATTAACTTCTGTAGTTAACTTACTAAACCCAGAAAAAATTATTATCGGTGGTGGTGTTGCAGCTGCTGGTGATATCTTATTTGACCCAATAAAAGAAACAATTGCTAAAAGAGCAATGACTATTCAAAAAGAAGCTGTAGAAATTGTACCTGCTCAATTAGGAAATAATGCAGGTGTAATTGGCGCAAGCTTATTGATTAATTCTTAATTACAAAACTATATTTTAAGGGCAGTTTGAGTTTACTCAAACTGCCCTTCTTTTGTTTTTGTTAACAAATGTAAATTTAAATTTTTATAAAAAAGCAATTTTTTATCGGAGAAAAACTTTATCTATTTAAGAGGATTATTATGGCTATAAAACTATTGAAATTTATTGATAGGGTTTTGGGCACGGAATTAAGTGGAAATACTAATTTCGCAGATAATAATGCGAAATCAGATATACAGCTTTTTAATAGCGCTTTAAATAATGAAGGCAATGTAGATAAAACAAAAATTACTAATAAAAATGAACGTATTGCAATGTATGCACAATTGGATTCTATATGTGCGGAATACAGGATGGATATGGAACTTCTTAAAGAAAAGAAATTCTTAGAACAAATTTGTGGTAAGCCTGTTGAATCTTTGAGTAAAAAAGAAAAAGAATTGTTGATGTCTTCTATTGAAGCTACTTTACATAGAGATTGGAAAGCTTTTTGGAAAGATCGTGATGGTCAAGATATTGATGACATTATTAAATGTGCAAAAGAACAGTATAATCGTGAGCAAGTTGATGCAACTTGGGTTGGACAAAAATGGAATGATTTAACAACTGAAAAAACTTTACAAGAAGAACTTGTTGATGCAGGGATTATTGATAAGAATACCAAATTAAGCTCATTAAGTGACGAAGAATTCAAACTTAAAGTTAGAGAATACGTTAATAAAGAATTTATTGGTGATTTAAGTGATGCTTCAAATCCTAAAAAACAAAGAAGATATGAACGAGCAGTAAAACAATTTGTATATTTTGTGAATAAATTTCAGACTACAAAAGAAAAAGAATTGATGACTGCGGCGATTGACGAAATGGGCTCTGATAGCAAGGCTAAATTGGTTGAGATTTTGGTTAATAGCTGCGGATTAGATATTAAGGCAAGGCAAGCTGTTGCAAAAAGCGCCTATGTAGAAATTGATACAACAAGAAAGGACGCTTTAAATAGAACAATGGATAATGCTGAAAACTTCTATTACACAGCATATTCAAATATGAGTAAGGAAGATGCTACTCAAGCATTAAAAACAGCGTCATCGAATGCAGAACAATTTATGAGTTGCCACTGTCAAGAAATTAATGGAATTCTTGATAAAAAAGCAAGAGGTGTTAAACTTACTGATGCAGAACAAGCTTTATTTGTTAGGTATCAAAATACTATAGTTGCTCAAAATGCCGGTGCTGTAGCTGGTATTCCTCAGAATTGTGATTATACTCCAGATGAGGCTTCGCAAACTGTTGCTTCTATATTAGATACTGCGAAAAAACTAGGAATAGATTCCGATGTTTTAGATGTAGTAGCAGATATGGTCGCTGAAAATCCTGAAAAATTTGTAAATATGCCTGTCGAAAAGTTTACTAAATTGTTAGATGATGTTACAGAGGGCAAATATTCAGAAATAGTAAGTAATAAAAAATATAAGACGGGTTATAAAACTTCAGCTAATAAAAAGAAAATTATTGAATCTCAAGTTGAAGAAAAACAGTTAAAAGGAAAAGCTGAAATTAGCTCAGAAGATAATGTAAAAACAGCAAAGTCTAAATCGGTTTCTCTTAAAGAAGATGCATTAGAGACTCAGGTTGCCTCTGCGCCAGAAGAACTTACTGCTAATAAAAAGAAACGTAAAGTTTTTGTGAATAGTTCAAATGCAAATAAAGCCAGAAAACTATATAGATCTAGAAAAATTGAAAATAATAATACTGAGGTATATATTACAAAATCAAATGATTTTGAAACATATATAAAAGTAGCTGGAAAAACAGACGGCTACATTGAGTATGCTGCAGATCATGGTAAAAAAGAAGCCTTAGTTGAAGCTATTGCCAATATGGATATTACAAATGAAACAGTTGTTGAAAAGGACTATAAACAACAAAATGTTGCAAGACAGTTTGATATCATAAAAGGTTGCGGTACAGATTTAGATAAGCCTCTTGAATGGGCAAAAGACGCTACAATCGCTAAGTTAGATGGTGAAATCTTAAATTGCTATTATGCAACTAAAAAAGCTGAAGAAGCTTTCGAAAACTTGAATGAAAAACAAGCATAAAACTTGTTACTTTTAGAAAATAGTGTAATAATTGGATTATGAATTTATTTAAAAATTTTATTTATCATATTTTATCATTGCAAGAAAAAATGATTACCAAAAGTCTTGGTAAAACTTTAGGTGCAAAAAATAATTCTAAACGTAAAAGATTTTTCTCAAGCGGTTGCTTGCTTGATTTAGATTCTATTGCAGAAGATGAGAGAATGAAAATGGAAGATGATTTGATACAGATTCTCAAGTCTGCGAATTTTGATCCAAATAATATTTTGAATTATATAAAAATGCAAGGAACAGAAGTCTTTTACATTGAAAAAGAAAAAACTTTGAATATGTTAGGCGAAAATGCGGGGTTTGTTTATCCACAAAAAGGTTTCCCTGCTTTAGCTTTGGCTCTTTTGACAAATCAAGGTTTTAAATTTGAAACAAAAGAGATGTTTGTTTTATCAAAAGGCGAATTAAATTCATATTATTTTATATATAATTTTTACAATTGGTATGCCTACAAGCACGGAATTAGTGGTATTGATAGAGAAGCTCAAGACCTATTGAATAAATATTTATATAATTCCAGCGACGAAGAAATTTCTAAATTGCAATTAAGCGAAATATATAAGCTAAAGGATGCTATTAAACAAGACAAATTGGCAATTGAATTTGTACTTAAATTGTGTCAGAAATACGAAAGCTCTCAAAAAGCGCTTAAAAAATTAAAAAATGAAGGTGCGCAAATCTAATTCAAGTATTCACTAACCCATTCTGTTATGAAATTGGTGAGTCCAGGGTCGTTTTTAAGCATTAACATACCAGTAGATTTTGATTCAGATGTAAATGTAACAAATTGATTTTGTGCAAATTTTCTCAAGTAATCTGCTGCTTCTTTTGAGTCTGAATCATCTGTACCACTAATTACTAGAAAATCTGTACCATCTAAATGTGCAATACTAACAGGGATGTATAGACCTCTTGTTTTGACGATAGGTGAAATCATAACTATAATTTCTGGATTAGATTTTAGTTTATCGGCAGCTAAAACGCCTGTACTTGCGCCTATATCAGCTCCTACAATAGCCCATTTGTTGAAGAATTGTTTAGAAGGGTTTTCTTTTTCTATCTCTTCTATAACAGAGACTACATCTGTAGGGTATTTTGCAAAACCTGAATTTTTTAAATTTTTCCAAGAAAGCTTTGTAAGTCTTGAGTTGTAGATGCTTTCACCGTGTCCTCTAAGGTCAATGGTTATAACAGCAAATCCTTTCTCTATGAAGTTTTTAGGAATATTTTCCCACCACTGAGAGTTGTAACCTAGTGAGTGTAGTAATACAACAGTTGGGAACTCCTTTTGACCTTTTACTTTCGGATAAGTCAAAGTTGCGCTGATATTAAACCCGTCTTGGGCAACAACTTTTAGGTCTTTCTTCACAAAAGTTTGAGCTGCGTCTACGGATGTATTTATTAAAAATAAAAATAATGCTAGAATAATAAAAATAAATCTCTTCATATATATAATTATAACACATTTAAATTCGTCTTTACAATTCTTCACAAAAAAGGCAATTATTTAATAAGAATATACTTTATATATATAAGAAACATTTTCAGGAGAGCTTATGGCAATTGTAATAGATGCAAATATGAAATTATTCGCAGAGAGGATGCACATCACATCTTCTAGGATGATTCGTGAATATGGCTTATCTTCTGTTGATGAAATTATTGAAAAAGAAGCTGAACGTGGTAATTTTTCAGCTTTAGCATATGCTAAAGATTATTATCACTCACCAGAAAAACTTATCAAACTTTTTGAATTAACAAATGTTGAAAATAAATATAGATTAATTCACCATATGAATGATAGAGATAGAATGGAAGTTTTACCTTTATTGAATAAAAATGACTTAGTAATGGGTCTATATTTCTTTACTCAAGAAAAATTATTATCAATGCTAATGGAAGTTGATATTGAAGAACTAGTAAGTGTTGTTAGAGAAGCTTTTTCTTTAGAACAGATTGTTATGATGTTTTCAGAGGAAGATTTAGCAGGTTTCTTTGGTAATAAAGATCTTGAAAGATATGATGTAATGGAGCAATTAAAATCATTACCTCCTGAAGTAATGAAACAGTTTGTTGAAGGAGTTACAGGTAAACCTTCTGACCAAACAAATACTGCTGAATTGTTTAGAAGCATTGAAAGCATGCCAGAAGATAAGTTCCGTAAATTTATGGGTGCTATTGATCCTGATGTTCAAAGACAATTAACATTCCAACTTACAAAAACTAAACCAGACTATTTAACTTTATTCAAACATACTAGTTATGTTGAAATGCTTAATAAATTGATGAAACCTGAAATGGTTAAACCGATGATTATGTTAGAAAAAGAATCTATGATACAGATGCTTGAGCAATTACCTGCTGAATTTATGTCAATAGTTGCTGCTCAAGTTGATACAAGAGATTTTGCTAAATTCTTACAAGATGGTCATATGGATTTGATTGAAGAAGCTTTGATGATTTAATGTTGACGAAAAACTTCACGGACGTAGTAGTTTTCATCATCTTTCAGTGTTTTCTTTAATTCGTCAAATTCTTTTGTTTCGCAAAGAACTAGGATTTGTGCCACCTTTTCTCTGATTGTGTATTCTTTTTCTTTGCTTGCTCTTAGAAGGATTTTGTATAAAGTCGCTTTTTCAATGTTATTAGTAAAGAGCTTTAACGCCTCTAAGCACCAATATAATTTAAAAAGTTGCTTGTTAATAACATATTTTTTATCTCTAAAAATAAAGCTATCAAGTTCTTTAAAAGCTTCTGATATGAAAAGTAAAATTTGCTCTAAATATTGATTAGCAAAATTTTGGTCTTGTATTAAAATTTCAACAGTTTCAACAATTAAACGGCATATGTTTGCATTTATATCAATTGTTGCATTTGCAAAAGTTAGAGGTTGGTTGAAAAAAGAAGCCAACTCTTTGTCTTTTCTAAGCAGGTTGTTTATTTTAAGCGCAACTGCTTCCCTAATTTTGCCATCGCAGCCAGTTAAATTGTCCATGAGAAGCTTTGCATCATTTGCATTATTAATACAATCTAATTTAAGCGCTGCAATTTGTTTCTGAGGAATATTTCCGTTTTTTAAGAGTTCAATAAGTTCATTGTGCGAAAAGTCTTTTTCAGACATCTCGCAAGCTTCCTGAAAATTTGTATCTAAATCTTTATAAAAACCTGTGTTCAAATTTTTCACCTAATTTTCCTATGACATTATTTTATCACAAGGCATAATGTTTTTTAATTCTGAATGAGTTTCAATATGTACAAGATGACGTTTTAGTGTATAATATCAGTAAGGAACAGTAATATGGAAAAATTTTTAAATATTTTACAAAAATTTTTATTCTTTGAGAAAGAACCTCAGAAAATAGGACTTTCTCAATTTAAAGAACCGGTAGTGGCTCCTAAGCCTGAAGTTTCAATAAAAAATAAAGATGTTAAATTATCAGATTTAATGCGCAGAGCTAGTTAAAAAGCGAGTCCTATTTGAACTCGCTTAGTGTGTTGTTTAGAAATAGTGTATATGTTAATTTATGCTTTTGCGCCAACTGCTTTATAATAGCTGATGTAATCAACCATGCAATCAAATTCAGAAGCCATAACCATTTGGTTAACGCTTAAAAGGTTTTCTTCTTTTTGATTTAAATCAAGTTTAGCAATTACACCTTCTTGGTATTTTAATTTTGTTAGCTCAAAATCTTTTTGTTCAAGAGTTTGTATCTCTTTTTGTTTTGTTAATTTTTCCTTATCCATGTTGACTGAAACTAATGTATCGTTAACTTCTTGCATCGATGTTAGGTTAACTTTTTCATAGTTTTTTAGACTTCTTTCATATGCAACTTTTTTAGCTTTTAGGTTTGCTTTAATTTTTCCACCAGCAAAAATTGGGTGTAATAAACCACCGCCTAAGCCCCAAAGAGCGTTAGATGTTGTAAAGAGACTGCCAATGTTTTGTGCGTTAAAGAATATTAGCCCTCCAAGGTTGATGGCTGGCAAACATTCTTTGCGTGCAGCTTTAACATCAATACCAGCTTTTTCAAGCATTTTTTCAGCTTTTAAATAATCTGGTCTTTGCATAATGATTTCTGATGCAACAGTTTCTGGGATAACTCCGTTGAAAGCAAGCTCTTTATAATCAATTCTTGCGTATTCTTCAATGTTGTTAGGGCTATCGCCTGTTAAAACTGCTAATTGATGAAGTAATTTTGTTCTGTTTTTCTTCATATCAGTCAAATCTGTAACGCCTGCGATATAAGCTTGATTAGCTTTGACTAAATCAGATGTTGAAGCTAATCCTTCTGCGTTAGAAATTTCCATCATTTCGTAAATTTCTTTTCTTAATTTAACAATAACCTCTTGGCTATCAATTAAGGCGTCAAGTTTAACAATATTTATATATGTACTACCGACTGCAGAGGCTATGGAGATATATGCTGCTCTTTCATCCAAAATAGAAGACTCCCAAAGCTTTCTAACAGAATCGGTCTTGTTGCTATTTTTACCATAAATATCTAATTCATAGCTTGCCATGATAGGAAATGCGTACGAATCTGCTGGTCCTGCGCCTATATCGGAATATCCAGGTAAGAAACCTGCGTTAATAGTAGGTAATTGAGAGGCTCTTTGTGCAACGACATTTTGATAAAATTCATCGATTGTCAAAGTTGCCATTTTTAAATCTTTATTATTTTCAATAGCTTTAACAATGTAGCCAGTCATCAGCTTATCGTTAAACCCGTTCCACCAATCTAAATTAATATAATCAAATTTGTTGGCAGTTGGTCTGATTTTTTCAACTTTAGTTTTTGTTTTATTGTCATTATTTTCTTGTATAGCCATAACTGGAACTGTGTAAGACATCGCAAGTGATGCTATTATAGCTAATGTTAAAAATCTCTTCATAATTCTAATCTTCTCCAAGTACTTGATTTTTTACAATAACAATGTTAACATAAATATGTTGCAAATGCAACATGTTGTTAAAACAACATACTTCAATCAGAGGATTGACAAAATTGGGGAAGTTATGATTGGTACAAACAAACATTTTACAGATACTATATTTTATCAAATTGAGCTAACTGCAAGATATACAAAGATGTTAGGTATCCAGCTTTTTGGTAAGTTGGGTGTAGGTTTAACGATTGAAGAATTTTCAACATTAGACACTGTTTCTGCTAATGAAGAACTTTGTCAAAGGGACTTAGCTAAATTAATTTTGAAAGATAGAGCAAATACAGGTAAATTATTAGATTCACTTGAAGCAAAGGGCTTAATAAAAAGAGATTTGGCGGTAAAAAATAATAGACCTGTAAAAATAGTTAAAATTACTGAAGAAGGTAAAAAGGTTTATAACGAGACTTATGCAAAATTAACTCCACATCATAAGATTGTGGAAGAAAAAATTGCAAATACTGATTTAGAAAAAGTAGGCGAGCTATTAAGAGATTTGAGAGAAATTTTAGAAGACACAATAGATATAGGTATTTAGAAGGAAAAGAAAATGAGCGAAGTAAAAGAAGAAAATAAATTACATACAAAACGTTATTGGGTAATGCTAGGTGCAATAACTGCTATTGTTATAGG
Organism: Candidatus Gastranaerophilaceae bacterium; assembly: GCA_045586965.1. Taxonomy (GTDB): domain Bacteria; phylum Cyanobacteriota; class Vampirovibrionia; order Gastranaerophilales; family Gastranaerophilaceae; genus CAG-196. The sequence continues at coordinate 26,301 of JAZNBJ010000042.1, read as the reverse complement.
TGGTTTTTTTGTATTTGATGCAATGAAATATCAGTCAACTGATGATGCTTATGTAGAGACAACAACAGTTTCTGTATCACCAAAAGTATCTGGTCAAATTGTAAAAGTTCTTGTTGAAGATAACCAAGAAGTTAAAGCTGGTGATGTTGTCGCTGTAATTGATAAAGTAGATTATCAAGTAAGATTAGATCAAGCAAAAGCAGCTTATGAAAGAGCATTATTAAATCAACAAAATGCTCACGCAAACCTTAATGCTGCAAATTCAGAAATCGAACTTGCACAGAAAGATGTTGAAAGATATCAAAATTTATACAATGCCGGTGCAGTATCTAAACAAACTTTAGATAAAGCGATTACTAATTTAGAAAGAATTCAAGCTCAACAAACATCTGCTGAACAAGCTATTTTTTCAAAAGACCCATCTAAGGCTGCTAAGGTTGCAGATGCAGATTTGAATGTTTTGAAAGCTCAAAAACGAGCTGCAGAATTAGCATTGGAATATACTGATATTATTGCTCCAATTGACGGAACTGTTTCAAACAAGAAAGTGGAAGTTGGTATGATGGTTCAGCCAGGTTCTCCATTATTTGTAATCGTACCTAATAATGTTTGGGTTGTGGCTAATTTTAAAGAAACTCAGCTTGAACATATGAAAAAAGGTCAACCTGTTGATATTAAAATTGATACTTACGGAAATAAGGTTTTCAAAGGCGAAGTAGATTCTATACAAAGAAGCTCTGGTGCAAAAGCAAGCTTGTTTCCACCAGAAAATGCAGTTGGATCTTTTGTAAAAATTGTTCAAAGAATTCCTGTAAAAATTACATTTACAGAAAAGATTGACCCTGAAGAATATTCAATCATTCCAGGTATGTCAGTTGTGCCAAAAGTAAAAGTTAAATAAGTTGTAACATAATATATAATTCCATATCATGGTCAGGTTTAATCCACAAACCTGACCTTATTTTTTACCGTTATGCCACCCATCCAATGATAATATCCGAGCATCAAAATATATAATTTGATGTATTAAATAATATTTTTTTAATTTGTGCATTTCTTTTTCTTTATTTGCGAGGCAAAGAAAAAGAAACGCACCCAAAGAAAAAGAAACCACGCAAAAGTTCTCATCATCCTCACTTCGTTCGGCTGAGTTTTTTTATTTTGGACTACGTCCAACCTATATTAGCCTCGCAAACTCGCTTCGCTCAAACAGTGCTCGGCAATTTGCGAGCGTGTGCGTAGCACAATAGCGAGCATAAAGAGATTTGGCGAAGCCAAACAAAGAAGAACGGCTGAGCAAAGCGAAGACGTAGAAAACAATGGCGTCATTTCTTCTTTTTTTGGTCTCTTTTTGGGGTAAATATTTTAATTTGAAATATTAACTTTAAGCTTGAAAGTTTTATGAAAACTTTGGCTCGCAAATAAAGAAGAAAAAAGTACAAAACTAAAATAATTAATACATCAAATTATATAAAATCTTTACTATATTTATCTTAGATGTTAATATTTAACTATGCAAAATCTTTACATTACATCAATTGATAAGTATGACGGCAAAACTTTTATAAGTGCTGGTATTGCAGCAACAATGCAAAGTTTGGGGTACAAAACAAGCGTTTATAAACCATACCAAACAGCAGGAATAGAAATAAATGGTTTTATGCAATCACCTGATTTAACTTTTATAAAATCAATTGACCCATATGTTGGAGCGAGTTTTTCATATTTGTTTAAAACGGATTCAGAGCCGCTAGTTGCAGCAGAAGCTGAAAATAAATATATTGATATTGATCAAATACAGACAGATTTTCAATCAATTACAACTGTTTCAGACTGTACAATTGTAGATGGCGACAGAGGTCTATTAAGTCCACTTGCGCCTTCAGTGCAAGCAGTTGATATGATTAGAAGACTTCAGCTTCCGACTTTATTTGTAATATCACCAAAAGAAAATACGATTAATAACACTTTGACTTCAATTTATACAGCTCTTGATAAAGGTATAGAAGTCAGAGGCGTTGTTTTGAATAATATTATGGATGGATGCTCTAAACAATTGCTAACTGCAACAACTAGAATTATTGAAGAATATACAAATGTAAGTATTCTTGGCTTAGTTCCAAATATTGGCCCAAAATTTAAACCAGAAGACTTGATTACAGGTATTCTTAATGGGATTGATATTGAAAGCGTCTTTAAAATAAAAATTGAAAAGCTGGAACTCAACTAATGATTATAACTGGAGGAAAATATAAGGGGCGAAAAGTCTTAGCTCCCGATGAAAAAATAACTCGTCCGACTTTGTCAAAAGTAAGACAAGGAGTTTTTAATACTCTTTTTTCTTTAATTGGTGATTTTGAAGGTAAATGTTTTTTTGATTTATTTGGAGGCTCTGGTGTTATAGGGCTAGAAGCCTTATCAAGGGGATTTGAAGAAGTTGTTGTTTTTGAAAAAAATCCAAAAGTTGCGCAAGTTTTGAAAAAAAATTATGCAACATTAAATTTGACCCCAAATCTTAAAATTGGTGACAGCTTAAAATTGTTAGAAAAGTTAGATAGAAAGTTTGATGTTATTTATATAGATCCACCATATTATAGCGGTGTCTATAATGAAGTCTTTAGTCGGCTTAGTAAAGCCGACCTACAGGGTACAATTATTATCACAGAGCACTCAGAACCACTTAGTATTGAAGGTTTTACACTTATTAAAGAAAAAAACTACGGTGGGAAGCTAGTTTCTTTCTATACTTTTCAATAGTGCTGGCATTGACTTTGGTCTGTTTTTATCATAAACTATTCAAGTTAAAAGTATAGTTTCGAGGGAGATAAAATGAACAGAGTTTTATTATGTATAATGGACGGTTGGGGAATTTCAAAAGGTTCTGAAAAATATGATGCGACAAAACTTGCTCAGCCTGTGAATGTTCCACGTCTTATTAAAGACGAAGTTTCAACTAGAATCCACGCTGATGGTATGCACGTTGGACTTCCAGAAGGTCAAATGGGTAATAGTGAAGTCGGACACTTAAACCTTGGTGCTGGTAGAATTGTTTACCAAGATTTATCAAAAATCAATAAAGCGATTAAAGATGGCGATTTCTTCACTAACGAAAAATTCTTAGAAGCAATTGCTCATGCTAAAAAGAATAATTCAGCTTTACACATTTATGGTCTTGTATCAACTGGCGGTGTCCACTCATCTTTAGACCACTTATTAGCTTTAATTCAACTTGCAGCTAAAGAGGGTTTAACTAAAGTTTATGTTCACGCATTTCTTGATGGACGTGATACTCCTCCAGCAAGTGCTTGTGAATACTTAGAAGTAGTAGAAAAAGAATTAGCAAAATATAATCTACCTCCAGTAGCTTCTGTAATTGGTAGATACTATATTATGGACAGAGACAATCGTTGGGATAGAGTAGAAAAAGGCTATAACTGCTTGCTTTTAGGTGAAGGAGAAAGAGCTGCTTCAGCTTGCGCAGGTGTTAAAGCATCTTATGATAAAGGTGAAACTGATGAGTTTGTACTTCCAACTGCTATTGGCGGCAAAGAGGGGGTAAATGCAAGTAGAATTCACGATAATGATGCTATTATTTTCTTCAACTATCGTCCTGACAGAGCTAGAGAAATTACTAAAGCCATCAACTTTGCAGATTTCGACGGTTTTGAAAGAAAGAAAGTGCTAAAAAATATTTATTATTGTACAATGACAAGCTATGAAGCTACTTTCACATTTCCAGTAGCTTTCCCTAAAACTCAATTAACAAATATTTTAGGTGATGTCTTAGAAGCTAATGGAGTAAACCAATTCAGAACCGCTGAGACTGAAAAATATGCTCACGTAACATTCTTCTTTAATGGAGGTATTGATGAACCAAAACCACATGAGACAAGAGTTTTAGTAGCATCTCCTAAAGTTGCTACTTATGATTTGCAACCTGAAATGAGCGCTCCTGAAGTTTGTGAAAAAGTTCTTGGTGCTATTGAAAACAAAGATTACGGATTTATTTTAGTAAACTTCGCTAACCCAGATATGGTTGGCCATACAGGTGACATTCCAGCTGCTACAAAGGCTTGTAAAGTAGTTGATGAATGTGTTGGAAAAATTGCTGATAAATGTAAAGAATATGGAATTACAATGCTACTTACAGCTGACCATGGTAACGCTGAGACAATGGTTGATGAGGAGACTAATAAACCACAGACTGCGCATACAACAAACGAAGTTCCTTTTGTTGTAATTAATGGCCCTAAAGGTTTAGAACTTAAAGAAGACGGTGCATTATGTAACGTCGCTCCAACTGTTCTTCAGCTTATGGGAATTGAACAGCCTAAGGAAATGGATTGCGAATCTTTAATTAAGTAAGGTATTACTGTAGGGTGGAGCTTGCTCCACCTTTTTAAAAAGAGAGAAAAAATGACAGAAGAAACAAAAGCTTTAGATATTGATTTATCATTAAAAAAGAATAACGTTGATGAATTTTTCTTCAACTTAAGCGAAAATCCAAATGGGTTTAAAAATAAAGACTTTCGCTATACTTTGAGCTTAATCTATCAACTTGTTGAAGATGAGTTTGAAGGTATATTTTTAAGTCCAAACTCACCTGTCAGAAACACAGATTTTTATTTGATAAATCGCAATGGCAAGCTTAGTTTCTTTGTTACACCGACAAATAATTTTCAATTCTATCTAAAATCTAAAGGTTCAATGTTTAGATTTACTCCAAAAGAATTGAATGGAAAAATCGGTTATGAAATGCCTTTGGATTTAGTTCTTGATTATTTCGGAGGATTTGGAGAATTAGTTGATTTTGCATCTTTAACACAAAGTTTTGCTTATTTTAACAAACTTACCCACTTTGCAATGAAATTGATTGAAAAATTGTACTTTGTTCCAACTGTAAAACGTAGACAAAGTACTGGTGGTGATTGCTTTAGGATAGTCTATGAACCTATTGTTTCAAACAAAGAATCTGCAAGAATTATTAACGAATTAGAAAAAAATCTTCCAGAAGATTTATTCATTGAAGGCGAAAAGCCAAAAGACTTTGTTGAAAACTTTATTAGAGAGTATTTAAACTATCTTGTATACAAGTTTTTAGGTATAAAAGCTTATAGATTTAAGGATATTAAATCCGGACATTATATGCTTAAAGATCTTGAGCAAAGAAGCTTAATGAAAGGTAAAGATCTCGCTGAAAACTTTGCGCAGTGGTTTGACGAATTGTATTTGGGCAAATATGATTTAATTCCGTTCTTCAAGGTTAATAAACTTAGTGATGACAAGTTTGAATTAAAAGTTCATATCAAAAACCGCAATAATGGTGAGACCATACTTATTGACCAGCTTTATACAGAAGATAAAATTTGGGATTTAGATACCGATGATATTGGTAAAATTTGTGAAAAACAGCTTAACTATGCACTTCGTTATATGCCTGAATTAGAGACTCTTTTTGAAGATGAAGAAAAACTATCTTTAGAGCTTAACCTTAATGAAGTATATAAAATTATTGCTCAGACTGCTTATTATTTGCAAAAAGCGCAAATTGAAGTGATTTTGCCAGAAGAATTAACAAATATTATTATTCCTAGAGCTTCAATCAATGCGAAAGTCAAAGCATCTAGAAGTGATGATTTGATGAATATCTTTAATACAGTCTCAAGTAGTGCAATTTCTTTAGATGATATTTTAGATTTCTCTTATGAAGTTGCATTAGGCGATGAAAAAATTTCATTAGAAGAATTTAACAAGCTTATTAATGAGTCTAATGACGGACTAATTCAATATAATGGCAAATATATTCTTGTTGATAAATCTGAAGGCAAAAAGCTTTATGAACAAATAGTAAATGCAAATCACAAGAAAATGACACGTTTGGAATTAATCCACGCATCTATGTCTGGTCAATTACAAAACTATGACTTCAACTATGATGATGCGTATGCAAATGTTATCAAAGACTTTGCAAAACCTGTTGAGGTTGAAAATCCAGCTGATTTGAAAGGTGAGCTTAGACCTTATCAGATGACTGGTTTAAAATGGCTCTGGACAAATATCTCAAAAGGTTTTGGCTGTTGTATGGCAGATGATATGGGTTTAGGTAAAACTATACAAGTTATAAGCTTGATACTTAAACTTAAAGAAGAAAAGAAGCTAAAACATCCTGTGCTTGTTGTTTGTCCAACAACCCTTATGGGTAATTGGATGAAAGAATTACAAATGTTTTCACCAAACCTAAAAGTTACAACTTATCATGGTTTGGACAGGAAACTTGATACAAATTTTGATGTTATTCTTACGACCTATGCAATTATGAGAATTGATGTTGAAGAAATGAAAAATCATACTTGGGGAATGATAGTTGTTGACGAAGCCCAAAATATCAAAAACCCTGATACGGCTCAAACTTTAGCTATTAAATCTCTAAAATCAGATATTAAAATTGCAATGACTGGTACACCTGTCGAAAACAGGCTAACTGAGCTTTGGAGTATCTTTGACTTCATTAATAAAGGTTATTTAGGTTCTTTAAAAGAATTTCAAAAAAGTTATGCTATACCTATCGAAAGGTTTAAAGAAAAAACAAGAGCGTCAAAACTAAAACTTTCCGTCTCACCATTTGTTTTAAGAAGATTAAAAACCGATAAGAACGTAATTTCAGACCTTCCTGAAAAAATGGTTATGAATGATTATTGCTATCTAGCAAAATCTCAAGCTATTCTTTATGAAAAAACGTTAAATGAAATGATGGAAAAAATTAGCGGATTTACAGGCGTAAATAGAAGAGGAAATATCTTCAAGCTTATTACTGCATTAAAACAAATCTGCAACCATCCTTATCAATTCTTAAAATCAGGTGGTATGTCTAAAGAATTGTCAGGCAAAGCTGAAAAATGCGTTGATTTGGTTCAAAATATTATTGATAATGGCGAAAAAACACTTATATTCACTCAATATAAAGAAATGGGTGATATTTTAACTCAAATTATAGCTGATGAATGTAAAACAGAACCATCATTTTTCCATGGCTCTTTAACAGTTCCACAACGTGAGGCATTGATTGAAGATTTCCAAAATAATCCTGAAAGAAAAGTCATGATTCTTTCTCTTAAAGCTGGTGGTACAGGTTTGAACTTGACGAGTGCAACAAATGTTATCCATTACGATTTATGGTGGAACCCTGCTGTAGAAGATCAAGCAACTGACCGTACTTATCGTATCGGACAAGATAAAAACGTAATGGTACATAGAATGATTACTCTAGGCACTTTTGAAGAAAAGATTGATGAAATGCTTAAATCAAAAAAAGAGCTTGCAGACCTTGCTGTATACGAAGGTGAAAAGATTATTACTGAACTAAGCGATGAGGAAATCTACGAAATATTCTCACTAACTGCAGGCTAAGCTTATGCAGTGTAGTCCATTTTTATAAAATCGACGTAATCATCTAAAAGTTCATGATCTTTGTATTTTTCTAATTTATCAATCATTGTCTGATACCAAGTAGGTCTGTTTTTTTCAATGATAGCTTCTTCTTTTTTGATTGAAGTATTTAAAGAATTGATATTTCTTTTGTAGATATCTGTTAAACCAAGTAGTTCGTACTTTTCAGCTTTTTTCTTTTTAGCAGTTTCAATTCTAACTTGTTTCTCTAATTCATTAATTTTAGTTTCGTGAGGATTTATTTTTTTAACGAATGATTCTTCAATTTTTAAAGCGCTTAATACATCAGCAAATTGTTTTGCAGCAGCTTTTATCTCTTTTTTGCTTAAGCTTTCTGCAGCTGGGTTGACATATTTATTTGCTTTCCTAGTAACATAACTTATGCCGTTATAGACAAATTCTTTTAGGCCAGAAGATTTTACTTCGCTTGATGCGTAGTCAAAAACTAATGTACCTTTAACATTCTTTGTTATTTTTGCAAATTCATCAGCAATTTCTGGCATAGCTCCAGATTTGATGTTGGTTTTTAGTGTAGCTTTAAATGATAAAGCTGGGTTGACAGTGTTAATCGTGTTGTTCATATTAATATTCCTTTTTTTTGTTTCAAACCCCCTGAAAAATTTATTTGCTATTTATTAAAGATATTTTTAATAAATGTTTACAATTTATTTTGAAAAAATAATCAAACTTTGGTTGTAGAAAGTTTATAATTTATGGTAATTAAAATTTCCTTGAACAAAGATTATGATAGAAATATGGAAATAAGAGAAAACGAAAAATTTTGCATATTTGCCCCTCTTCATGCGAAATTAAATCAATATGAATCCAACCGTATTAAGCGAAATATAATGAAAGAAGAACGAATGGTTGCTATTGATTTGAATTATGTAGAAGAATGTTCGATTGATTTTATAAATACCGTAAAAGAAATTTGTGCAGAGAAATCGATTGGAATATTTAATATTCCTTCTGATATTTTTACTTTATTTAATGTCATGCAAATTGATAAAGTTGCACAATTATTTGTAAGCGAATTGGACTTTAAATCAGAACAGCGTCAATTGATTAATCGTTGTTTTAAAGTTGTATAATTAGTCAACTGAGCTAAAATTGCTTTACAAAGTTGAAATTTCTTTTTGTTTGAACTATAATTTTGGTAATACAATTTCTGTATAATTATTTATCCAAGCCGGAGCGAGGGGAATAACAGGAATAGTCGCCTAACAAGTTTGAGCGAGTTTGTTAAAAAAAACAGTATTTGCAAAAATTTAGGAAAGACGTCTTGATAGGATCCAAGCGAGAACATAGCGAAACCGTAGGGAGGATTTTTTGAAATAATTTGCAGAATCCAATTTACAAAAACAACGAGGATTTCGATGATTAAAAAGATAGTTTTAATAGCTATTGCATTGGTATCATTGACAGTGAACGCACAGGCTGGCATTCCTGAAGATGTTATTAAAGAAAGCATAGTGAAGCACTCTATGGAAATGGGTGTTGATCCTGCTTTAGCTTTAAGCATCGCTAAAAAGGAATCTGGTTTCAAACACGAAATTAAAAGCCCGTATGGTGCAGTTGGAGTGTTCCAAGTATTACCATCAACTGCGAAAAAGATTGGCTATAACCCTTATTATTTAAATGAAAATATTAAAGCAGGGTTAACATATTATAAAATGATGTATAATATGTTTGGCTCAACTGAGCTTGCGCTTGCAGCATACAATGCGGGGCCAGGAAATGTAAAAAAATACGGTGGAACAATCCCTCCTTTCAGAGAAACAAAACGTTTCGTAAATGTTATTATGCAAGATTATCAGCATTTTAAAAACAATCCAGACCCAGCGATTGCAAAATACAATAAGAAAGTTGCAATAGCTGAAGACAAAGAGGTTGAGATTAGCGAAACTCAAAAGCCAATTGAATTACCAGAGGTAACCGAGATACCAGAAGCAAGAGAAAACGAACCAGCAATGGAAGTTTTATAATAAAAAAAAGGTGGTTTTAGCCACCTTTTTTTATGCTTGTTGTTTTTCGATTTCTTCATTTTTTACTTTTAAAGCTTTTGTAGCAAGGCTTGTTCTTAAAATTGTGCCTTCAAGCTTTTTAATAGCATCTTCCCTAACCCAAGAGAGTAATAAGTTAATTGAGCTAGTGCTACTGTCTTTAATTAATTTTGTTTGAGTGTTAGTATTTTGTCTTTTTACAGTTTTCTTAACTTGAGTGATATCAGAGTTATTTAGATTTTTGCAAGCAGCTACTATTGCTTTTGCAACTCCAACTTCTTTTGCATATACTGCAAAACCTTTATAAGAACCATATTTAGTAACGTATTCTTTATAACTAGGAGTATAGCTAGGAAGCACGCTTCTGCTTGGTCTAGAAATAGTTGGAACTGCATCTGGTTCAGTTCTAGCGATAATCTCTTTTTTGCGATTTTCTAAATTTGTAGTATCAACTTTTTCTTTGTTTGAAAAGCCTAAATCTTCTTGCTTTTGAGTAGTTTCTTTTTTACCAGAAATTAATTTTTGAGTTTCAAGATTACTCTTTACTTCAGCTGCGATTTGTGAATATTTGCCGTCAGTTAATTTATCTAATCTTTCTGTTAATTCTTTTAATGTAGTATTGTCGATAGCTTCAGGGTTAGATAAAGCAATTTCTGCAATCTTTTGAGAAATTTCGTTAATGTCACCATTTTTCTCAAATAATTTTATAATTTGAGCGGTTAAATAGTCTTTATCTTGTTTACTAATCAAATCGTGATTGTTGATACCTACTGTAGTACCAGCATTTGTATCAATGTGAAGATTGTGTATTCTTAATAATTCTTGTTCTTCGCTAGTAAGTTCTTCACCTTTAGCTAGTTTATCTTTAATTCTACCTAAAGCTTCTTTATTTTCAGTGCAGTATTTGTCGTAGTATTCAGCGTGATGTTTTGCAACTTTTTGAGCAACTTTCGCATCAGAAGCTTCAATTACTCGTCTGCTATTTTCTGCTACATCAAATTTGCCTGTTATATCTTCTTCAGGAATATCTTTTGTGTTTTCTACGTCAGTAGCTTTTTTTGCTGCTTCCTCTTGTGCAGTTAGCGTGTTCATTTCTTGCACTAAAAATTCATTTAAGTCAGTAATAAAACCACTACCAGAGTTTTTAATTACATCTAGGAAAGCAATTTTTTCTTGATCGTTTTTAAGTACTGAAATTATAGTTTTAATATCAGATTTAATGTCTTCAAGTACAGCTTCTTTGTTTTCACCGTTAGCAATTCTTTTTTCGATAGCCTCAAAAATGTGCTCCTGAGTGTATTTTTGAATAGCTTCTTCTCTTGATAAATTTGGATAGTTTTCAGCTAAGTAGTCTTCAAATGAACCTTCGTTGTATTTATTAAATGTTTCATATCTCTTTTTGTTATCTTCAGAGTTTTTAATTTGATTGCCAAATTCAGTTTTTACATTTTCTAAAGTTGTTTCATAATCAAAAGTTCCGTTTTGAACTGATTTCGCAAGCGTTTTATCCATTGCTAAGTATAATCTATAGCAATCAGATGCTGTCATTTCATATATTGTTTTGCCTTGATATGTTTCATGGTTTTTTAAGATATCATTTGCAAGTTGTTCAAGTTGCTTTGTGTCAGCAATTTTATAGCTATCTGCAAGCTTTTTTAAAAGCTCTTCTACTTGTTCTTTTTTTACTAAATCATTACCGTATGCTTCTTCAATTAAGTCGCCTTCTTCAATGTGTTCTTCTTCTACTTCTATATATTCAGGTACTACAACATTCTCTTGTGCTGTCATTACACTATTTAAAAAGGCATTAGTTACTTCAGCAGTTGCCATTTGACCTGCTGCGGATGAATTTTTAGGAAGTATGTTTTGGTTAAAATCTACTGTCATAATCTTACATCTCTAAATTAATACCTTAAATATATAAAGTATATATAAAAATGGCAATTTTAAACTTTGAAAAAATTGTTACATTACTTTACATTTGGTTTAAGAGATTGATTATCATTTGATTTTGTATTATGTTTGAAGTCTGGCGAAAAAATATTTAGGGAAAAATGGAGAAATATAAATGGTAAAAGCAATATTCTCAACTCCAGTTGGTAGAAAAGTAGTAGCAACAACAATGCTTGCGACAGCTGTAATGGGCGCAAATGCTACAAATTTAAGAACAAATAATGAAAATGTTAATATTAATCAAACTGAGGTTGTTTCAAGCGAGGCAGCTTCAGCTCTGAAAGCAAGAGCAATGAAAAGTTCTGCTGAAAAAGTAGTAAGAAATAAAAAATTGGACAAATTACTCTTAGATACTTGCAAAAGAGGTAAAGAGACAAAAGAAGTTAAATCTTCAATGGATGCAATATATGATAACTATGGTCCTAATGTTGCAATGATTCAATTACAAAGAAATTTGGACGATTTTTATATTGAAAAAGCCTTTCAATCTTATTTGGATTTTTATGGTTTAACTAATAAAGATAGAGATATTGCAGATCAAATGATTTCGCACTTTTATGGTTGGAGAGATAATGTTTATTATACAGAATTATCAAGAGCAGAGATGAAATTGTATAATGCTTCACATAAATTATCCGCTGATGAATGTATTGAAATGATAGATAGTCACGTTAAGAATAAAGAATTTTTCTCAGATATTGATGCTAGTTTATATGAAGAATTTTCAAAAAACTTTGTGTCAAAACAAGAAGATAAATTATCTCCACAAGCTAAATTAGATTTGTTATCTTATAAAACACATTTATTAAACTCATTAGCTTTTAATAAATATTTTGAAGACAACGAATTACCTCATTCTTATGCGTTTGTTATATCATTAGGCTATGATTTTATCAATGGACAAGGTGTTATAAAACCTTAATATCAGATAGAAAAAAGTTTTACCACTCTTTCATAGAAAGAGTGGTAATTTTTTGTTGTGAATAATTTGTAAATATTTGTAACAAAATAGCTAAAAACATTAAAGTTTTTCAAAAAAATGTCGTTATTAAATTTGTAAGGTTAATAAGGAGCATTTGATATGTATAATATGTGGCCTGGATGTTATAGTTTCAGAGATGAAATCAAAATGTTTTTGGTATGGTTTAAGGACCAAACAGAAGCCTTAATCTTAAAAGTTTATGAAGTCGAACGTTTACTTAACGGATAGGTTAAAAACTTTCGATTTTGTGAAGGGTAGAAAATGTCAATTTACCCTTTTACCCCAAAAAATTAACTCTCAAAATACGTACACAAAGCACTCGAGAAAGGTGCTTTTTTTTTGCTGTTTTTTAGGGTAAAATAATAGTAGATTTGGGTATTACGCAAGTAAAAAATGAAGAGATTATTTTTTTTAATAACGTTATTAATATTTTTTCTTAAGGTTTTATGTGTGCCGTCATATGCGGAGGTGGAACCTATAAAAGTCATGTCTATGAACTATGATGATTCTTCGGCTTTAATTGTAATAAACACCAAAGATTCTGTGCCAGAGAGAATTTCTGAACCTATTAAATATATCCCATTGACTAATCCAAATAGGATTTATTTTGATATAAAAGATGCTGTTCTTATTGGCGGAAAGCAACAATTAGTTTTTGAGAAAAGTGTTATAAAAGAAATTCGTCTTGCTCAATTTGAAACTGAACCAACTAATATTGTTCGTGTGGTTGTGACTTTTGAGGAGGATTTTGATTGCTCAAAAATCAAGCTTTTAAAAGTTGATGGAAATATTATCGTAAAAATTTCAAAATTAGGCATAGAGAATGATTATTTTAATACTATTTACGACGAAAAATCTCAAACTCCTCAGTACTCAGGTATAGTTGCTAACTCTCAAGCAATACAAAAAGTCTCTATTCCTTCAACAAATCAAATCAAAGCACCAGAAACTGTTATGGATGATATTCAACGTGCGTTTGAAAATTCTACATTGTCAAATGTGAATAATGGGATGTACGATTCAATTGTATCAGTTGATTTATCGTCAAATTTGAAATTGAGAACAAAATATTTTATTAATCAGTATATTCCAAAAAATGGCGGGCTTTTGGTCAGTGGTCTTGGGCAATTAACCACTTCTAAAATGTTTTATTTAGATTCACCTAAACGTGCAGTTATAGATCTACCAAATACTTTTTTGGATAGAAGTGTTAGAAACAAAGAGATCTCTCTTTGTGCAGATGGTAGCTGTCAGGATGTAGCGAAAATCGGTCAATTTGAGTACAATATTGCACGTATTGTGATAACATCAGATGATGCAGAAAAATACATTCCAATTTATTCGCAAGATATGCAATCTATATTTTTAATAAATACAGATAAATTAAACCATACAGAGATGGTTTCAAGTGTTTCAAATATAAATAAAGCTTTCGTTCGCAGAATTGATAGCAAGACAAACGAACTTATATTGTCATTTACTTCACCAATTGTTCATTCAATTCTTAGGGCTGATAATTCTTTGAACTTCTTTTTGTTTAATGTTCAGAGCTATAACGAACAAGACTTAATAAAAGTTTTAAACAATACTGCTTATAAACAATTTACACTGTCTCTTTTGCCAAAAATTGGTGTAAGGGCAGCTATGCCAATTGGTAAAAATGATACTGTGACGGTTGAGGAAAGTGTTGATGCTAGAGCATTAAAGATAACTATTTCAAAAGGTTATTCAGAAGAAATCAAAACAGAAAAGCCAATAAAAAAGGGCGCTGTTAAAAACAAGATTGTTCTAGATGCTGGTCATGGTGGAACTGACTATGGCGCAATTAGAGAAGGTGTAAATGAAAAAGATATAACCCTTGATATTACTCAACGTGTTGATGCTATTTTGCGTTCAAAAGGTTATAGAGTCTCACTTGTTAGAAGTGACGATACTTTTGTATCTTTAGAAGACAGAGTAGAGTTTTCAGAAAATGAAGGACCTGAAATTTTTGTCAGTATTCACGTAAACTCAGCTGTTTCTAATGATCCTAATGGTATTGAGACTCATTGGTATCATGATTATAGTAAAGAGTTGGCAGAAATAATTCATAAACATATGACTAAGGAAGTTAAGGCAAACGATAGAGGTTTGTTTAAATCTAAGTTTTATGTTATAAATCATACGACAGTACCTGCTGTGCTATGTGAAATTGGCTTCTTGTCAAATGATACTGAAAGGAATGAACTTATTACAGAGTCAAGAAAGCAGAAAACAGCAAAGGCAATAGCGGAAGGTATTATGGAATACCTTAGAGGAAGGAAATAAATGGACAATAATTCAGCAATAGGTTTTTTTGATTCAGGAGTAGGCGGATTATCTGTTTTTTCTCGCTTTAGAAAAGCTTTGCCCAATGAAAATCTTATATATTTCGGTGATCTGAAGAATTTACCTTATGGAAATAAAACTCAGAAAGAACTAATAGGTTTTGCAAGAAGTATACTTAGTTTTTTTAAGACAAAAAACGTTAAAGCTGTTGTTATTGCTTGTAATACATCTTCTGCATTAGCTTATGAAACGGTTAAAAAAGAATATGATTTTGAGATTTATCCTATTATTCAATCTTGTGCAAAAGTCATTTTATCATTGGATGTAGAACGTGTTGGCGTTTTTGCGACTCAAGGTACTGTTAACTCAGGAGCTTATAAGTCTGAGATTTTGAAATATAATTCTAAAATTGAAGTTAAGGAAATTGCTTGCCCAAACTGGGTAGGCATAGTAGAGGGAGTAAGTGATATAAATTCTGATGAGGACGTAAAATCTCATATGGAAGAAATGCTCAAGTTCGAACCTGAAAAGATTATTTTGGGATGTACGCATTATCCATATTTGTTGGATACTTTATCAAAATATGCGCCTAAAGAAATCTTTATTGATCCCGCTGAAATTTTTGTAGAATATATTAAAAACGATTTGATTCAGAAAGATTTATTGACTTCTAAAACAATTGGAATTGAAGAGTTTTATGTGAGTGCAAATCCTGAAAGTTTTGTAGAAAATTCTAAGCTTTTTTATGAAGTGAAGTCATTGCCATCAATCGTTTAAAATTCCATATGCATCAGGAAAGTTTCTGGCGGTTTGTTTGGGGATACATTCAACTCCGAGTGTGTCTGCTATATGACGGACATTGTATGCAGCGGAAATTATAACAATTTTTGTCTTGGCAAAATTTTTAAATGTTTTTATTTGTTCAACAAACCATTCGCCTGCATATTTAGGCTCAAAATCGTTTTCCATTTGCATATCTGTCAAAATTATATCAAAAGGCTTTTCATTGTATTCCAAAAGCTTGTCATAGCCTTCTCTTGCGGATAATGCATGCTCAATAATTACATCAGGGAATAAGCTTGAGACAATGTGTGTATGATAGTCTATCCAACCTTTTATGTCGTCAACAATTAAAACTTTTTTCATTTTCTTAAATTCGCAGCGCCTTCTAGGTAAACAAATTCTGGCTCAAAGCTTTCACTACAATTTATTACAATAAGTACTCTTAGACATTTTGCTAATGAATCAGGCACTTCTAGTTCATTAAAACACATCATTGGAACATCTTTCCACTTAAGGTTAATTCTTGCATACTTAGCAGGAAAATCTGCATTCAAGTCTTTGGTTAGTGTAAAGATAGCATGAGATATAGAACTTAGTTCTATGTTGTTACGTTTGATCATTTCTTGTAAAAGTTTAATTGTAGCGCTTCCGATTGCCTCAGGAGTGTTCTCATCAACTGTAATTGCGCCTCTAATACTTCTTGTAATCATTTTTACCTCTTATTCATATAAATAAAACAATGCTGTTATAGCTTGTGAAGTTAATACGAACCCCTTTTCTTCTTTACTTTTTAGCCAAGAATGTAAATTTTCTTTTTTTATCCACATTCTATCAATAATAACTCCATCATCGCTAATTGGCTCTTGCACAGGTATTTTGCTTTGAACTTCTGCTATTGCAACTGTAAAAGTTTCAGAAACGCATCCTGCTGAGCTTGCAATGTTTTTTGCTTTTATCTCAATTTTGGAAGCTATAAGCCCTGCTTCTTCAAGTAATTCAGCTCGAATAGCATCTTCTATGCTTTCACCAATTCTTTCATCGCCAACTAATCCAGCAACTAATCCAATCGCATATTTCCCTCTATTTTCAGCCTGAATAGGTGGACGTTCTTCTATGATAAATAAGATTTCATCTTGGTGCTTGGTGAGTATAACAACCACATCTTTAGCGTTAGGTCTATGAGCATAAACCCAAGGTTGACCACTTTTAGATGGAGTTGACTTTAGTTCTAAAAAATTAGTATGGAACAGTGTTTCGCTCATAATTAACTGGAATTTTAATACAAAATTCCGTATATTCTCCTTCTTTACTTTCAACTGTTAAATCACCATCATGCGCTTTGGCAATTTCTTTTGCAAGATATAAACCTAGACCAGTTCCAATTTTACGGAATTTTTTAGAAGCAGAGTAATATCTGTTAAATATTTTATCGAGCTGTTCTTGTGGAATTCCTTCACCGTGGTCTTTAACTTTTATAATTGTAAAATCTGGTATTTCACCAATTTTTATATCAATTGGAGTTTTAGGCTTGCCATAAGAAATGGCATTTTGGATTAAGTTTTTAATAACTCGTTTAAGCTGAAATCTGTCAGCGAAAACTCTTATGTCTCGTTCCAAAAGAAAGTTGATTGTATTTTTAGTTTTATTTGTAATTGGAGCCATTTCTTCAATGATTTCATTTATAAATGATTTAAGCAAGATATTTTCTCGATACAGCGTCATCTTACCATCACGTAATTTATAAGTTTCAAGTACAATTTGTACTAAGTCTAAGAGTTCCTTACTTGAAGCCTGCATATTTTTTAACGCTAATTTTTGTTTTTCTGTGATTTGACCAAAGTTTTCATTTAAGAAAAGCTCAATCATGTTTGCTTCGGCAATAATAGGAACCTTTAAATCATGTGTTAATGTTGCAACAAAATCTTCTTTTAATGTTTCAAGCTCTTTTTGGCTGGTAATATTTTTTACAATAATAAGGACTCTATCTTTTTCTTCTTCCAAATTAAGTTCCACAGCGTTGATTATAAAACTAGAAGACGAGTCTGTGTGTAAAAAAGCTTCGTCATCTTTAACAATTGTTATAGGTTTTTTGCTAGGTATGTCAATAAAATCGTTTATATTTCGTCCAACTAAAGACTTGCCTTTTACATCAAACCAGTCCGCAACAACAGAGTTAGCTCTAAGTATTCTATCTCTACCGTCGATAATGAGTAAGCCATCTGAAAGAGAATTAACAGTTCTTTCAAGAATCATATTCTGTTTGATTAAATCACGTTGAAATTCGTCAATCATGGCTTCTCTATCGTGGAGAGATTCAATCATTCTATTAAGACTTTCGGTTAAATTTTCTGAGTCAGGAATATCTAAAGCATCAATTTTTTTAGTTAAATCCCCATATCTAACAGAGTCGACAGCTTTAGTAACGTCAACAAGATAATGGTTAAATTTATTCCAACGTTTTCTATTGCTTCTTCTGAAAAATAGTTGAGCAATAAGTACACATAGAATAAATATGTTAACCCCAAAAACGAAAATGTTACCGTATTCTTCGCAGAATTTATCAATAATGTTAAGAATGTTAAGAAGCATGCTAAAAAAACCTATTTAAAAATTTTATGATATAATTATAGCAGAAATTAGGGTATTTATAAATATGAATAAATTTATTTTATATAGTTTGGGAGTCTTTAGTTGGATTAGTGCGCTTTCTTGCAAAGCTGCTGAAATGTTTGAAGTATTACCAGATTTGCCAGATCCATTGGCTTATGCAGTCCAGCCTGCTGTTGCAGCGTCTGTTTCTGGGACAGCTGATGCAACTGTTTTAGGAACACAAAGTATTGGTCATGAACCAAGCATGGTATCAGTTGTTTTATCTTTGGTTTTTGTCGTAATACTAATTTATTTAACAGGTATTTTGTATGCAAAGCTTACAAAAGCTGGGTTTAGAACATTAAAAAGGCAACAAGGAGATTTCGCAAAAAATCAGGTATCAGTTGTTTCGACTACTCAATTAGGAAATAATAAAACTCTTCACGTTGTTGAGCTTGATGGTAAACGAATGCTAATTGGTGCTTCTTCAAGTGCTATACAATTAATAAAAGATTTGGGATCTTGTGAAGAAGATGCAGATAATGAAAATTATTCTAGAATAGAAATTCCGAATATAAAAATTCCTAAAATAGAAATCCCTAAAATTGAAATCCCATCAATTGGGTTTTCAAAACTTGTAACAAAAGCTCATAAAGCATTGAAAGATGTTGAAACAGAGCCTGTTGCAACTCAGCCAGAAGTAAAAGATGAACCTTCTGCTGAGGAAAATACTGTGTCTGAAGAAATTACTTCTGATGGTATTATAGATTCTTTGTTTTCACAAAAAGAAATGTCTGATGTAGATGTAGTTCCAGATGTAAATCCAGTTGAAGAGCACGTTGTAGATCCAGATGACTTCGCTTTATACAAAAAATATTTGGGCTAATTTCATATATATTATAGAGGAGAGAATATGACAAAGTGTGTTAGAATTGCTGATAAATTAATCGGTGACGGCAATCCTTGTTTTATAATTGCAGAAATTGGTATTAATCATAACGGTTCAGTTGATTTAGCTAAAAAAATGATTGATATTGCGATTACAACTGGGTGTGATGCTGTTAAGTTCCAAAAAAGGACTGTTGATATTGTCTATTCTCAAGAAGAATTAGCTAAAGAACGTAAAAGCGTTTTTGGAAATACTAATGGTGATTTGAAACGTGGCTTAGAGTTGGGAGAAGCTGAATATAAAGAAATTGATAAATATTGTAAAGAAAAAGGTATAATTTGGTTTGCATCATGCTGGGATGAAAAATCTGTTGATTTTATTGATAAGTTTGACGTACCTTGCTATAAAATAGCATCAGCTTCTTTAACAGATGATAATTTATTAAAATATACAAAATCAAAAGGCAAGCCAATTTTGCTTTCTACGGGCATGAGTACTTTAGAAGAAATTCGTCATGCAGTAGAAGTTTTGGGTAAAGATAATTTAGTAATATATCACTGCACTTCTACATATCCCTCAAATGCAGAAGAAACAAACCTGCTTGCGATTGAAGAATTGAAGAAAGAATTTGGCTGCCCAGTTGGATATTCAGGACACGAAAGAGGTGTTACGCCTTCAGTTTTGGCTGTTGCTTTGGGCGCTTGTTCTGTTGAACGTCATATTACTGTTGATAGAACAAACTGGGGTTCAGATCAGGCTGCAAGTTTAGAAATGGCAGGGCTTTACCACATGGTGCGTGATATAAGACAAGTACCTTCACTATTAGGTGATGGTAAAAAAGTTGTCTATTCTCGTGAGTTGCCAATAATTGAAAAATTAAGAAGGGTAAAATAATGATAGTTTTGCCTAAGACGATAAAAATGGTTATAACTGATTTTGACGGTATTGTAACCGATAATTGTGTTTATGTTGATTCTAAGGGTGAAATGACGAGAAAACTTAATTTTAAAGATATTATGGCTTTTTCGCTTTTAAGAAAAAACGGTTTTAAAATTGGTATCATTTCAGGCGAAGCAAATTCTGCTATTGAGATTATAAAAGATAAATTTCAGGTAGAAGAGGTTCATCAAGGGATTAGAAATAAGCTTGATGTTTTGAATAATATTATTGAAAAGTATAATTTATCAGATGAAGAATTTGTTTATATTGGTGACGATGTAAATGACTTTGACTCTTTAAATAGAGCTAAATATGCAATAACAGTACCGACTGCTGTTGAGAAGGTTAAAAAGATTCCACATATCCAAATTACTCAAACTGACTCAGGCATGGGTGCTTTTAGAGAAGTTGTAGACTCTTTATTATAATCTTTCGTCAGCTGGTTCTCTTTGTATTAATTCAAGCGCAGCTTGTAATTTATCAGCTAAATTCATGTAATAATCATGGTGTTTTTCGCTAACGCTAGCTCCGACTTCGCATACGCCTATGAGCTGTTTTAAAAGGTCGCTTGTCATGGTGATTTCTTTGAACAAAGTTCCTTCATCTCTTATAGAACCTTTTAAATCACCTTCATATAAATCTTTCCAGTTTTGTCTGCTATTATCATTTTTTTCGTTCAGCTCTGCCCAGCTGTATAGGTGATCCATAACTTTTGTGCTTAGGTATAGTTCTCTTTCTGGGTAAAGGCTTTCAGTTGCTTCGGCATATTTGCCAACGGCTTTTGTAGCTTTGTGTGCTGCAGCTACAAAAGCCCGATCGTCTTGGCGTCTTACCTCAGTTGGTTTTTGAGGGAATTCGCCTTTCGTGTTATATTCAATGTTTGCTAAGCCTCCGATAATCCCTGCAATTTGCATTGGTTCAAGGTTTTCAAGAGTTCGGTCAGCAATTATATTTATAATAGGAATTTGTTCATAACCGTTAAGGTGTTTTATCATTTTACCTTTAGTTGACAGTTCACCATTATTTTTTAGATATCCTTCGTTATTCAAAATTTCTTTTTTTATGTTGTATGTTTCAATAAGTTCTTTTAGTTTTTGTTTGTTTACAGTTTTGGTTTCGTCATAGACGTATAGTGATTTTGAAAGTAATTCTTTTAGTTCATTTTCATCAATAGATTGAGCCATATAATTTGCAATAAACGAGTAATCTAATTCTAAATTGCTATTTAAGTCATTCGATGGCGAATTGATTAATTCTTGATAGAATTTTGTTTGTTCTTGATTGCAGGTTATAGAATAACAATAACCTTGTGTGTCAATCCCTCTACGTCCTGCTCTTCCTGCCATTTGGTGGAATTCATTAGGAGATAGATTTCTTTTTTTGTCCATACCTCCATCTGATTTTGAAGCAGGTTTTCTTGGGCTTGAAATTACGGTTGTTTTAGCTGGCATGTTAATACCAGCAGAAAGAGTTTCTGTTGCAATAACGACTTTAACCAATTTTTTCTGAAAAAGCTCTTCAATTAATTTCTTTTGATTAGGAAGAAGCCCAGCATTGTGTATTGCATAGCCTTTCATCAAAGCTGTTGTATTTAATCCTTCTCCTAAATAAATATCTTTATCAATATATTCTTCTTTTATAATTCGAGCAATTTCTTCTCTTTCTTTTTCGTTTGTTAGTAATTCACTTTCTGTGGATAAGAATTTTAATAAATGATTACTATCTTTTTTACTAAAAACAAAATAAATTGCAGGTAATTTCCCTTCTTCATTAAGTTTTCTTGTTAATTCTTTAAATCCTGCATCGTTAGGTTTTGCATAGATTGTCTGTGACTTTCTAGCTGCTTCTTTTTTAGCTTCAATTTTTTGTTTTTTTGTTCCACCTCTTAATTTAGGCATTTCAGCGGCGATTCTTTGAAGTTCGAAATTTAGAGGGACATGTCTGTTTTCGGAAGGAACATTTATAAGAACAGTTTCTTTTACGTTCTTCTTGATTGGATTATATGTTGAATCAGGTGTAATAGCGGTTCCAACTCGTCCTTTAGTGGAGGCAATCCAATCATTTATTGCAATGTTATTTCCGATAGTTGCCGATAGGGAAAGAATTTGCACATTTGGGGGTGTAAACATAATTGATTGTTCCCAAATACCACCTCTATCTATGTCGCCTAGATATTGTAATTCATCAAATATGACAGTTTTTAATCCTAGTGGTATTCCTCTTGAATCATCTTCCGAAGGGTCAAAAATCTCGTTTGCAGCCATATTACGATAAACTTCTGTTGTCATAATAATTATTGGAGCATCTGTGTTTATCTTTGTGTCGCCAGTTATAATTCCGACATTTTCTTCACCATATGTTTTTGAAAAATCTCTAAACTTTTCGTTACTCAAAGCTTTTAACGGAGTTGTATAAAAAGTTCTACCGCCTTCATTTAAGTTTTTTGTAATTATATAATGTGCAATTGCAGTTTTACCTGTTCCAGTAGGAGCAGTAACTAAAACATCATTTCCTAAATAAAGGTTTTTTGCAGCAGCTGTTTGAAAAACATCAGGCTCAAAATGTTTACCAGTTTGAGGATTAGTTTTTAGCTGAAAATAGTTTCCTTCATCAGAAGTTTTATTAAAATCTTTTAAAAATGTAGATAAAACAACTCCGGCAGTTCCTATTGCAGCTGCACCTAAAATATATGGTGGTGTTGTTAATTTGTTAAAAAGTTTTTTGTTTTTTATTAATTGTGAGTGTATTTTTATATTGTTTATTGCGTCAATTTTTGCCATTTATAAATTCCCTTTTATAAACCTAAAACGTGAATATATTTTTTTTTGCTATTTGTAAACAAAAAGTTCTTAAAATTTTACAATTGATGAAAATTGTCTGACTGTATAGCTTATGTAGGGTTATGAAAAACTTAATAATCTTTTATCTTGTAATTGCCAAAAGGGTAAATATAGAGGTGAAAAATTATGAAACAAATAATTCCAGAAAAGAGTTCTGAAAAAGTATCTAAGTTTTTAAAAAAGAATTCTTTACATAAAAAAGATTTTGCAGAAATGATAGGTGTAACTTTATCTTATGTTTATAATCTGATTGATGAAACAGTGCCATTTTCAACAAGGGGTACAACGTTAGAGAGAATTGCAACAGTAATGGAAATTAGTCCTGATGAGTTCGGAGAATATCGTATCCCGCAAGAGCCAATTCTAATTGATGAACAGGTTGAAACTATAAAGGATTACATGAAAGAAAATGGAATGAGTGTTGTTAATTTTTTAAAAACATTCCCTCGTAAAAAACGTCTTGATATTGTTGATATTTTGCGTGGTGCAATGCCTTTGCCAATTGATTATAAAGAACTTAATCTTATAGGTAAAACTCTGAATATTCCGAAAGACGAATTATATAGTATTTGGGAAGGTAGGATGAAGCAAGTTTTAGAGTCTGCAGGCATGAATGTATATTCAAACTCTGAATTAATTAATTCTATGTTTGATTGTGCAAAGAAATATTTAATGAAAGAGTAATTGCTAAAAATTTATATAAAATCAGTTTGTAAAGTATTGTTAAAATGGATTTATAAAGCTTAAACGTAGGTAAAACCTAAAGTTTAAGCTTTATTATTTTGTGTAAATTTGTTAGGCGTAGCAAAAAGTCTGAAAAAAATGTTTTTAGCTAACAAGTGTAGAAGTTTTCTTTAATAAAAAAAAGAAAGGGGTATTTATGACAACATCAATTCAGAAAAATGGCATGCAACAATTTTCACCACAAAAAGCAAATGCTCTTTTAATGGCAGAAGTTGCAACAGGTGCTGCCGGTGGTGCGATTATGGGGTACAAATTTGCAAAACCTTGGACTAAAGGTGGTTCGGTATCAGACAAATTTGTAAAAGAAATTGCAAATCAAGTACACAAAGGAATGTCTAAAAATGTACCTGCACCTACTACTATTTTTGATCATTGGGTTGGTGCTGCAG
Organism: Candidatus Gastranaerophilaceae bacterium; assembly: GCA_045586965.1. Taxonomy (GTDB): domain Bacteria; phylum Cyanobacteriota; class Vampirovibrionia; order Gastranaerophilales; family Gastranaerophilaceae; genus CAG-196. The sequence goes on along the minus strand of JAZNBJ010000042.1, from coordinate 2,437 downwards.
GAGGCTTTGATAAGTTAAATAAATATTTTGAAGGTGCGTTCAAAGATATTAAAAAAGGTGTTTTAAAACCTGCAGAAGAAATGCCAAACTTGTTCAAAGGGCATGAAAAACTCTTTGACAATGCTCTAAAAAGTTTGCAAAGAAACTCTGCAATAAAATGGGCGTCAATTATGACGGCTTTCTTCGCTACATCAGCATTAATGACAAAGGCTTTATTAAATAAAGCAAACGAGATTAAAGAAAATAAAGAAGTTAAATAGTATATAAAACTGTATCAAAGGGTGCGTCGTTTTGACGCACCTTTTTCTCACATAAAATTGATGAAATTTATTAATTGTAAACTAATGTAAAGATATGATGAGCGAGGAGCAAATTTTTTAGAGTATCAGTTTTAGTAAATACAAGTGTAGTTATTAAAAGTTATTAAAAAATTCTAGTGTATGTGTTTGATAATAGTGAAGAAATGGAGAAAGGAAGTTATGATTATGATTACAAACTCTCAAATGAATAGCCCTCTAAATTTTAAAGCAAAATTGATAGCCGATCCTAAATGTTTTTCAAAAAAAATTAATCTTAAAAATGTTGAGCAAGCTTTTGCAGAAAAAACAAAATCATTTAATAAAGACTTTGTTGTTGGAAAAGAGATGTTTGAAACAATGACGTGGGGTAATATTCCAAAACTTAATGCAGATGGAATATATGATTTAAAAGTTAAAAAAATAACTGATGAAAATGTGCTTGTAGATAAATTAGTTAGAGCATATAAAATGATTACAAGTTATAGTAAGTATAAAAAAGCTACTGATGTAGAAGAACTTAAATTTTTTGAAAAGAATATTAAGGATTTAGCTCGCAAGGACAATGATTTAAATAGAAATGCTAAGGCATTTTTATCTGATAATATGAGTAGTTTGTTTAAAACTCCTTAGTCAAGAATGTGTATTATTGAATTTTAATAAGCAAAGTAGGGTGCGTCGTTTTGACGCACCTTTTTAATTCCTTACTCTTTAATCTGAAACACACATTCTTTAATTCCCTCCCCTACTTGGGGAGGGTTAGGGTGGGGACGTTAAAGCACAGGTCTTACTCTTTAATCTGAAATACACACTTTATACAATGTGTTTTAGATTGTAAAATTAAATTGTCTTTCAAATCATGTGTTTTTTATAATTCTAGTCTGTGTTGTTTTATTAGACAAATATTTTATAAAAATTTCAATTATTAAGTGATGTAAAGACGACTTTTATAAAGTCATAACTCAAGAACTGAGTGCTATTTGACATTGTTTGTTATGTAAAAGTAATTTTTTTAGGCAATTTATCTTTCTTTAAATACTTAATATATATATAGTATTAAAGAGTATAAAAAGGAGCGTATTATGGTATCAGGTGTTGAAAACCAAATATGGACAGGTATGACAAAAGATGAAGCTTATGCTGCTGGTGGAGCTTCAAAGCGTAAATTTAAAAAAGCAGATAACTATCCAAAAGATGGTACAATTTCACCACATGAACTTGCATATTACTATGATGATAATAAATTGAGTATTAATCATGTTAATTTGTTTCCTGGCATGAAAGAGGAAGATTGTCCAAAACACTTATTGGATCAGTTTAGGAAACTGGATAAATTAGGTGACGGCAATGGTGAGTTAAATGATGAGGATTTTTATCAATTGCAACGCAAGCAAGACAAGACCCTAATTGCAACACTATGTTCTTGTGTTACAGTAGCAATTGGAGTATTAATCGCAGTTGGTAAAAGTTGTTGTTATAGTTTAGGCGCATTCATGCCATGTCCTGGCACAATTGAAAATCAATTAAATTATCCAACTCAAATGTAAAAAATAAACACTATTCTTTAATCTGAAATACACATTTAACACAATGAGCTTTTGGTTGAAGCACCAAGTTGTCTTCCAAATCATGCATTTTCGCAATTCTTGTAATTAAAGGTTCTCCACAAAGCGGACATCTTAAGTTTGTTTTTCTTTGCAATATTTGAGATTTTAACTCTTCGATTGTCTCAAAAGAGACCATGCCGAATTCATATTCACGTTCATATTTTTTTATTTCAGATGGTGAACATTTTAAAGCTCTTGCAAGCTTTTGTCTTATAGTTACTGGTAAAAATAATTCTCTTCCAGCTTCAATATCTTCTAAAACTTCAATATCAATAGCTGCACGATCAGCTAATCCATAGATTGAATAGCCTGCTTTTTCTCTCTTTTCAATAATAAATTCTGCTAAACTTTTCATAATAATATATATACTATAAGAGTCAAAAAAATACATGTTAAAAAATATTAAATAAATGTAAAAAAGACACTTGCAATTTAAAATTTTGTATTATATAATGGAGGAACGCGCTGAACGAAGTAAGCGGGTAAAGAAACTGATTTACACTAGGTGCCAACGGTAGCCGTTTAGCGATAGAT
>JAZNBJ010000041.1:0-28380 GCA_045586965.1 Candidatus Gastranaerophilaceae bacterium | reverse complement strand
ATATATTGAATGAGTATTATACATTACAGGGTTATAATCACATTTATTTAGCTTTAGCAGAAAATTTAGAAAAGTATCAGGATGAATTTAAAGATTTAGTTGAAGAATATTATAGAAAATAGTATTACAAAATTCTCTTTTTGTTTTATAATAACTAACATAGAGAGGTATTGAAAATGTTAGATATAAAAGTTATTAGAGAAAATCCTGAAAAAGTTAACGAGCTTTTAAAACGCAGAAATCCTGAATTATCTATCGATGCAATTCTTGAAATTGACGTTGAAAGAAGAAAAATTCAAACTCAAGCTGACGAATTACGAGCAAAACGTAAAAACGAATCTCAAAAAATCGGTATGATGAAAAAGAATGGTGAAAATACTGATGCTATTCAAGAAGAAGTGCGTAAATTGGGTGACGATATAAAAGTTTTGGAAGAAAAACAAGTTGAATTGGATACTAAACAAAGAGATTTGTTATTAAGAACTCCAAATACTCCTGATGAAACAACTCCAATCGGTCAATCAGAAGATGATAACCCGACTATTTCAACTTGGGGCGAACCTACAAAATTTGATTTTACCCCAAAAGCTCACTGGGATTTATGTGAAGAAAAAAATATAGTTGATTTTGAAAGAGGCGTTAAGCTTTCTCAATCAAGATTTACATTATACAGAGGTAAAGGTGCAAGATTAGAACGTGCTATTATCCAATTCTTCTTAGATTTACATACAGAAGAACATGGATACGAAGAAATTCTACCTCCATTTATGGCAAACGCAGCTACAATGACAGGTACAGGTCAGTTACCTAAATTTGCAGAAGATATGTATAAATGTGTAGATGAGGATTTATACTTAATCCCAACTGCAGAAGTTCCTGTTACTAACATCTACGCAGGAGAAATTTTATCAGAAGATGATTTACCTAAATATATGACAGCTTATACTCCTTGCTTTAGACGTGAAGCTGGTTCAGCTGGTAAAGACACAAGAGGACTAATAAGAGTTCACCAATTTAATAAAGTTGAAATGGTTAAGCTTACAACTCCTGAAACAAGCGTTGAAGAACACGAAAAACTTACTAAAAATGCTGAAAGATGTCTTGAGCTATTAGGACTTCCATATAGAAGAGTTGCTCTTTGTACTGCGGATATTGGATTCAGCGCAAACAAATGTTTTGACATCGAAGTTTGGATGCCATCTTATGATTCTTACAAAGAAATTTCAAGCTGTTCTAACTTCGGCGATTACCAAGCTCGCAGAGCTAATATCAGATACAGAGACAAAGACGGAAAAGTTAGATTTGTTCATACTCTTAACGGCTCTGGTTTGGCAGTTGGTAGAACATTCGCTGCGATTGTAGAAAACTTCCAACAAGCTGATGGAACAATTATTATCCCAGAAGTATTAAGAAAATATACTGGATTTGATAAAATTTAAAATCATACTAAAAAGCGGACTGGTTAAAACCAGCCCGCTTTTTATATCATAAAAATTAAAATTAGTTTGATTTACCTGCTCTGTATCCGCAAAACGCATATATTGCTGGTAGTATTTTATCTAAATGTAATCGACCAACTATTGGAACTTTAGCTAATACAAGTACACCAAAAAGATCATCAATATTCGCTAAAGAATCTAACAAAGTAAGCTTTCTATCAGGGTGTTTATCTTTTGGATCACAAACAATGTTTGAAAGAGACGCAGCGCCATGCATACCAATTAGGATTGTTGCTGCTATTGATACAAATTTTGCAAAACCATTGTTCATGCTCTCAGTATTTTCACACCATTTAAGTGTTGCCGCTGCTAACCAAGTTGGAATTGCAGCGTTTAAAAACTGGAACACGCCTTCTTTGCTTTTATTTAAATTTGTCTTATTGTCATTACCTAGCATACCAACAGTAACACCTCCAACAATAGGTGCTCCTGATAATACTAGCATTTCTTTTAGTCCATATTCTAGTTTTAAAGGATTTTTAACCCCTTGTTTTTTCATCATAAACAACATAGGTATTATTGTACCAATAATAGCGCCTGTCGCTGCCTGAATTTTATCCGCTGTTTTAGTTTCTCTTGTTAAACGATTTCTTCGAAGCATAAACTTCTTGACATTTGCCTCTACTCTTTTGTTTGGAAATTCGGGCGAAACGTCCATTCTTTCTAAGTACTTATATCTAACTCTGTCGTTAGCATAATTATAATTTGTTGGGATACTAGTCATACATACCTTGCCATTAATTGGATTATATCGTACTAATTTTTCTCTTTCAAGAAACATAGTAAAGATTTGTTACATAACAAAATAAATTAGCAAATAATGCGTTTTTTGTGTTTTATATCTATTAAAAGGAAATATTATGTCAGTAGAAGTAAAAGTTGTAAAATTTATTGATAAAAATAATGTGCAAGTTGATGTAAAAGGTGCTAGAGCTGGTGCACATTCTTATAAAGTTCCAACTGAAAATTCTGATGAATTTTGTGCAAACTATAAAAAATTTAATAAAAGAAGAAATTTCTTTAGTGATTTAGCTTTTGTAAGCTCAGTTTTTACAGGTAGCTTTATTGGGAAAATGCTAACAGATAATGATAATGCTACTAAAAACCGTACTGTAACAGCTATGATCGCTGGTGGGATTGGTCTTGGTATTATAGCTGATTTAATAACAAAAGTGATTAGCAATAAAAAACAAGCAAAAATTATAACTAAATTTAACGCACAAGAAATTGAATATAAAAAAAGTCAAACAGTTTCTGATTTAATTAAATAGCTGATGCACCAGATACAATTTCTACAAGTTCTTGCGTAATCGCAGCTTGACGAGCTTTGTTATAATCAATTGTTAATGTTGTAATCATTTCTTCAGCATTGTTAGAAGCAGCAGACATAGCAGTCATTCTAGAAGCCAATTCACTTGCATTTGCTTCTAAAAGCGCTTGATATATAGAGTTTGTAATATACATGGGAACTATCTGCTGTAAAACACGATGTGCAGATGGATCAAAGTCCATTACTGGATCTAGTTCATGTTGTTCAGCTTTATTGATTTCTACTGGCAAAATTTCCCAATTCACAATATTATACGACATCATATTATTAAAGTGAGTTGTTATAATATCAATTCTATCAATTTTTTCAGAAACAAAATCTTTAGCAATATCTTCTGCAATCAAATTTGCACCCAAAGCTGTTGGTTCATTAGCAACACTAATATAACCTTCACGAACTTCATAATTACCAGCTTTATTTCTAAAGCCAGAAACAGCCTTTTGTCCAACTGGATAAATTATTGTTTTAATACCTTTTTCAGTATTTTCTTTTATACGTCTAAGTGCAGTCTTTATAATATTAGCATTATATGCGCCCGCCAAACCCTTGTTTGAAGTTATCACAAGCAAGCCTTCTGATTTAACTTCTCGTCTAACTAATAATGCTGGATAATTATCTAAAGCTTTTGTTATCTTTAGTCCATCAGTAGTAATTTCGGTCACTGTCGCAAACATTTTTTTAAAAAGCAATGTTAACTCGTCAGAAAAAGGACGAGCTGCCTTAACAGTGTTTTCAGCCTTTTTTACTTTCGCAGCTGCAACCATTTTCATTGCTTTTGTAATCTTTTTAGTGTTTTGAACACTACCTATTCTACTTTTAATATCTTTTAAGTTTGGCATATTATTACTTTCTTTAATCTAGCTATTTAAAATAGAAAACTCTCTCACCATCTGTGACGCTTTCACAGAACTCTTGTTCTCTAGGCACCCACTTCGTATTGAATTCCTCTTTACTCAAATTAATTGCATCACTTATCATTTCCTTAAGAATTTTTCTAGGATATTTGTAAGTAAAGACCTGTTTTTTCATACTGTTTCCTTGTGGGACATCTATAGTCATCAATACTTTACAACTATCATTTTCAAATCCTGCTATTGTAAACGGTGGATTTTCCATTGGTGTACAATTTTTAAGTTTGCCATAAAATTCTTTTTCTTCTGAAGTAAGTTGTCTTGCAAAACAAGATGATGTTAATGCAATTAAACAAAATATTAGTAAGAAAATTTTTATTTTCATTTTTTAGAATCCTTTTGTATAACTTTCAAGTTGTGTTCTTAAAGCTTCTTTGTCTTCATCAGATAATTTATCGCCTTCATTTAAGCGTTTATCTAATTCAGGCATATTTGCTTCAAAGTGTTCAAACCAACCTGCTTTGTATTCTTGAACTTTTTTGTTATCAATTTCATCCAAGTAGCCTTCGTTAGCTGCAAACAGGATTGTAACTTGTTGAGAAACAGTCAAAGGTCTATATTGTGGTTGTTTAAGAACTTCTGTTAGTTTTTGACCTCTTAAAAGTTGTTTTTTAGTAGCAGCATCCAAGTCAGAAGCAAATTGAGCAAACGCCTCTAATTCTCTAAACTGAGCTAAGTCAAGACGAAGCTGACCACCAACTTGTTTAATACCTTTAGTTTGAGCAGCACCACCTACACGAGATACTGACAAACCAGCGTTAATAGCCGGTCTTACACCTGAGTTAAACAAGCCTGTTTCCAAGAATATTTGACCATCTGTAATAGAAATTACGTTAGTCGGAATATATGCTGAAACGTCACCTGCTTGAGTTTCAATGATAGGAAGCGCAGTAATACTTCCGCCACCCAATTCATCAGATAATTTAACAGCACGTTCCAATAATCTTGAGTGAAGATAGAAAACATCCCCTGGGTACGCTTCACGTCCTGGTGGTCTCTTAAGAAGTAATGACATCGCACGATAAGCTTGTGCGTGTTTTGTCAAATCATCATATATAATTAAAACGTGTTTTCCTTGTTCCATAAATTCTTCAGCCATTGCAACACCTGCAAAAGGTGCAATGTATTGAAGAGGTGCTGGTTCATTGGCAGTAGCAGAAACGATGATTGAATAATCCATAGCACCATGTTTTTCAAGAGTTTTTGCTAATTGAGCAACTGTTGAAGCTTTTTGACCGATAGCAACGTAAATACAAATTACGTCACCACCTTTTTGGTTCAAAATTGTATCAATAGCAATAGCAGTTTTACCTGTTTGTCTGTCACCAATAATAAGTTCACGTTGACCACGACCAATTGGTGTTAAAGCATCAATCGCAGTTAAACCAGTTTGAAGTGGTTGGTGAACTGATTTACGAGCAACAATACCTGGTGCAACTCTTTCAATCGCACGAGATTTATCGGTAATAATTTCACCTTTACCATCAATAGGACGGCCTGTTGGGTTAACAATACGTCCAATAAGAGCTTCGCCAACTGGAACAGAAGCAATTCTACCAGTTGTTTTAACAACCATACCTTCTTTAATATGAGTATATTCACCCAAAATTACAACACCAACGTTGTCTTCTTCAAGGTTTAATGTAATACCTAAAGTCCCTTTGCCATCTTCAAATTCAACAAGTTCGTTTGACATAACGTTTCTTAATCCATAGATACGGCAAATACCGTCACCTACTTCAAGAACAGAACCAACGTTTGAAACCTCTGCTTTAGCTTCGTAGTTTCTGATGTTCTCTTTCAATATTGAACTAATTTCATCAGGATTTATTACTGCCATTTTTTATAACATCCTTTCCTATTTAAATTAACTTTCCATCGTATTTTGCTTATCTAAATTACAAGCTTTTTTGTTTATATTTTTCACATATCCCCTCTCCTTAGGGAGAGGGTTAGGGTGAGGGGTCAGCCTACTCATCCCTTTATTATTTCTTTACTTAAATCTTCTAATTTATGTTTAATACTATTGTCTATGATTAACTCATCGATTTTGAAAATTAATCCAGCAATAATATCGCTATCAACACCCCAATCTACAATTATGTCTTTATTGAGCTTCTCAGCAATTTTATTTTTGATTTCATCTTTTCTTTCATTATTTAATTCAATCGCTGAAGTTACATTCACGTGCACTATATTCTTTAAGCGTTCCAACTCTTTAGAGAATTCTGTCGCAATTTCAGATATAATGCCGACTCTTTTTCTTAAATTCAGAGCAAAAATAAAATTGTAAACAATTGGCATAATTGAATTTTGGAAAATTTTGCATAAAACAATTTGTTTTTCTTCTGTTGAAACAGAAGGATTATTTATCACATTTGAAAGTTCTTCAGAAGAGTTTATTGTTTCTGCGATTTCTTGCAAATCATCAAGAATATCTTCTTTTGAAATATTCTCATCTTCTTGAGCAAGCTCAATAAGTGCTAAAGCCCATCTTTTTGCAACTAGTTCGCAATTTTTATCTTTAATGCCTGACATTACGTATTAACCCCTTCTATTGCTTCAATACTTTCATTAATAAGTTTGTCATGTAGTTCAGTATTTGCGCTTAACTCATTTAAAATATGATTTTTAGCAATTTCAACAGATGCCAAAGAAGCTTTTAGTAACAAATCATTTTTTAATAGAGTATAGCTATTTTGCAATGCTTTTTCTGCATTTTCTTTTATTATTAGCGCAGTTTTCTCACCATCTTGAATGATTTTTTCACCAATCAACTTAGCATTTTCATTCCCTGCGCTTAAAATCGAGTCAATTTCTTTTTCAATATTACTCATTGAATTTTCTATTGAGCTCAACTTAACTTCAGATTCTTCTTTAGCTTTTTCAGAATCTTTAATTTGAGTCTCAATTGCAGTTTGTTCTTTTTCAAGCATTGCTTGTGGATGAATAACTTGCTTAAGAACAAAGCCAATAATCAAAGCAAAAACTATAAAGTTAGAAAGAACTGCTCTGGCTGTAAATGATATAAAGTTTTTAAGTACATAATCAATGCCCAAATAGATTGTTACTAGAACAAAGGCGATTGCAGCTAATATTAGCAACCCTTTTCCTGCTTTTTTTAATATTTCCGTAAATTTGTTCATTATAATCAGTCCTATTGGTATAAAATTTCATCTACTTTTTGGCTATCAAAACCCTGCACTTCACTGCGATAGCCAATAACTTTTTCTACAATATCATTAGCCAAATCTGTCATAGAGGCTTTTAAGCTTTCTTTTGCTTCGTTAGAAACTTGAGATAGCTCTATTTCAGATTTTTCTAACTCTTCTTTAGCGGCCTCTTGAGCATCTAATACATAATCAGCTCTTTTATTTTTGTAATCAGCAATTTTTTCATTGTACTGCTCTTTTGCAGTCTCTTTTGCATTAGCTAGTAAACTCTCTTTTTCAGCTTCAATTTTCGTAGCCTTATCGTCATTTTCATGAGCAGATTTATAATTTCCATCAATAAAACTTTTACGCTCTTCCATTATATTTAAAATAGGAGCATACAAAATCTTATTCATCAAAAAGACAAATACAATGAAAGTTATTATTGTTACAAAAAAAGTTCCGTTAAATTCCACTTTTTCAACCTTTGGGCGGAGCACATTCCGTTAAATTACTAATTATATTACTATTCCAAGTGCCCCTTTGGAACAAATTTCTAGATGGTACATAATACCTGTTTTGGATTATTGTTTCACGCTTCGCAATCGCTCACTCCATTTTGCTTTGCAAAATTGACGTTCGATTTGCCTTACGAAGCTATACTTTGAGGTTGACCCGAAATTATACTTCTATTTTGGCATTTTTCCAATGTCAACCGACAAAATATAAAAGTAGGCTTTACCTACCCCATCATGCCTGATAATTTCATAGCGATTACAAGTGCATAGATAGCACAAGCTTCTGCAAGAGCTGCACCAACTAAGAAGAAACCAACTGCCTTACCAGCGATTTCTGGCTGTCTTGAAATTGCATCCATCAAACCTTTAGTTGCAAAACCAATACCAAGACCAGCACCTGTTGCACCAAAACCCATTGCAATACCAGCACCTAATTGAGCCATTTCTGAAATTGTTTGTACTTCTGACATTTTTAAATCTCCTTCTTATTTTTAATAGTGATTAAATAACCAAGTATTCAATTGACCAAGTTTTTAATGTTGGTCATTTACTGCGGTTGCAATATAAACCGTAGTAAGCATTGTAAATACTAGCGCTTGCACACAAGCAACCAATATTTCAAAAAACATAATAGGCAAAGGCAAACCCCACGCAACAAGCCCCAAAAGAGCTGTTATTAAGATTTCACCCGCTAAAATATTACCAAAAAGTCGTAGCGCCAAAGTTAAAGGTCGTGTAACCAATTCTAAAATTTCTACTAGCATTGAAATTATCCCTACAAAAGAAATTTCGTGAAGTAAAAATTTGTGTTTTTTCTTTATTAACCCTGCAACTACATAATATACAAGAACAATAATTGCCAAACCTGCCGTTAAATTAATATCATTTGTCGGAGAAGCAATTTCACCTTGTTTTAATTCAATCATCTTCAACGGTAATTGTCCCATTAAGTTTGCTGTAACAATAAACAAAAATAATGATGCAATAAGCGGAAAATGTTTTCTTCCACCCTCGTGAATCATACCACTGATTAGACCGTCAAAATATCCAAGTATTTTTTCAAAAAACAGTTGTAATTTAGACGGGAAAATTGAAAGTTTTCTTGTTCCAATGAACGCAATAAGCAAAAGAAAAGCCATTGCAGCCCACATTGTTACAAGCGTATCCATATTAAAAGTCATATTCTGTCCAAATACAACTCTCTCAACCATCCAATGCCCGTGACTCATTGAATAACCTCATCTCTCTCTTATAATAGGCATTTAACCCTAGAGCAATGATAGCACAAATTTTGACTTTTTACAAGTACACTAAACGGATGGTAATTTTTACACCGCAAATCTAAAGTGAACGATATCGCCGTCTTGGACGATATATTCTTTACCTTCGAGACGTGTAACACCTTTTTCTTTACAAGCTGTATATGAGCCACATTCTACAAAATCTTTGTAAGAAGTAACTTCTGCTCTAATAAAGCCTTTTTCAAAGTCTGTATGAATAACACCAGCAGCTTGTGGAGCTTTTGTATTAGCTGAACAAGTCCAAGCGTGAACTTCTTTTTCACCAGCAGTAATGAAAGTGATTAAGTTTAATAATTTATAAACAGATTTAATCATTTTATCAATACCACTATCTTCTACACCAAGTTCTTCAAGATATTCTTTTGCACCTTCTTCACCAAGCTCAACAAGTTCTTCTTCTATACGTGCGCAAATAATAACAGTTTGAGCGCCATGTGATTTTGCAAATTCTTCAACACGTTTTGTATATTCGTTACCTTCTTTCAAATCAAATTCAGAAACATTTGCACAATAAATTACTGGTTTTACTGACATCAAGTTAAGTTGTTTAATCACTGCAATTTCATCATTATTAAAATGATCTTCAAGAGTAATAAATTTACCTTCTCCAAGCATTTCTTGTAGTTTTAATAACGCATTATTTTCTAAAACCGCCTCTTTATCGCCACCTTTAGCTTGTTTTGAAATTCTTGCCAAACGTCTTTCAACCGATGCTAAGTCTGCAAGAGCAAGTTCTGTATTAATAATTTCTATATCGCTAATTGGATCAACCTTGCCTGCAACGTGAATTGTATTTTCATCGTCAAAGCAACGCACAACTTGAATAATTGCATCAACTTCTCTAATATTATGCAAGAATTGGTTTCCCAAGCCTTCACCTTGGCTCGCACCTTTCACAAGACCTGCAATATCGACAAATTCTATAACAGTTGGAATTATTTCTTTTGCTTTACATAAATCCGAAAGAACTTTTAATCTTTCATCTGGTACAGTTACAACACCGACATTTGGTTCGATTGTACAAAATGGATAATTTGCACTTTGTGCGTTTTTTGTCGCAGTTAGCGCATTAAATAAAGTTGATTTTCCAACGTTTGGAAGTCCTACAATTCCGGCTCTTAGCATAAATAATTCCTCTTAACAAAATAACATCAATAAGATTATTCTAGCATAAATATCATTTATTTGTATGATGTTAGATTTTAAAAAAGTTATATGATAGTGGTGGGGAAAACTAAAATTAGGGATAGAGAGATGCTAAACACTTTAATACAAGAACAGCCTTCAACAATATCCGATTCAATTACAAAGAATTGGACGGAACAAGCTTTAGAATGTTATCACTTAAATGGCAATTGCGCAGAATGTTCAATCAAAAAAGCTCATTACTCTTTTGATTGTCAAATGCCAAAGGTTGTTGAAATTTTAAAAATTACAGCAGGCTTGCCTGAATAATTTAGAACTTATTTCCAATTTTTTCTAAAAATACAACTTCGTTAAAATCTTTTCTTTGTTTAACGGTCTCTGTTGGGTTCGCATCATATCCTAAAGTTATGATTGTAGAGATAATTTGGCCGTCTTTTAGTCCCAAAGTTTCTTTAGCTTTTTCACTTATATCAGGCAAAATTCCTGTAATTTCACTGCCAAAAGCCCCAATTATGCAAGAAGAAATACCTAATGAGTTTGCAGTTAACATCATATAAGAAATTGGATAAACAACTTGTTCCATTGTGCGAATTAGCAATCCATTTTCGCATTGCATAGCAGGATTGAGCGCAGGATTTTTAATATTTGTAATATTAGCTTCCGTCCAAGCATTTGTATCAGCAACACAAACAATAAGCGCATCAGCGTTTTTTACTTGTTGCTGACCAATTGATAATTCTGATAGCAAATCTTTATTCTCTTGAGATTTTACAAGAATAAACTTCCAAGACTGAACATTCATCCAAGATGGAGCAAGACGTCCAGCGTCTAAAATTGTTCTTAAATCTTCGTCTGAAATGTGTTTATCAGAGTAATTTCTGACACTTTTTCTGTTTGAAATTAATTCTAGTAAATCCATATTAAACTCCTTTTAACATTATTCCCTCCCCCACTTGGGGAGGGTTGGGTGGGAATACCACCTACAATATTTATTCTTCCGCTAAAACAACGGTGAAATCACTTCCGACTGAGAACATCTCAGTTGGATCATAAATAAATTGCATATTATGAACCTCTGGAACTTTTTTCTGTAACCAATTATAAAAATCAATTGTGACTTCGTTCTTGTTTGCAACAAATCTTGAGTGAGAAAGATGTGTAATTTTGAGCATATTAACTTCATATCCCAAATCATTAAGCTTTTCTTTGATTAAATTTGCATCATCTTCTCTTTTTGGAGAATACATAATCCCGCCTTTAAAGGTTACACCTTCTAAAGCAGGTTTTTCTCTATAAATCATTCTATTAATAACTTCTTGAGTTTTTTCAGGATCAAGAATCCAATAACTTATATAACCCTTTTGATTTGGAGCACCTGGTAAAGTTGCAATTTCTATTTTATTTCTATCAATATTTCTAAGCATTGATACATATTGTGACATTTCATATAAAGTCAAATCTGTTTTAATATAAGTATTTGCAACATTGATAACTTCAGGAATTTTAGTTATTACCTGTGGAGAATGTAGCTTTTCAAACAAACTTTTCATAAACCATTGTTGGCGATGAGTTCGACCAATATCACCAAGTCCGTCTTTTCTGTATCTTAAATAACCAACTGCTTGTTTGCCATTTAAAACAGTATTTCCTTTTTCTAAATCAATATGTAATTTACCAGCATAATCATGATAAAGCATACGTTTTTCAACATAAATTGGAATTCCACCCAAGGCATCAACAATTTTTTCAACAGCTTCATCATGGATTAAAACATAGTTATCGATTTTGATACCAAAAGTTTCTTTCAAAGTTTTCTTAACTAAATTAACTCCACCTAAAGCGTGAGCTGAATTGATTTTTTGAATTCCTTTATTGTCAGGCAAATAAACTTTGCTATCTCTTGGAATAGAAATCGCTTTAATCGATTGAGTTTTAGGATCAATATTTACTACAAGTATTGTATCAGAGCGAGTTCCTTCCCACATAGAAGTTCCTTCACCATTTGAATCAATACCCAAAACTAAAATATTTTGTCTTCTTGGTGTAAATGGCACTTCAAAACCATTTTTTTGTTTCCGTGAAGATTTAAAAACTCCGTGAGAATCTTCATTTTGAATCCCAGTAAGTTTTTCTAAAATCATACTATTTTCAATCAAAATAACACAAACTATAACAGCACAAATTACTGCCGTTATGATTGTAAACACAAATTTTGCGAGATTAGAAGTTTCTTCTCTTTCTTCTCGTATATTTTTTAAAAATGCTTTATATTCTTCTTGCTGACTGTTTATAGTTTTCATGACTAGCCTGTATCTCTCTAAATAAAATTATATTATAAAGATACTTATTAGAAAAATAGACAGCCGGATTATTTACAAAAATATATATTAACTTAATTTAGATTTGAGCATTCTTGCAGCTGAATGCAAGATATCAACACTTGTTGAAAATGGAGGTGCGTAAGTTAAATCCACATCCAATAAATCCTCTACAGTAAGTCTTCTTGCCAAACCAACAGATATTGTATTAACTTTTTTATCCGCATCACCGCAACCAATCGCTTGCGCTCCCAAAACTCGATGAGAACGTCTATCTGCTACAAGCTTGAGAGTAATATTTTCCACTTCTGGCATATAGCCTGCTTTGTCTTTTTTTGTAACAACAACTGATACAGTATCATATCCAAGTTTTTGAGCATTTTTTTCACTCAAACCACTCATTGAAATATTCAAGTCTAAATATCTTGTAACAGCAGAGCCCAAAACTCCTTCAAAGTCTTCGCTTCCTCCACAAAGATTAACGGCAGCGACTCGACCTTCTTTATTTGCAGTAGAGCCTAGAGGTATCCAAACTGGAGTATTTGTTATTATATTTATTTTTTCTGCACAATCACCACAAGCATAAATATCAGAAATATTTGTCTCCATTCTGCTATTAACTTTTATAGCACCTGTTATTCCAAGTGCAATACCTGCTTCTTGAGCAATATCCACAACAGGTTTTACACCTGCGGAAATAACAACCATTTCTGTTTCAAAGCCCTGATTTTTTGCAGTTAAAACACCTTTGACTGTGTCTTCTCCAATAAATTCGCTGACAATATCATCAGTGATAATTTTTACTAAACCATTGCAATTTTCCATTATATAGTTTTGGATAAGTGATGAAATGTCTTCGTCAAACACTGATAGAATATACGGATTTCTTTCTACAAGAGTAACTTTTTTCCCATTTTTAACAAAAGCTTCAAGTAGTTCAATACTAATATATCCACCTCCAATAAGAGTTATATTATTGACTTTTTGCATTGTTTCACGAATTGCAATACCGTCTTCTAGAGTCCTAAGAGTAAAAATATTTTTCAAATTTGCAGTCGGGAAATCACTCATTTTAGGCATTGAGCCTGTTGCAATAACTAATTTGTCATAATCGATATTTTTAATTTCGTTAGTTTTTAAATTTTTAACAGATATTTTTTTCTCATTTGGTAAAATTTTTATCACACGATTTAAAAGATGAATATGTATATTGCTCTTTTCAAATTCTTCAACTGAACGGATTAATAATTTTCGCCAATCTTCAAAATTACCTTGAATATAATAAGGTAAGCCGCACGCAGAATAAGAAACGTGTGTATCTTGGGTATAAATATCAATTTGTGCATCAGGCAAAAGCCTTCTGGATTTTGCAGCTGCTTTTGCACCCGCTGCAACTCCACCAATAATAACTATTTTCATACTTGAATTTTTAAACTTTAGTAAAATCTTTTCAATTAATCAGTAGAGTGGTTTTTTATTATGCTTGTTTTCGTGCTAAAATAGTTTCAACACAAATCGAGGGAGAAATCTATGTCAATTTTAATAATGATTTTACTATTAAGCTTATTAATCTTAGTTCACGAAGTTGGGCATTTTATCGCTGCTCGTGCATTTGGAATAAAAGTAGAAAAATTTGGTTTTGGCTTACCAGTAGGTCCTGTTTTATTCAAAACAAAGCTTGGTGAAACCGAAATATTAGTACACGCTTTGTTATTGGGTGGATATGTATCTTTTCCAGATGATGAAAAAGACTCAGATATTCCTCTAGATTCAGAAGAAAGATTTATTAATAAACCGGCTTGGCAAAGAGCAGTTGTTGTTTCAGCAGGTGTAATCGCAAACGTTTTATGTGCATTTGCTTTAGTATTTTTTGTAGCATTATGGACAAAGCAATTGCCTTCTGGAAATTATGAAATTTATACCGCAAGCATAAGCGCCCCAAAAGAAGCTAGTATTTGGAAATCAGGTTTAGAAGTCAATGACAGAATTTTGAATATAAATGGTTGTGACATAAATAATGTCTATTCTCTTGTAACTATTGTAAAAAATAGTGCAAAAGGCAACGGAACAATTTCTCAAGAAATAGTTGATGAAAACTACAAATTATTAAAAGGATTAAATCCTGCATTAGAAAAAGACGAAATTATACCTGCAGATTTATCTATCAGATTACCATTAAAGCCCGCAACTGACGTTATTACAATGGATAAATACGCTGCAAAAGGTGCAAAATATTTCAAAAAAGAAGGTTTTAAGTTAGATGAAAATTTAAAACAATTAAAAAAAGAAACTGAAGGCAAAATTGCTTATATTTCTGACGGCAAACACTCACTTTATGACGTTGCAAAAGCAATTTCAGACGGAGTTCACCCTATCAATATTACAGTTTTAAGAGATGGAAAAGAAATTAAGCTTAATCCTATTTATCCTGACGAAAAAGGTTTGATTGGAATAGCTCTAAGCTCTAAGCAAACTATGATAGAAACAAAAACCCCTTCTACAATTATTAAAGGTGGAACAAAATACTTGTTGGACAACACTGGTATGATGATGTATTCATTAGGCCAATTATTTACAGGCAACGTACCTTTGAAAGATATGCATGGTGTTGTTGCGATAACAAAAATTGGTGGAGATATTATTGAAAAAACAGGCAAATCTGCAGGAATATTGCTTGCTGCATTAATTTCAATGAACCTAGCTATTTTAAATATCTTACCAATTCCTGCTCTAGACGGCGGACATTTAATGTTTTTGATTATAGAAAAAATCATGGGAAAACCACTAGATGACAAAGTTATTGAAAAAATATCTTCAATCTTCTTTTCACTTTTGATTATCTTAATGTTGTTTATTATTTTCAACGATATAACATTACTTGTTAAAGGATAATTGTTAAGTTATAATTAAAAAAAGCACAAATCGAAGGTGAATTATGACAATAGCTATTTATCCAGGCAGTTTTGACCCTATAACTAACGGACATATTGATATTTTAAAAAGTGGATCTGAAATTTTCGATAAAGTAATTATCGCTGTATCTTATAATATCAATAAGCAAGGTTTTTTGTCAGTCGATGAAAGAGTTGATTTAATAAAGAAAAGCGTAGCCCATCTTAAAAACGTAGAAGTTGATGCTTTTCAAGGCCTGACAGTTGAATATGCTAAGAAAAAAGGCGCAGATGTTTTATTAAGAGGATTAAGAACATCTTTTGATTTTGAATATGAGCTACAACTTTCTCAAACAAATAACGCTTTAAACAAAGATTTAAAGACAGTATTTTTGATTACAAAACCAGAATATAATTTTATCTCATCATCAATGGTGAGAGAAATTCTAGCTAATAATGGTGATATTTCTAAATTTGTACCAGAGCCAGTTTATGAGTTTTTAACTCGTTAAGCTTTTCGTTGTTCTTTTTTAATCTGCTTATCAGATTTTTGAACCAAAGTACTATCTGGGAAATATTCTTCTGCCAGTTTCTTTTGCTTACGTTCACTAGAAGCAATTAAAATTCCTGGGAATGTTACTGCTGCAGCAGAACCGAAGACAGTACCCCATTCTATTACTTTATCGTATTTAGGGTCTTTAACCAAACCTTTAACAAAATTAGCAATGTCATCTACTGCTTTGAAATCTTTTCTAAATAATCCAAAAACTGAAAGCCCAATCAATGTTAGCCCGACAATTGTCCTAGATACATTATCTTTTTTTGATTTTTGTTTGTATTCTGCTAATTTTTCTGGAGTTGTTTCATAAATACTTAGTTTTTTCTTTGAAGTACTACTCGGGCATTTTTTATTCAGTGCTATGTAAGCCTTTTTACCATCTTCTTTTATTGCTTCAGCTGCACCTGTAGTTGTGGTTGTAGTGCCTGTAGCTGGAGTAGCTTGAGTTGTAGCTACACCAGTATTTTGTGGCGCAGCCTGAAACATTGGATTATAGCTTTGCATTTGATTGTAAAAACCATAATTCATATCGTATGGATACTGAAATTGATTCATCATAAATTGGTTTGGATAATTTGGATAAGAAAAACTTAAATAATCTGACATAATGCCACCTCTATTAAAAATGTAAACCTAACTTAAAAAAACCTTATTACATGTATATAAAGTTTTTTTGAGGTTAAAAATTGATTTTATGTAAAGATTTTGTTACAAAAGGGTAAATTAGACATGATATTTAGTCAAAATTTCTTTAATCTTTTCAATAAATGATACTTGATTAAATGAATCTTTTTGTAAATAGCCTTCTATTTTGAATTTTTTAAGTTTTGCCATTGCACCTTCTTTTTCAAGTGCGCTAATTATAAGAATTGGAATATCCATATACATTTCATCATTTTTAAGATATTCAATAAACTCGAAACCATCAATTTTTGGCATTGTCAAATCTGTAATAATCAAATCATAATGGGTGATTTTGAGTTTTACCAAAGCTTCTTGAACATCAAGAACAGCATCCACACTATAACCAATATTGAGTAAGATATTTTTAATCATTGAACGAGTTGTCATTGAATCATCAACTACAAGAATTCGTTTATACGACAAAATATCTGCTGTAAGTAATTTTGGTGTATTACCAGCAGTGATTGCTTTATTAAAATCATAATGTAATATGTCTTGCATATTTAAAATCAGACATAATTCACCCGAAGCAAGGTTTGTAATACCAGATACGTTTTTAACTTTGTATAAAGGTGGAGATAATTTTTTCTGTAAAATATCTTGGTCACCTAATAACTTATCAACAACCAAACCTATTGATTTTTCGTCCGATTCAATAATAAGAATAGTTTCTTTCTCTCCTCTTGGAAGTGGCTCTAGGCCTAAGATATCTGCAAGATAATATAATGGTAATATTTTATTGTTATAGACAATTGAACTAGAACCATTACTTGTCTTTATTTCATCTTGATGTTTCAAGATAAATGTTGTAATCATTTGAATTGGAATTGCAAATACTTGTTCTGAAATCTTAACTAAAAATACCCTTAAAGTAGTCAATGTAACAGGTATCTCTATATGAACACAACTACCTTTACCATATTCTGAAATAACCTTAACCTTACCGTTGAGTTGTGAAATTTTTGTTTTTACAACGTCTAAGCCAATACCTCTACCAGAAATACTTGTGATTGAATCACCTGTTGTAAATCCTGGCCAGAAGATAATATTCATAATAGCTTCATCAGTCATAGAATCGATATCTTCTTGGGTTAAGAAACCTCTTGAAACTGCTCTATCTTTAATTTTATCTAGATTAAAGCCTTGTCCGTCATCCATAACTTCGATAATAACTTTGTTGTCATCTTGTTTTGCTGATAACATTATTTTACCGACAGGGCTTTTGCCAGCCATTAAACGTTCTTCTTTCGTTTCTATACCGTGATCGATTGCGTTTCTTAAAATATGGATTAGCGGTGTTTTTATTTCTTCAATAATTTTCTTATCAGCACAAGTGTCTTTGCCTTCTATTTCAAAATCAATATCTTTACCTTTTTCAGTAGCAATGTCTCTAACCATTCTTGAGAAAGAGTTAAAGACAGTAGATATAGGCAAAACTCTTATATTTTTAACCATAGATTCCATTTCATCTATGATTAAACGCATTTTCATATCATCTTCTTTTGAAGAACGATAAAGAGAATTTAAATCGTAAATTGTTTTTGAAACATTTTGCGTAATATCAGAAAGCAATGAAAATACTTGTTTTACAAAAGCAGTTGTATATTGTTCACTGTTGCCTGTTTGCAAATATTTTCTATTGTAATATCTAAGGTAATTTGATGTTTTTAATAAATCTTTTTGGCAATTTTCGTTTGCAATTTTTATAGAATCAATTTTTTCAAGATTTTTTTCAGTTTTGATTTTTGTGATAATTAACTCGCCAAGCTGATTGACTAACAAATCTAGCTTTTGAGCATTTACGTGCAATGTCTTAATCTCTGTTGATGTCGCTGTTTTACTAGTTACTGAACTTTGCGCAGAAAGGTTTTTAATTTCACTCACACCAGTATCTTTTTTGAAATTCAATTCAAGCAACTGTTTCATAATTTCAAGCTGCTGAATTATCAAATCGCCGTCGATACTTTCGTTTGGAGATGCACAATATTCAACACCGCTTTTGAGAGTCTGAGTCATTTGCTCTTCTAATTGAACTGAATTTTCAATTATAAAATCAAGAATCTCAATAACCATATTGATTATCTCAACTATTGAAGAATCATCTACCGTTCTTTTTAGTTTTTCGATATCCTCTTTAATCTCTTTAGCATAAACGCTACTGCTTTGAAGCATTGCCATTTTATTTGCAATGTCAAAAAATGTTGTATCAGATTGAACAACATCTATACAAGAAGTGTTAAACTTTGCAGCTGCAGAAGATAAATCATTACGAACTTCTAGAATCTCACTAATTGTAAATGTGTTTGTAGCATTCATAACAAAATCTAGTTTTGTTAATATGTTCTGCAACGTTGTTTTAACTTCATACAAATCAGTTTCATTAAAGATTTCTAAGAGCTTTGCAACTTCTTCTCGTAAAATAACAATCTCTTGTGATTCTTCTTCTGGAACAATTCCGTCAATAATTTCAAAAGAGTTATTGAAAATTCTGTTAATATCCTCTTGTTGTTCTTGCAATTTAGTATTAACACTAGATACAGCAGGATTATTTTGAGAAATATTATCAGCAAGTTGCTCTATATCAGCGATATTTGCAATGTTAGCCAAATCATTTAATATTTCAGGCGGTGCCAGTGGCATTGTTTCAAGATCAATATCACGCAAATATTCTAAGCTTGAAACTGTTGGGCTAAATTCATCATCAATAATTTCACGAAAATTTTTTACAGACTCTTGAAGATATCTTGAAACAAGCTCAACGGATTTTATTAGTAAAGTAATTTTTTCTGAATCTAATACTATATTTGAAGTGTTTACAACATCAAATATATCTTCAATTTTATGAATAATCGTTTGAATATTTGTAAATCCAACCATACGAATTGCACCTTTTATACTGTGCAAATCACGATATAGAGTCGCAGTTAAGTCTCTATTAGTTGGTGTAGATTCTAGATTAATCAAATTTTCAATAATACGCTCAATAAGCTCTTCCGTTTCAGCTTGGAAGATGCTCATAAGCTCTTGTGTATTGTTATCGCCCTCTTGAAAATTCAATTAAATTATCCTTCTATTGCAGAATTTTTTAATTCATTTGAAAAACTTGTTAATTTTGCTAACTTTTCTGAATTTGCAGCCATATTTGAAGCAAGATTTTCAGAAATAGACTTGTTCTCTTCATCGATTACATTAAGTCTTTCGATAATATCATTTTGCTTTTCCGCATTTTGATTAAGTGTTTCAAAAGATTCAAGAACTGTTCTGATTATGTTAAGAAGTGACTCTGAATTTGTTGCAACTTGATTAATGTCTTTAACAACTGTTTCAATTTCTTTTGAACCTTCTTCTGTTGCCATAACAGTTGAGTTTGTAGTGTATTGAATATTGCTTGTAAGTGATGTAATTTTTGTAATTGCTTGTTTTGATTCATCTGCAAGTTTTCTAATTTCACCAGCAACAACTGCAAAACCCTTACCGTGTTCGCCTGCACGAGCTGCCTCAACGGCTGCGTTAAGTGCTAACATGTTTGTTTGTTCTGCAATGTCATCTACAACGCTAATTGTGCTACCAATTTGTTGTGTATGTTCTGATAGTTCTAAGATAAGTTCTGCAATCATTTGGATTTTTTGTCTCAAAACTAACATTTTATCGGCATTAGCTGCAATAGCTTCGTATTCCTTTTGAGAAAACAAGATAGACTGATTTACTTGTTTTTCTGTGTTTTTAGAAGTTGTCAAAACATCATTTGATAAAGATTTAAGCTTATCTACCAAGTTAGAAACATTTTTTGCATTTGTTGTCAAATTTTCTAATATTTTCTTTTGAGAATTAAGTGTATCAACAATTTCTGAAGTTGTTTCAGAAAGAGAATCTGATTGTAATGTTAAAGATTTTCTTATCGCTTTTGACATCCATTGTTTTGAAACAACGTGAGATGGGACAAACAAGATTAACATAACAGCCAAATATGCAAAAACTTCATGTATGTTAATATCATGTTTTAACGCAAAAATTATGAATAATGCAATAACAGCAATAAAAACAGTTAAGTCGATGCTACATTTTATATTAAATCTTTGTTTCAACCCTAAATTCCAATCATTAAGCACTTCTCTTCTCCTATGGTTTTTTTTTAACATTTATTATATAATCATTTTATACTAAAATTTATAAAATTGGAACATCTAAATATATGACAACAAAGATTTTGCTTGTAGAAGATAGCGAAACGCAATTAAAATTTTTAAAAGAAGGGCTTGAAGAAAACGGTTTTGAAGTTGAGACTGCCATGAATGGTTCAGAAGGCTACAAAAAAGTTTTTACTTATGCTCCTGATGTTGTCGTATCAGACATAAAGATGCCTGCTATTGATGGTTATCAGCTATGTAGAATGATTAAAAACATGGATGAGACAAAAAAAATTCCAGTCATTTTATTAACAGTTTTAGACAAGAAGATTGATGGTTTTTGGGGTAAAAAAGCTGGTGCTCAATTATTTCTGTCAAAATCAATTGATATGAAAGAGCTTGTAAACAGCATTAATGCAACAGTTAGACGTTATCCTGTAACCGAAGAATATAAACAGTCAATATTAGATAAAGATGACAAAGATAATTCTGCACAATTTAGATTAAACGCCATTCTTAATGACTTATTGATGAAAAGTATTTTTTCAAATGAGTTTAGAAATCTAAGCGACTTTCTTAACTATGAAAGAATTTTAGTAGAAAAAATGTTTTTCTTATTAAGCTCTTTTGTAGAATACCACGTTGCAGGTATCTATTTTTCATCACCAGATGATTTTGCAGAAAACGTAATCTACTTTGATACATTAGGTAGGAATTTACCTAAAAATCTATTATCAGACGTAAGCTATGACTTCTTCAGAAAAATGGAAGAGCACAAAACGATTAAAAATTCTAAATTTGAAGTCGTTAGAATGCTTTTAGGCAAAGAGCTTGATTATACTTTTGGAGATTTATCATCAAAAATAATTATACCTTTAATCTTTGATAAAAAATTAATAGGTGGTATCTGTTTTTACACTCGACAAGACGTAGATTATTCTTCTTTCAGATATTTTGATATTATGATAAGCGAATTATTGGCTATTTTTAAAATGAAATATCAATATACTGAAAAAGAATTTATGTCTGTACTTGACGCTTTAACAGGATTGTATAATAGAAGACAGTTTGAGATAAGTTTAGAACAAGAATGCAATCGTACCAAAAGACACCCTTCTGATTTTTCATTAGCAATTTTAGATATCGATTTCTTTAAGAAAGTTAATGATACATATGGACACCAATACGGCGATTATGTTTTAAAAACAGTAGCATCATTGATGAAGCAATCGTTTAGGAAAACAGACTTGTTATATAGATATGGCGGCGAAGAACTTGTTATGATAATGCCTGAGACGAATGTTGAAGGTGCTATGATTCCAGTACAAAGACTTAGAAGAATGGTTGAAGAATACGACTTTGACTATAATGGCGTTAAGGCAAAAGTTACAGTAAGTATAGGCTTAACAATGAATTATCAGTCTCTTACAACTTCTGCTGACATATTAAAATCTGCCGACCAAGCTTTATATAAAGCTAAAGAAGATGGCAGAAATAGAGTGGTTGTATATGAATAATAATTATCTTGAGCAAAAAAAGAATACTCATTTATATTTTCAAATTGGAGAGAACAAATACGCAATAAATACTTCAAATGTTCTTGAGATTATGAAATTACCTGCTCTTGATTACCCACAAAAGCTACCTAATAATATCATTGGTTTGTTGAAATACAATAATTTTGTTATTAATGTTGTCGATATTCGTTTTTACTTAAATATTGAAGTTAAGCCTTATAATACTCATAATGAACTTTTGATTGTAAAAACAGATGAAGTTATTTTCGGTATTATTACAGACAAAATTATAGGTATTTTACCTTTTGATACAGCGCTTGTGGATCAAATTCCGTTTGTTGATAGCAAAATGGTTGTAGAATCTTTATACAAACATAATAATGAGACTATATTTATCGTCAATATATATGCATTGGAAAACCTGTTAAAAACACATGATGCGAGTACAGTAGAAGTTGATATTCTTGAATTATTCCCTCAAGATGAAAATTCAAGACGACTCTTGACCAAAAGAACTCAAGCAATCGCAGCTAAATCTTCACTTAGATTAGCATCAAGCGAATTACACGCAAAAAACAAATATATTTCATTTAATCTAAATAATGATTTTTATTGCATCGCTCTAGATTATGTAAAAGAGGTTCTCAAAGATAGTTCTATCACCAACGTTCCTGGAACCCCCAATTTTATAGAAGGAATTATGAATTTAAGAGGAGATTATATAACAGTTATAAATTTAAAAAAATTTTTAGGTTTGCCTGAAGAAAACGTAACTGATAAAAAACCTGTTATCATAATAAAATGCAATGAATTAAAATTAGCATTGTTAATTGACAAAATTAATGAATTATTCGATTATCAACAATCTTTACAAGATGAAATGTCTGAAAGCTATTATTCAACAGAATTTATTTACAATGGAATGCTTTATACTGTATTAAACATAGATAAAATTTCTTCTGACAAAAGAATTATTGTTACAGATATGTAAAATCTGCTACAAATTGATGATTTTTTATAAAAACTCTATGTTCTTTAAAAAAAATATGTTAAAATTTCTTTATGAGGAATTTTAAGAAGAGGACAATTGCTTTAGTATTAGCGTCAGTTATTACTGTCGCTGGTTCATTTGCTTCAGAAAGATACAAAAATAGCCTTATGGGGTTATCTTTTGAAACATCTGAAAACGGTGCCATGAGTATGGTCGTACAAACAAAAGTCGGATATTCAGGTTCTCTTAACCCTGTTAAAAGAAATGCGAATACTTATATCCTAACTCTTCCTGAAATGGATAGCCAGGCTCCAACCCCAGATTTCATTGACAATCCATATATTAAAGATGTAGAAATTAGAACAATGCCTTATACAAATAGTGGTAATGGTTATACCAGAATCACTGTTACTACTACTAATCTTCAAACTTTACCTGTTCAACACAGAATTTTCTTACCAGATAGCGATTACAATCGCCAACGTGAGCGTGCTAAGCAAGCTGAATTAAGAAAAAAAAGACAAGAAGAAGCTGAACAAAGAAGAATACAGGAAGAAGAACAAAGAAGATTAGAAGAAGAATTAGAAAAACAGCGACTTGAACGTGAAGAAAAGGAACGTCAAGAAGCTCTTAAACCAAAAGAAGTTCAAAAAGAAACAACTCCAGAAGAGCCTGTTGTAGAAAAAAAAGCTACAGAACCAATTGATATTTCTACCACAAACGCAACTTCTCAAGAAAATAACGAAGCATTCTTATTAATACTTGGTGTTCTACTTGTAATTTTATGCTCTGTGTTCTTCTTTATAAAAGCTAAAGATAAAATGGTGGAACTTTCAGGAGAATCTTTAGATTTAGACATAAAAGAAGAAAAAAAGAATAAAAAAACTACCACTAGCAGTAAAAAAAGTTCAAAAAAAATAAATAAAATAAAGAATACAATTAAAACATTGGATACAACTTATGCAAAAACTTCAAGTGTTCCAAGCAAAAGTGAATATACGCAACCTGTTCAAAATAATGAACCTGTTGTTGTAGAAGAAGAAAATGTCGTTGATTTAGATAAGCTTTTCCAAGAACAAATAGAAGCTCAAAAAACAGAACAAAATGATAACGAAGATACTGATGAAAACGCTGCATTAGAAGACTTTTTGAGTGGTTTTTCTTTTGATGAAGAATACGGACAAGAAGTAGAAGAAGAACCTGAAGAATTATATGACGAAGAATTATATGAAGAAATCTTAAATGGAAACTTTAAATTTAATTCTGATGATTTTGAATGCATAAATCAATTAATGAGGATGGAAATTGCAGACGAAGCTATCAAAAATGCAAAAGATTATTTAATCTCTAATCCTATAAAACCTAAATCTAAACAAAAAGTTTTAGAAGATTTAATGACAACTTATGCAATCACACAAAACATTAATTTTACAAAAAAAGATGTTGAAGCATTATACAAATTAATTAATGTTGAAATTGACACAGATTTTATCACAGATTTAAGGACAAACCCTCAAAGAACTAAAGAAGTCTATGAAGAAATTGCTAAATCAAAACAAAAAATTGCAAAACCTTCTGAGATAGTGACACTGAAAGTTAGTGACGCTCTGCCAAATTTATCAGATGCTTTAGAAAAACAAGGTGATAAAAAAATTAAATCAGATTATAAACCTGAGACAGTGTATTATAGCGAAGGTTATGATGTGTCAACATTAGCTGTTGCAGAAGGTCTTCCTGATTTATCAAAAGAAGTAGAAAACAAAGATGCATATGTATCAAAACCATCTGCAAAAGTTGAATTAGTTGACAATTCATATGAAATAGAGACATTATCTATATCACCAGACTTACAAGATTTGTCTGAAGCTTTAAAAAATCCTCAAAAATATGAAAATGAAGAAACAGAAGTCGTTGTAGCTGACGAAAAACAAATGTTAGAAAGCATTTCTCAAGTTAAATTCAAACCGTTTGATGATAATTCTCAAAACTTTGAAGTCCTAAATGATTTTGACGATTTTTATGCAGTTGATGAAAGCGATCCAAATGATGTTTTAACTTTTGAAGAAATTGCAGCTGAATTTGAAGAACTTTATTCTATTAAAATCACTAATGACAGCGAATCTGAATCTGAAGAAAACTCTGAACAAAAAGAAAATACACAAGAAGATATTAGCGTAGATTTGATACAACAAGAATTGGCAAGGTTCTTTGGTACTGAACAAACAACTTTAGACGATTCTGAAGAAATTGTTTATAATTTAGAGTCAAATGCTTCAAAAGAAGAGCCTTTGGCTGAAACCATTAATGAATTACCGAAAATTGTTGCAGAACCAGCTGTTAAGCATATTGAAAAGCCTGCAGAAACTATTATTGAAAAACCTGCAGAAAAGCTTGAATTAGTCAATTTAGAACAGAAAGAAAAGAAAAAAATTGAACGTGAACGTTCAAAACTTTCTGAAAGTATGTTGAATAAAATTCAAGAAAAACGTGCACAAAAAGAATTAATGGGAACTACAAAAAGAGAAGTAGCTAAAACAACTACTAAAAAAGTGGAACAGCCTGTTGAAAACCAAACAAAAATTTGTGTTATAGAAAACGAATCTTATGACGTTTTAAGCGTTGCTGCATTTGGTTACAACAAAGGATGCTATTTAACCAAAAACTCTAAAGGTTATTTTGTAATTGGATATATTGGCGATAAATTATCACAAATTAAATCTTATGAGTCATTAAAATCTGAAAAAATACAAGCACGTGTAAGTGAAAATTTAGAAAACGGAGCTACACGTTATTTGGTACGTATAGGAATACATAAATTTATCCTTGATGTTGATAATGAAAATATTAATTTTGTAATGGATTTATGCTAAAAAAACTTTTTTTGGTTTTATTTATGATTTTCTTACTAACCGGATGCAAGTCAAATCATTCGGAAGTTATTACTTTTTCTTCTTGGGGATCAATTACCGAAGTTGAAGTGATAAAGTCAATTATTGCGGATTTTGAGCAAGAAAATCCTGATATTAAAATAAAGTTTATGCATATTCCGCAAAATTATTTCCAAAAACTTCATCTTCTTTTTGCTTCAAACACAGAACCAGATGTTATTTTTATTAACAATTTGAATTTACCAATTTATGAAAAATACTTAGAAGATTTAAGCGTATATTTTAATAAAAAAGATTTTTACCCAGCTTCTATAAAATCATTGAGCTATGAAAATAAATTATTAGCCATACCTAGAGACGTATCAAATCTTGTTTTTTACGTAAACCTTGATAAAACAAATTTGCCAAATCCTAGCTGGACCTTGAATGAATTGCTAAATAAATCAAAAATGCTAAAAACCAAAGATTCATTTGCAATTAGTTTTGAAGATGATATTTATTGGGCATTACCTTATCTATCATATTTTGGTGAAACAAATTTAACAGATGGCATTTCTAATATTGAATTAAAAGGCATTAATTATTATAAATCGCTACGTGACGAGCACGAAGTTGCACCGTCTAAAAGTCAGGTAGGTAGTTCTACTTTAGCCCAAATGTTTCTGGATAAAAAAATAGCTTTCTACCTTTCAGGGCGTTGGATGTTTCCTAAAATAAAAGAAAAAGCTGATTTCAATTGGGCCATAATTAACTTTCCATATGGTGAAAATGAGCAACCATTAGATTCTTCTGGCTGGGCTGTTACAAAAAATAGTAAAAATAAAAAAGCTGCAATTAAATTTGTTAAATACTTATCTAGTGAAAAAAGTGCAGAATATTTTGCAAAAACAGGTCTTGTAGTACCAGCTAGAATAGATGCTTCAAAATTTTTGGATAATACAAAATACAATGAAAAAGTATTCCTAGACGTGATAGAACACTCAACACCTACTATTGTTGATAAAAATTATAAAAAGACTACTGATAAAATAAACATAAAATACCTAAAATAAGATTTATAACTACATCAATATATTGAAAAACTTTTTACCCCTCTTGATATTTGCCTGAAAAAGCTCTAAAATAACAATGTTATGCAAAACCAAGAAATCTCATTCAACGACATTAAGAAGAGCTTACAAGAAGAACATTACCAAGATGACGACATTGCCATATTGGAAAAAGCTTTTGAATTTGCAAGAAAACTTCATGATGGCCAATATAGAATTTCAGAAGAACCATACATTATTCATCCTATTGAAGTCGTTAAAATTCTTATAAGCTTAAGAGCTGATGTGCATACGCTTATCGCAGGCTTTTTGCATGATATTTTAGAAGATACTGATACTAAACCAGAAGAAATTAATGAGCTTTTTGGCGAAGATGTTTTAAATCTAGTACAAGGCGTAACAAAACTTGGCAAATTACAATTTAAATCAAAAGAAGAGCGCCAAGCTGAAAACTTTAGAAGAATGTTTATTGCTATGGCAAACGATGTTCGTATCGTATTCTTAAAGCTTGCAGATAGACTGCATAATATGCGCACATTGAATTACATGTCAGCAGCTAAGCAACAAAAAATTGCACAAGAAACATTAGATATTTTTGCCCCGCTTGCAAACCGCCTAGGGGTAGGTAAAATTAAAGCAGAATTAGAAGATTTATCACTAAAATACTTATATCCTGATAAATACTACGAAATTGCTCAACTTGTTTCTCAAAAGAAAACAGAACGTGAATCCGCAGTAAAAGCATTGATAGATAAGATTACCAAAGATGTCAAAGCAAGCGGTATTAATGCAAAAATTTCAGGCAGAGCAAAACATTATTATAGTATTTACAAAAAAATGACACGCTTGAACGTGGCTTTTCACGACCTTTATGACATTACAGCTGTCCGTGTAATTGTCGATAGTGAAAAAGAATGTTATGAAGTTTTGGGGCTTATTCACTCACAATTCAAGCCAATTCCTGGCAGATTTAAAGATTACATTGCAATGCCTAAAGGCAACATGTATCAGTCACTACATACTTCTGTAATTGGCCCTAGACAAAAACCTTTAGAAGTCCAAATTAGGACTTGGGCAATGCACGAAATTGCAGAATACGGGGTTGCCGCTCACTGGCGATACAAAGAAAAAGGCTCAAACAAAGCTGATTCAGCAAACGACGTTAAATTCTCATGGATGAGAAAACTTGTTGAATACAACAAAGACACACAAGATGCTGAAGATTACGTAAATTCAGTTAAACTTGATATATTCTCAGATCAAGTTTTTGCATTCACACCTGGCGGTGACGTTTTAGATTTACCGCAAAATGCTACGCCTATTGACTTTGCATATCGTATTCACTCTGATGTTGGTCATAAGACGGTCGGTGCACTTATTAACGGGCGTATTGCTCAGCTCGATACAAAGCTTAAAAACGGTGATATTGTTGAAATAATGACTTCTAAAGTGTCAGCACCTCGTCTTGATTGGCTAAATTTTGTAGTAACAAAACAAGC
>JAZNBJ010000040.1:0-14574 GCA_045586965.1 Candidatus Gastranaerophilaceae bacterium | reverse complement strand
AACAACGGTACTGGCGGAACAAATGGTACTGGTGGCACAGACGGTAACAACGGTACTGGCGGAACAAATGGTACTGGTGGCACAGACGGTAACAACGGTACTGGCGGAACAAATGGCGCTGGTGGCACAGACGGTAACAATGGTACTGGCGGAACAAATGGCGCTGGTGGCACAGACGGTAACAATGGTACTGGCGGAACAAATGGTGCTGGTGGCACAGACGGTAACAATGGTACTGGCGGAACAAATGGTGCTGGTGGCACAGACGGTAACAACGGTACTGGCGGAACAAATGGTGCTGGTGGCACAGACGGTAACAACGGAGCTGACGGAGCTGACGGTGCTGGTGGCAACAATGGTGGTGGTATTGACCCTTGGGCAGGTAAAGCTATCACTGATAAATTAAAAGCTAGTTTAGGCGGCTTAGCATTACCAAACGGATATTCAAAAGTTACATTAGATGATACAATTGATGACGTGGTTCTTGCTCACGACGGAAGTGAAAAAACTATCGATGTTCGAGGCAAATCTGAACTATCAGAAGAGACATACGAAGATACAAACTTCCCACTTTACATAAGTATCGAAACCCCAGATAAAAATACATATAAATACAAATGTATCGGACTTGAAAATGGTTATCCAGTATATGTAACACCAAATAAAGACAGTAACAATAATGAATATATCTTAGTAAAAAATTCAAATAACAAATATGTATTACATCAAGTCAATAAAGACTTTAGCGGTTGGTCTAAAAAAGACACACAATGCTAAAAAAGCTCCCTTCGGGGAGTTTTTTTTATGTAAATATATTTTATATTTTCCACTGAGTTGATACAAATGCAAATCTTGAATCTGAAGGTTGAACACGTTTAATATTCATTTCAGCAAGAATATCTACTTTAGGTGCAGTTTCTAAATAATCACCTAAATTTTCTGAATCATTTATTATCGGTAAATCTTCCTGTTTTTTTAACACTTGATAAGATGATAAAAGTTTTGTTACACGTTCTTCAGCTGTCAATTCCGCTATCATAATAATCCCTTCGTGATTGGTAAAAATAGTTTAACACTTATTTTTTCATAGTGCAATAAAAATTTCCAACTTAAGTTAGAGAAATTTTAAACTTATTTAGAATGTTTTTTTCTTTAAAATAGCATTAATATGTTAATGTGAGCATAAGGTATGCTCCAGCCCCAACATAATAAGCTTTTGAATACATTTCAATAGCTTTAATTGAGTTGAAAACAATTACTAAAAATTGAATAAATCATGGAAGAAAGCTAAAGAAAAGGAGATTGAAAAATGGCTGCAATTACTATTAACACAAACCTTGCGTCACTTACTGCGCAAAGAAACCTTACTGCTGCAACCAATAGTATGAACAGAGCAATGGAAAGGTTAACAACAGGTTACAGAATCAACTCAGGTAAAGATGATGCTGCAGGTTCAGCTGTGTCAAATTTGATGGAAGCTCAAATTTCTGCATACGATGTTGCTGAAGGTAACACTACAATGGGTCTTTCATTACTAGATACTGCAGAAGGTATTCTTGATATCGTTGGAAGCTATGTTCAACGTATTAGAGATTTGACCGAACAAGCTGCTAACGGTACTTATGGTACAGCATCTTTACAAGCAATTAGAACAGAAGTTCAACAAAGAATGTTAGAAATCAACCGTCTTTGTGACGTAATCGATTTCAACGGTATAAAATTACTAGACGGTACTAGTATTCCTGCACAAACAGAAGCTGGTATTAACCTTCAAGTTGGTAACAATACAGGTACTGAAAACGTAATCAACTTAGACTATACATTATTCTTATCAGCAAAAATTACAGCATTATTAATTAGTGGTAATGCTAACTCTAAAACAGGTTATGGCAACCCGACTGATACAGATTGGGCTGAAAGAAAAGTTGGTCAAGAAAATGGTATCACAGGTGCATTACTTGCAAGATTAAATAATGATACTGCGACTTATGGTAATGCAACATACGATTACAGTGATACAGATAAATACTTCAGCATTTTAGATAAAGAATATGACCCTACAAACATGAACGAACCGAAAACTGGTATTAACAGTTGTATTACAGCTATTTGTGACGCAGTTTATACTGATGATGCAACTGCTCGTGACTTCTTATGTTTCTTAGATGATGCTATCGATAATATTTCTGCAAGAACTGCTTTAATCGGTGCATATATGAACCGTGTAGAATCAGCTGTTGATGCAATAGGTGTACAAAAAGAAAATATCGTTTCAGCAAACTCATCAATTAAGGACGCAGATGTAGCAGAAGAATCTTCTAACTACATTAAATATCAAATCTTGCAACAATCAACTGCAACATTGCTTTCTACAGCAAACCAACAACCGCAGATTGCATTGAACTTGATTTAATTAAATATATAAAAAGTTTTGTGTAAAACTTAGTAATTGAAGCCCCCGCTTATGCGGGGGCTTCAATCTTTTTAATTATTTAATTTAACCAGCTAAATATCTTAACCAAACATATGCTGAGCTTAGTGTTAATGAAATTAAAGTTACAACAACACCGTATTTTAGGTATTCCATAAATTTAATAACATGTCCAGCCGCTGCTGAAGTTTCAGATACAATAACGTTAGCTGCAGCACCTATGATTGTCATATTTCCACCTAAGCAAGCACCTAAAGATAACGCCCACCAAAGTGGATATGCAAAATCCATACCATTTGTTGATGTGATTTCAGCAATCATTGGAGCCATTGTAGCTGTATAAGGGATATTATCGATTATACCTGATAAAATACCTGAGCCCCAAAGAATTACCATTGATGCTATTGCTTGTGAGCCATGAGTAATATCAAGTAGCCATTTTGCCATCAGCTCTATACCACCAGCAGCCTCAAAACCACCAATTATAACGAATAGACCAATAAAGAAGAATATTGTATTCCATTCAACATCATGTAAAATTTCATGTGGTTTTTCAAATAACAATAAAATACTAGCACCAGCCATTGCGCATACACAAGTTTGAATATGTGTAATATCGTGTGTTACAAAACCTAAAATTACTAGGAATAAAACTAATAAAGAACGAATCATAAGAGCTTTGTCTGTGATTGTTTTTGAGTTATCCATACTTGCAACTTTAGCCATGTTTTCTTCCGTTGCATGAAGATGTTTTCTGAACCAAAATACCATTATTGCGATTACAACAAGCAAAATAATTGCAACTATTATTGTCAATTCATTAATGAAATCCATAAATGAAAAGCTAGCTGCACTACCAATAATAATATTTGGAGGATCTCCAATAAGCGTAGCAGTTCCACCGATATTAGAAGCTAAAATTTCTGTAATCAGAAATGGAACAGGGTTTATATCTAATTCCTTAGCTATTGCAAAAGTAACAGGCATAATTAAGATAACAGTTGTAACGTTATCTAAAAAAGCAGATGCAATTGCTGTAAATAATGCTAAGCAACAAAGTATTGTCTTTGGATGACCTTTTGTTTTCTTTAGCATTTCGTTTGCAACCCAGTTAAACATACCGCTACGTGTTGCAATACTTACGATAATCATCATTGATACAAGTAAGAAAATGACATTAAAATCAACAAAGTTAATAAAATAATGCGGATCCATTGTGCCATTAATTTTTTGAGATTGGCCTAATAACCCGAGTAATAAAGTCAAAGAGGCACCAACAAGTGCAACTGTCATCTTAGGTATTTTTTCCGTAGCAATGAAAATATATGCTACGACAAGAATAACCGCAGAAACAACAATAGCATGTGCTTGCGCCCAGCTTGTCAAAAATTCCATTTTTCCTCCTTATTTAAAGTCTAAATTTACATACAAGTTTGATTGTACTACAAACAAAATAAATTTATTCACTAGCAAAAAATATTTTTATGCGTTTTATAAAAGACATGCTTAATATTTTTTAAAAAAAGCTATCAATCAACAAAGATTTAGTGTAAAATGATTATGCTAAAAACTATCGCTGACAATGAAAGGACTAAATAAAATGGTACTTGAAATGACTTATTCGCAGCTTGAAAGAGCAGTAAATCCTACTCATGATATCAAGCTTTTCGCCGGACGTTCAAACCCCGCTTTGGCACAAGAAATAGCAGATTATCTAGGTACAACAGTAGGACCGATGGTTATAAAAAATTTCGCAGATGGTGAAATTTATGTTCAAGTAAAAGAAAGTATTCGTGGCGATGATGTGTTTATCATTCAACCATTATGTAATCCTGTTAACGAAAATTTAATGGAATTGTTAATTATGATTGACGCTTTCAAACGAGCTAGCGCAAAGTCAATCACTGCCGTAATTCCTTATTATGGATATGCAAGACAAGATAGAAAAACTTCTGGTCGTGAAGCGATTACTGCAAAATTAGTTGCAGATTTACTTACAACAGCAGGTACCACAAGAGTTCTTGCAATGGATTTACACACAGGCCAAATCCAAGGCTTCTTTAATATCCTTGTTGATCACATATTCGCAAATCCAATTTTAGTTGACTATTTCAAAAGTTTAAATATTAATCCAGATGAAATGGTTTGTGTCAGCCCTGATATGGGTGGAGCAAACAGAACAAGACACTTTGCTAAAAAGCTAGATTGTCCTATTGCAATTATTGATAAACGTCGTGATAAACATAATGAAGCTATTGCCGCTCACATTATTGGTGACGTTGAAGGCAAAGTTTGCTTGATGTTTGACGATATGATTGATACAGCAGGCACAATTTGCGAAGCTTCAAAATTATTAAAAAGCAAAGGTGCAAAAGCTGTTTACGTAGGGGCTACACACGCAGTATTCTCTGGACCAGCTATTGAAAGACTTAAGAGCGCTCCAATTGAAGAATGTGTTGTTACAAATACTATCCCTTGGGAAAAAGAAGACTTACCAAGCAATGTAAAACAATTATCAGTAGCGCCTCTTTTAGGACAAGCAATTTCTAGAATCCACGATGACGAGTCAGTAAGTTCATTATTCGGATTTGAAAAAGAAATGAAAGTATAAGAAAAAAAGGCCAAAAGGCCTTTTTTTATATATCCTTTAATAAAACATTTATATCAATATTTAGAGCTTTTGCAATATCAAGTACCTTCAGAATTGTCGGGTTTATTTTACCTGTTTCAATAAGACTTATTGAATTCCTTGAAATATCACACTTTTCAGCAAGCTCTTCTTGTGAAAGCCCTTTTCTTATTCTCTCACTTTTGATATTTAGTCCTAAATTTTTCAACTTTTCAGGCATTTGCATAATATGTTAATTATGTTGCATAATAAATTATTTTTCTATACAATATATTTGTCAACAATTACACTTTTATAGGTAAAATACATGAGTAGAGTTTCAAAATTTTTAGAGAATGAACTAGATAGAGTTTCAAATTATTTAAGCATGGCTCAAGCAAATTTATTTGTAACAATGGAACTCGCTGAAAACAGATGTAACAACATCACAGAAACTATTGATTCTAATGACGAAAAAGCAATTGATTATCTTAACAATTTTGAGCTCACAAAACTTTCTTCGAGAATTGAAGATGCTAAAGAAATCATTAATAATTTTAAAAAATTTACTTTAATGCTAGAGGATGACAATTGTAATAAATAAAGGGTAGCTAAGCTACCCTTTTACCATCTATGACTCAAGGGGCAAATATCTTCATGAATAATATATTATCCAAATTTACCTCTCTACAGTTATTTTTCTGTAAGTCATAACGGCTAATTTTCTTTAATTTCTAGCTTTCTAGCTTTTGCTTGTTCTGTTTTTTGTTTAGGAAGTTTAATAGTCAAAACCCCATTTTTATAGTAGGCACAAGCATCTTCAGACTTTATCGGCTGATCAAAAGAGATTGTACGTTTATACTTACCATATCTAAATTCGCAAGTATGATACTTAATATTTTTTTCATTTTCCTCTTTTTCAGCTTTTTCTTCCTCAATTTCAGCTGTTATAGTCATAAAATCGTTATCTAATTCGACATCTATATCATCAGCTTTAACCCCTGGCAGTTGAACTTTTACTTTATAATCAGTTTCTGTTTGTTTTATTTCAACTGCAGGACGCCAAGTAGAAGTTTTTTTCATTGCTAGCTGATGAGAAAATGCGGGATTAATAATTGTATCTCTTAAAAAGTTATTTAACTCATTATGAATACTATCAAAATATAATTCTGGTTCTCTCAAGATTAACTCAGTTTTCATATAAAACTCCTTTCAATTACAGAATCAATATAAATTTTAAATAGGAATTTTTCATTAGTAAAAAGGGTGAATGTTAAGTACTAACATTCACCCTTTTAAATATTATTAGAAATTTCTATTCTACTGTACCAGCTGTTTTACCATATCTTCTAATTGTTGAATTTAAAAGATTTTCGTGGTGTTTATCACGATAAATTTGGCAAAGCAACTTATATGCGTGTTTGTTATAAGGATTTTCTTTAAGAATATCTTCTAACTGTTGAACTGCTGATGTAGAGCGTTTTGTGTAATAATTAATTAATGCTGGCAATGTGATTGTCAAATCATTTTCATCTGTCGCCCAAGCTATATCAGCACAACTTTTTGCATTATCATATTCTTCTGCATCTAAAAACATTACAGCAATTTCATAATATACTTCAGATTTACTTCGTCTATCAGATTTCATTTGAGCAACGATTTGATATTCTTTTGCAGCTTTTGAATATTCGGCTCTTTTTCTATATTGTTCAGCTAAAGCTAAATGAGAAGCTAAATCAGCAGGAACAAATTCTTTCAAATCTGTTTCATCATTAACTGGAACATTTAATGTTGAAAGTATTTCTGCAGGTGTAAACAATTGAGCTCTTTCTTCTTGAGACAAAGGCTCATTTGTAATATCTGGAACAACTGAATATAAAAGAGCTAAAGTTTTTAAATCTCTTGGTGTAATTTCAGTATTAAATTTAGTTCCGATTGGATACATAACATCATAAATACTAGGGCTGTTACCTGTTAGACCTAATGAATGACCGATTTCTTGCAAAGCTGATGAGAATAATTGTTTTGAATCGTGGCTATGACCTTTATTATCAACTTTGTTAAACACAATATTTGAATCTGTAATTCTGTTTCCATTTACAGAAAATGCATGAACACCAATTGAGTTCTTATTATCATTGTGCTTAAAATAACATTTCATATTTGCTTCGCTAGGGCTTTCTACAAATTCAAATCTTACTAAGCCTTCGCTAGCTCTTTGCCAAGCTTGATAAGCACTCATTACAACTTCTCTGTAATAAGTTGGAACATCTTTAGAATCTTGAATATAAACCTTTAAAGGTAAGGAGTTCTTATTCCATCTAACAATCTTGCCGTTTTGGCAAACTTTTCTAAAATAGCTGTCAATTACAGCAGCTTTGATAGTTTTTTCACTCATTGATTTATCATAACCAAGAGTTATTGCAGCTATTTTTTGAAATCCTAAGTCAGTTTCTACACTAGCTAGTTTTGGACTAGTAGACATTAAAGATACTGCTCCAGCTGCGATAAGGATTGTACAAATTGCGATCTTTTTCATTTCTTTATGAAACCTCTTTTTCTATAATATATTCTTTATTGGGTTATAAAACTCGTAAATTTATTTTTTTGCGCAGTTTTCGACTTTTATTATACTATATTTTAAATTAAATTACAATTATCAAAAATCATGATAAACTCTCAATATAAGGAGGAACTATGCACGAATATATTTTTAAAATGAAAAAGGGTGATATTGAGATCGAATTAAAATCTGACGACTTAGAATTCGTAGAAGAACAACTAAACAAATGGCGTGAAGAACTTCTTCAACAAGATTAATAAGGTTACAAAATGGCAACATATTCTTTTAGAATCAAAAAGGGCAAATATCAACTTGATGTAGTAACTACTGACAAAGATCTTCTTGTCAGCCAGTTTGAGTTGTGGGTTAGACAAGCTAGCGATTATACTCGCAAGAAAAAAGCAAAAGAATGCAAAGATTTGGTACAAAACCAAATTAAAGCAGAAGAAGAGATTACAAAAAAGAACATTGAGACCCAACTTTCTAAACAAGTTGAAAAACCTATAGCTGCCGATTCGAGAAAAGAAGATACTAAGCAAGCTGAGACATCTGTAAAAGAAGACTCAAAAGTAGAAAATAAAAAGACCAATGCTGAAAAAAGTTTAGATATTTTCTACGCTCCACCTAGCGAAGAAACTATTTCATCAATCATTAACAAAACATCTGGTGGAGTTTTTGATGACATTTTAGAAAATTCTTTAAACAATCCTAAAACAGAATTGACTTTCAAATCTAGCCCTTCAATCAAGAAGGATAGTGCGTTTTTAAATTACATGTCATCACGCAAAATTGACAAAAAAATCGATTACTTATTACTTACTGCATATTATTTTACCCAATTTGAACAAAGACCTCGATTTACATTAAAACAACTCAATGCAAAATTAATGCAAAATATTGCAGTAATTATTGACCATAGTGTACTACAAGAAGCTATTAATCGAGAATATATTGAATGTTTACCAGACCTTACAGGCCTTGTTGGAGCTAGTGAATACCGTTTAACTGCATACGGTGAAAAGGTATTATTAGATGACTAGAGTTGCTGTTGCGCTTTCTGGAGGAGTCGATAGTGCAGTTACTGCAGCCTTACTTTTAGAGCAAGGCTACGAAGTAATCGGTTTAACAGGAAAAATGACTTGTTCAGATGATTTTGAGCAAGTTGTAAAAAACGCTAAAAATGTCGCAAACAAATTAGGAATAGAACATTTTGTCTATGATGCAACAGAGATTTTTGACGAAAAAGTTATAAAATATTTTAAAAATTCGTATGCAAAAGGCGAAACCCCAAAC
Source organism: Candidatus Gastranaerophilaceae bacterium (assembly GCA_045586965.1). Taxonomy (GTDB): domain Bacteria; phylum Cyanobacteriota; class Vampirovibrionia; order Gastranaerophilales; family Gastranaerophilaceae; genus CAG-196. The sequence goes on along the minus strand of JAZNBJ010000040.1, from coordinate 5,679 downwards.
CCTTGTATTATGTGCAACAAACATATAAAATGGGGATGCCTATTTGACTACGCAATTAAAGAATTGAACGCTGATTATATCGCAACTGGTCATTATGCAAATATAAAGAATGAAAATGGCATTTATAAACTACATCCGGCTTCTGACGAGCATAAAGATCAGCTATATTTCTTATTTACACTGACACAAGATCAGCTTTCCAAAACTTTGTTCCCTTTATCTGATTATAAAAAATCAGATGTAAAAGAATTAGCTGAAAAATATGATTTACCGCCAAAATCAGCGAAAGAAAGCCAAGATATTTGCTTTATAAAAGCTCCAATGACAACAAAAAAATATTTAAACAACCTTTTTAAACCTAATACAGGCAACTTTGTAGAAAAATCGACCGGAAAAGTTTTAGGTAAACACGATGGTTTTTGGCAATATACAATTGGCCAACGCAAAGGAATTGGAATTGCGGCACCCGAACCGCTTTATGTTATCGATATCGAGGCAGAATCAAACACTGTTTATGTTGATAAACAAAGCGAATTATATTCAAACACCTTAAATCTTGATGAGATTAAATTTTCTTACCAATTTGACAAAATAGAATTTGAAACTTTGGTAAAAATAAGATACAATATGCAAGCTATTAAGGCAGTTGTTAAAAAAGAGGCTAATTCTTGGGTAATTAACTTTGCAGAGCCAGTTTCTGCAATTACAAAAGGACAAGCTTGCGTATTTTATGATATATACAACGGACACTTGATAGGTGGAAGTTTTATTTAATATTTTTGACTGCTAAATATTGTGAAATATACTTCATAACCAAGTATATTTACCCATTCCTGTAAAATTTTGTAACAAAAAGTATATACTTTCCACAAAAAGCTTTTTTATTAGTATTTAATAGAGGTATGGTATGTATTGTGTTATAGGTTACGAAACGGGAATGTTTTAATAAAAACATTCCCATTTTACCTTTTTACATAAAATGTATTATTACCCTCTGCCCCAGATGGGGAAGTGCCCCGACAGGGGCGTAGGGGTGATATTATCAAAATTCTTTTATTTTTTATTTAAATAAGACTCAATGTTAATTTAATGAATCTTTTCCACTTTCTTTTTCTTTATTTACGAGGCAAAGAAAAAGAAAGTGGAGTAAAGAAAAAGAAAGCACGTCATTGTTCTCATCATCCTCACTTCGTTCGGCTGAAGTTTTTAGGCGGGCAAGCCCGCACTTTTTAGCCTCGCAAACTCGGTGCAACGCACCTCAAACAGTGCTCGGCTCATATAATTTCCCTCCCTTTATAGGGGGAGGGTTAGGGTGGGGGCTAATCTTTTCCCGAGCCTTGCGCAATGAGCAATTATTGTTTGTGAGACAACTTCAAAGCGACTGCTGTTTGACCGAAGGGAGTTCAGTCGCTTAGGTCGAACATTACAAATAATTAGCGAATGAAGCTATAGCTCGGCAGTTTCTTTGCGGTACTTTCTTTGCTGACAAAGAAAGTACCAAAAGATTTATTACTAAACATTCCAATAATACATTTTATGTATAACTCTATATGATTTGTAAAATTATATAGAGTTTTTTAATTTTCCTCTATTGCGAAATGTGAATAGATATTGTATAATTAAAAAGTAAATAGATGTTTATTTGAAGAGGCTTATATGATGAAAAAGAATGGTTTTACCTTGGCAGAAGTACTGTTGTCGCTTGGCATAGTAGGTATTGTCGCTGCAGTTACACTTCCAACATTGATTCTTAATGTTGAAAAAAGAAAAGTTGGACCTTCTGTTATGAAAGCGGTTAATACACTTGAATCAGCTTCTACATTAGCGTTACAAGTAAATGATGCCAGAAAACTTTCTGAAATAAAAAAAGGTTCGCAAACTAAGTTGTCATTATGTGGCGAAATCTTGAAAGATTTTACAAAAATAACCCAAATACCATATTCACCAAAAACTGGCTCACCGTCTAGTGGTACCTCATATGCAACAAAAGATGGTATTGTTATACTTGACAGTGGCTATCAAGATGATAAGGGTGCATACTTTGTCACTATCGATATAAACGGCGAAAGAGGCCCTAATAAAGCTGGAAAAGACTTATTTGAAATGTATGTCTTAGAAGATGGTATTGTAGCTCCAGTTGGTAGCTATTTGTGCACACAAAAAATTGGTGGCGAGTACTGGCAAGAAAAATGCAAAACAGTTGACAAAAACGACGAGTCAACAAAAGGTACCCCAGGCGATGCTAATACTTGTGCAGGTTCAATCGTTGATAACGGCGGTCGTGTTTTATACGATTATGACGCTATAAAATAACAGTTTTATATATAGGTAAGTAGAATAGTATAGGAGACATTGACAAAATGAAAAAATTACCTGGTTTCTCATTAGCAGAAGTGCTAATCACAATGGCAGTAGTTGGCTTTATCGCAGCTATTACATTGCCATCTCTACAAATGAACGTAGAAAAACAAAAAGTAGGTCCATCATTAATGAAGGCTGTTAACACTCTTGAAGTTGCTAACTCAGTAGCTTTACAAGTAGAAGAAGCTTCTACTTTGGACGAAATTGCTGGCGATGCAGACAAGAATGACTACTTAGGTACAATTCTAAAAGACTACACAAAATTAGTAGAAGTAGAATATGATGCACCAAATAGTCCTATTTCTGGTACATTCTTTGCTACTAAAGATGGCATCATGCTAACTAGTAGTGATCTTGTGGAAGGAAAAGCAAATGCTGATGTAAAAACTAGTGGTAGCTATTATGAAGTTATGGCTGATATTAACGGCTCAAAAGGTCCTAACGTAGAAGGTAAAGATATTTTTAAATTATACGTAGATACTAAAGGTCTTGTAATCCCTTATGGTTCTAACCTTGGTAAAGATTATCAAGATGGCTGGGAATCTTGGACTGAAGGTTGTAAATCTATCAAAAAAGGTGATAAATCAAAAACAGCTCCAACAAATGCTGAAACTTGCGCTGGTTCAATCGTTGACAATGGCGGTAGAGTATTATACTTCTACGAAGGTTTAACTGCTAGCTCTGGTGGAAGCACTATTGGTGGAAGCACTGATGGTGGTGGCGAAGGCTCTGGTTCATAGTCTAAGTTTTATAATAACTTATAAAAGAGCGGTTTATAACCGCTCTTTTTTTACAAAATTTTACAAATTTGACTAAATTTATGACTATATTCACCCCTAAAATGCTTTACAGAAAGTATTTTTGTGCTACCATGGTGTTATAGATTATTGTAAATTGGGATAGAGGAGAAGGATTTTGAGTACTCAACAAAACATGTTTTCTGACGGTAAAATTGTACCGGTTAATATAAGAGAAGAAATGAAAAAGTGCTACATTGACTACGCTATGTCAGTTATTGTAGGTCGTGCGCTTCCTGACGTTAGAGATGGTCTAAAGCCTGTTCATAGAAGAATTTTATACGCTATGAACGATTTAGGGATGACACCTGATAAACCGTTCAAAAAGTGTGCACGTATCGTTGGTGAAGTTCTTGGTAAATATCACCCACACGGTGATAGCTCTGTATATGAAGCTCTTGTTCGTTTAGCTCAAGATTTCAACACAAGATATCTAGTAGTAGATGGTCATGGGAACTTTGGTTCAGTAGACGGCGACGGCGCAGCTGCAATGCGTTATACAGAAGCTAGAATGCATAAAATCACAACTTCAATGCTTGCTGATATTGATTGCGAAACTGTTGATTTTGTTCCAAACTTCGATGGTTCTTTAGAAGAGCCTTCAGTATTACCTGTAAGACTACCAATGCTATTATTAAACGGCGTTTCTGGTATTGCAGTAGGTATGGCAACAAACATTCCTCCTCACAACTTATGTGAAATCGTAGATGGTACAATTGCTCTAATCGATAACCCTCAAATTACAGTTGAAGGCTTAATGGAGCACATTAAAGGTCCAGACTTCCCAACTGCTGCTACTATTGTTGGTTTGAACGATATTAAACAAGCTTATGAAACCGGCCGTGGTTCAATCAAAATGTCTGCAGTTGCTACTATTGAAGAAATTCCAGGTGGCGCAGGACGTCAATCAAGAACAGCGATTATTGTAACTGAAATACCATACCAAGTTAACAAAGCTCAATTGATTGAAAAAATTGCAGATTTAGTTAAAGAACAAAGAATTAACGGCATTTCAGACCTTCGTGACGAATCTGACCGTGAAGGTATGAGAATAGTTATTGAGCTTAAACGTGATGCAAAACCAGAAGTTGTTAAAAACAACTTGTTCAAATATACTCAGCTTGCAACAACTTTTGGTGTAAATATGGTTACTCTATGCGGTAAACAACCAAGATTGTTGAACTTATACGAAGTATTAAGCGAATTCGTTGAACACAGAGTTGAAATTGTTACAAGAAGAACTATTTACTTCTTGAAAAAAGCAAAAATTAGAGCTCATATTTTAGCAGGCTTATTGATTGCTTTAGGTTCTTTAGACGAAGTTATTGAACTTATCAAGAAATCAAAAACAACTGATGATGCTCGTAACGGTTTGATGAGCAGATTTGGTTTAGATATTGATCAAGCTAACGCAATCTTAGAAATGCAATTAAGAAGATTGACAGGTTTAGAACAAGATAAAATTAAGAACGAATATGATGAATTATTGAAAAAAATTACTGAGTACGAAGGTATCTTGGCTGACAGACAAAAAGTTCTTGATATTATCAAAGGCGAATTATTAGAAGATAAAGAAAAATACGGCGACGATAGAAAAACTCAAATTGTTCCAGAACAAGGCGAAGTAACTATTGAAGATTTAACTCCAAATACTCCAATGGCAGTGTTTATCACTCATCAAGGATATTTGAAACGTATTTCTTTAGATACATTTGAACGTCAAAACCGTGCAACTCGTGGTAAAGCTGGTATCAAGACTAAAGATGATGACGATATCCAACACTTCTTTACTGCTATGATGCACGATAAAGTATTGTTCTTCTCATCTAAAGGTATCGTTTACAGCTTGAATGTATACGACTTCCCAGAAGGTGGACGTCAAGCTAAAGGCTTACCAATTGTTAACGTTCTTCCAATCGAACAAGGTGAAAAAATTACTGCTGTTGTTCCTGTAAGTAACTTCTCACACGATTTGAATTTGATTATGTTGACTCAAAAAGGCTACATTAAACGTATTGAATTGGATAACTTTGCTAGCATTAGAAGAAGCGGTATCATTGCAATTTCACTTGAAGAAGGCGATAGATTGAACTGGGTAAAACTTGCTAATCCAAACGATGAAATTATTATTGGTACATCTTGTGGTATGGCAATCAGATTCCCAATTGAGGACTTAAGACCTTTAGGTAGAAGCGCAAGAGGTGTAAACTCCATGAAATTACGCTCTGCTGATACAATTATTGGTTGTGATATTGTTCCTAGAAATTACGATGCAGACTTGTTAGTTGTAACTTCTGATGGTTTTGGAAAACGTACAAAACTTTCAGAATTCCGTTCACAAAATAGAGGTGGTATCGGCTTAATTGCAACCAAGTTTAAATCAAGCATGTCTAGATTAGTTGCCTTAACTATTGTTGAAGAAAAAGACGAAATAATGCTTGTTACATCTAGCGGTATTGTAACTAGAATTAAAGCTGGCGATATCTCTTGCCAAGGCAGACCTGCTACTGGAGTTAGAGCA
>JAZNBJ010000039.1:0-41685 GCA_045586965.1 Candidatus Gastranaerophilaceae bacterium | reverse complement strand
CCTGTTCGCATTAAACGTGCCTACGTGTTTTGCTTCAAGGTTTTCAACCTTTTGCAAAAGCACTTCGCACTCTGCTCACAGGTCGCTCGAACTCTGGCAAGGCGTCGCCTTGCGGAGTTCTCATCTCTCTTTCAAGACCATAAACAAACGAGCTGATACTTTTAAGTATCAGCTCGTTTGTTTAAAATTCGGAAACGGAGAGATTCGAACTCTCGGTGCAGGTTACCCCACACAACACCTTAGCAGGGTGCCGCCTTAAGCCGACTCGGCCACGTTTCCTCAGCGACATATTCATAATAACACAAATATTTATTTTTATCAAAATTTTTTCATATAAAAAGGCGGTTTTTTATTTTACCGCCTTATCATACTCTCAGCCATCTTACTTAAATCAGCCAGGCTTTACTTCACAGCTTGCAATTTGACTTGAACCCCTGTCTCAGCATTTACAGCGACAGCATTCGAAATCGCCATTGCACGGCGCTTTTTAGCCCCTCTTAATACAAATTCGACTCCGCTAAATGTATTATTTGTCGGATTAATCAACTTTTTCAACATATCCTAATTTGTCCTTTCCGATTTTCTGATTGCCTTAGTATATATATCGGCACTTTTTTGAAAAACTTTAGGATTTTTTCGAAAATGTTTACAAAGTGTTACAAACTTAAACTCTTCTTATAAACCTCGTTTTTGCTATAACCCAGCAATGTTGATAATATTACTGAAATTTCTTTATCTTTAAAACCTTTGGACTTTAGCTCTCTTATTTGAAAATCCATTTCTGAAGAATCAGATTCTTCATCAGCATAGACCATGCACACAATTTCACCTTTAATACCATCTTTAAAATGCTTTATAACATTATCAATCGTATCGACAATGATTTCTTCAAATAGTTTAGAAAGTTCCCTTCCTAAAGCTATCGTAACATTGCCACGCACATTTTTTATAGCATTCAAAGTCTTTAGGATTCGCTCAGGTGAATCATAAAAAACAAAATTAATACCTGCATATTTTTTTGCGACTTCCTCAATCTGTTTTTCGCTTCTTGAAATAAATCCAACGAACGCAAATTCTTCACCTTCTCTTGGAATTTCTGACAAAAATGTCGTAACTGCACAAGCACCTGGCAAAGCAGAAATTGAAAAACCTTTTTTTGTAAGCTCTGATACGATAACCGCTCCAGGGTCACAAATCATAGGAGTTCCTGCATCTGATACCAATGCAATTTTTTTACCAGAAGCCAATTCTTCCAAAAAATAATTGACACGTTCTTTTTCATTGTATTTGTGATAAGAAAAACACTTTGTTCTTATATCGTAATAGTTTAGTAGCTTTTGAGTAACTCTTGTATCTTCACACGCAATCAAATCTACACTCTTAAGCACTTCTATAGCTCTAAGTGTTATGTCTTGTATATTACCAATTGGAGTTGGAACTATATAAAAATCAAATTCTCTTGCCATAATGATATTATGGCATAAAAATATTCATTTTCATTGAATATTTAGCCCTAAATTTACTCCCCTAAATTTACTCCCCCAAATTTTACCCCAAAGCATTTACCCTAAGTATTTGCTCCTAGCTCCAATTTGTTTTATCGAGGAAAGTTCTGACAGCATCTTCAATATTATCAGGGGTTTCCAAAGATGTGTCATTTGCTTGAATACTACCTTGTCTAACGAAATTTTCTCTGACACGATTATATAAAGTCAGGCCAAAACAAATTAAAATTGAAGATGCTGCAACACCACCCATAGCCGCTAAGAATTTTTTTACAATTTTCTTTGTTCCAACAGGCTCTTTATAATCAAATTCACTGTCGTTATTTACATCAATATTCTCAATATCGTCATCTAATGTGTTAACGACTTCCGCTTGTGCATTATTGTTTTCAGCAATGTCATCCACTGCCCATACAGAGACGGGCAGCGATAACATCATTATTAAAACTATTGAAAATAATTTATTCATTTATTTTCACGTACCTTTCAGGTTTATTCCTCATCTTTTTTAGAAGTTTTCTTTGTTGTACGAGGTTTTTTCTGAGTATTTCTGTTTGGACGTCTTGAACGAGTTGATTTTTTAGATTTTTCTTCACCTTCTACTGCTTCTGTTTTCACTTCTTCAACAGGTTTTTCATCCTTTACAGGCTTAGCTTCTGCATCTGGAGCAATAACAGGTTCAATTTTAGCATCTTCAGAAATTACTGTTTGAGCTAATTTTTCATCAGAAACTGCTTTTTTAGCACCTTTTTTGTCAAATTTAGGTTTTTTAGCATTTCTTTTCTTTGTATCTTTTTCTGCTTGAACTTCTTTTACCTCTACTTGAGCTTCAACAGAAGGATTTTCAATAACTTCAAGCTTTTCTTCTTGAATTACATCTAATTCCTTAACCTCATTTTTAGGTTTGTTATTGTTTTCATTACCACGGAATTTGTTTTTCTTTCCACCCATTGGAAGTTTCAATTTAGCAGCTTTTGCTCTATATTCGCCTTCACTTGTAGAAGAAGCAAACTTAATATCTTCCATAATATAGCCATTACCTTGGCAGTGAGGACAGCGTTTTGCAAAGATTTCACTAATAGCTTGACCTTGTCTATGACGAGTCATTTCAACAAGACCTAAATCAGAAAGTTGACCAACTTGAGGTTTCGCCTTATCAGCTTCCATTGCAAGTTCTAGCTCTTCCATCATAGTTAATTTATCAACACGGTTTGTCATATCGATAAAGTCGATAATAATCATACCGCCAATATTTCTAAGTCTTAGCTGACGTGCAATTTCGTGAACAGCTTCAATATTTGTTTTCAAAATAGTCTCATCTTGAGTAGCTGAATTTGTAAATTTACCACTGTTAACGTCAATTACAGTAAGCGCTTCAGTTGTTTGAATAAACAAATAACCGCCTGAAGGAAGATTAACCTTCATGGAAAGCGCAGCTTTAATCTCTTTATGAATATCCATTGCAACTAAAAGTGGCTCAGAACCTTTGTAAAGAGTTACATTGATATTCTTATTCATATGCCAAGATTGCAGGATATTTTGAACTCTATTAAGCGCAAACCCTGTATCTACAATGATTTCTTGAGTATCCTCATTACAACATTCACGAATAACTCTGTATAATAAATCTTGGTCTCTGTACAACAAGCTAGGCGGTTCAAGAGATTCTGCAGAAGTTACAATATTATTCCATTTTTCCAACAAGATTTCTAAATCTTCTTGAATTTCAGCTTCTGTTTGACCTTCAGCCTCAGTTCTTACAATAACACCAACACCTACAGGTTTTAGCAAGTTTACAACTGATTTTAGTCTTGCCCTTTCTTTCGCAGAAGTAATTTTTTTACTTACGTTTACACCTACTTCGTTTGGCATAAGTACTAAAAATCTACCAGGAAGTGAAATTTCAGTTGTTACACGAGGACCTTTATGTCCAGTTGGTTCTTTTACAACTTGAACAACCAATTTTTGTTTTGGCTTCAACTTATCTTGCAAAGCACCTTTACCTGTAACATCTTGAGCGTGTAAAAAGCCCATTTTATCAGAACCTACGTTAACAAACGCAGCTTCTATTGAAGGTAAAATGTTTTCTACTTGAGCTAAAAATACATCACCTAGGATAATTTCTCCTCTGTGAACAAAAAATTCTGAAACTTTTCCGTTTTCCATAACCGCAGCAATATTATCGCGTTCGGCTATGACAATTTTGTTACCAACACTTGTTTCTCTCATTGTTTCTTAAATCCTTTACTACTATAGTTCTCTCAGTTTTTCGTCAAGGAAACGTAATCTTGTGATGTTGAATATTCTATTCTTATCGACAAGCTCCATTAAACTATCTGCTCTAAGCGCAGGTATTTCTGAACCTTGACCGGTTTTAAGATATATGAACAGACTATCATTTTCAAACCTATAACTACCGATAGATTTCTTAAAATCTGTTGTTTTTTCTAAACCTTTTTTGTTTTTCTTCGTGATTAAAATACAATCTGAAGATAAAACTCTTTCTATATCATACCTAATTTTTTCAAAATTGTAAAGCTCTGCTTCATTAGACTTAAAATATGGCGTAATCTTATATTCAGCCCATTGAGCGGTGATATCGACTGCAGTTGCGTAGCGTTCAACTTCTTTGACCTCTATAACTCTTGCACCGTCTGGCAATTTTGGGTTTATAACATCCATAACTTCCTGTTCGGTTAATTTATCAAGGATTTCAATATCAACCAATTCACCTTCAGATTCAGCAAAAAGTGGTAACGCAATACCCATTGAAACTTTCATCGTTGGATTAAAGCCCAATGTATAAGCCATTCTTAATCCGGTTCTAGCAAGAACCTTATGGAAAGTATTTTGCCAATCTAAATGTGAAAAATACTTTAACAATCCTTTTTTAGTAATTTTTAATCTATAGCGATAAACAGGAATATTCGCATCAGGATGTACTCTTGTAACATCAATCGGCTCAATATTCAAGACTTCTTGAGCTTCTTTTGATGCAGTATAAGGTTTTGCAAGCACTTTTTTTGTTTTTAAGTTCTTACAAACACCACAGTTTACACATTTTTGCTCGCAAGTCGGCTGTAGGGTAAATATATTGGTTTGTTTGAACGCACTACAAAATTCTTGTTGTAGCCAAGACTTGTCAAAACCAACATTTATAAAATCCCAAGGCAGGGTATCGTCAAGAGCGTATTGTTTTTGCGCTAATTCTTCAAGAGAAAGGCTACATTCTTCTGCTGTTTCTCTCCAAACATTTTTATCAAAATGCCCACCGCAAGCATCTAGATAACAACCTTTTTTATAAAGAGCTTCAATGTATTTGCACAAATTTGCATCACCACGAGTAAGCACAGCCTCAATTTGAGATACAAACTTTTCGTGATAATTAATTTTTAGCCCTTTAATATGTTTTGTTTTTTCTTTCAAATACATTATATGCGCAGTTACTTCATCCAAGTCCATTTGGCCGCACCATTGGAATGGGGTAAAAGGTTTAGGTACAAATATAGATAGCGTACAAGTTATTTCAAAGCCGTGATTTAAGCCTTTTTCACGTTTAAGAAGTTTTGCACGGTATTTAATTTTATTCAGAAGCTCGGCCATTTCATCCATATCTTCCAAAGTTTCAGTCGGAAGTCCACAGATGAAATAAAATTTTAATTTTGACCAGCCGTTTTCATACAAAGTAAGAGCTGCATTTATAATCTGTTCTTCTGAAATATTTTTCTTAATAACGTTTCTTAGTCTTTGACTACCAGCTTCTGGAGCTAAGGTCATTGTAGATTTGCGCACTGACTGCATTAAATTTGCAAGTTCCAAATTAAAGCCATCAATTCTTTGACTTGGAAGCGATACAGAAACTTTACGTTTTATAAAATCAACTGATAATTCTTTAATAACTTCGTTTATGTTTTTATAATCGTTTGAAGAAAGCGAAAGTAAAGAATACTCATCGTATCCTGTATTATCCACCAATTCTTTCGTAATCTTAATAATATCTTCTGCTTCACGTTCTCTTATAGGCAAAGTAACGTGTCCAGGCTGACAAAAACGGCACATTCTACCGCAGCCACGACGAATTTCTACAATTGCTCTATCGTGAACTGAGCTTGAAAAAGGTATTGGATACGAAGTCGATGCATATTCGTTTGTTAAAGGTGAAAGGCGTTTGTTGACTGGGGTAAATGTGTTCACCCCACCCTTACCCTCCCCATCCAGGGAGGGAATTAAAGAACTCCCCCAACAACCTTCGATTTTGCAAAGTTCTCTAATACGTTCTTTTCTCGGTTTCCCCTTTGTTCTTTCTAATACTTCGCATACCTCGACCATCATTTCTTCGCCATCACCGATACAAAAAACATCAATAAAATCACTCAAAGGTAATGGGTTAAACGCACAAGGACCGCCTGCTAAAACAATCGGCTCATCATCACTTCTATCAGAGTTATTTACCCCTATTCCTGACATTTCAAGCATTTTCAAAACAGTAGGATAAGATAATTCATACTGAAGCGAAAAACCAATTCCGTCAAATTCTTTTAGTGCTCTTTTAGATTCAACACCGTATAAAAATTCAGGTTTAAAATCAGGTTCAGGAGCATAAGCTCTATCTGCCATAAAGCGTTCAACCGAATTAACCCTGTCATAAATTATTCTTACACCAAGATTACTAATCCCGATTTCATATTTATCAGGAAAAACGAATGCAAATCTAACATGCGCACTGTCAAAATCTTTATTTCTTGATAAAAATTCTCCACCCACATATTGATACGGTTTTGTAGCATTAAATAAAGCTTCGTGCTGATCTCTAAAAAAACAGTTCATAAATTCCTCACTATGTTTATATTTTATCAAAAATATAAACATAGGTGAAAATTTAGATAATTAATTATCTTTTTTATTTCCCTCTGCCCCAGATGGGGAAGTGCCCCGACAGGGGCGTAGAGGTGATATTATCAAATTTTTTATTTTTTATTTAAATTAGACTCAATGTTAATTTAATGAATCTTTTCCACTTTCTTTTTCTTTATTTACGAGGCAAAGAAAAAGAAAGTGGAGTAAAGAAAAAGAAAGCACGTCATAGTTCTCATCATCCTCACTACGTTCGGCTGAGCTTTTTATTGTTGGGCTGAAAGCCCAACCTACATTTGCCTCGTAAACTCGGTGCTAAGCACCTCAAACAATACTCGGCTAGAAATGCGACCCTAACGAAGCGAATAATCATTGTTAATGAGAGAATAACAAGCAGAGCACTGTTTGAGCGAAGCGAGTTTGCTCTGCTAAGCTCGAATTTTACAAATGATTAATGAGCGTAGTTCCGGTCGCGAGCTTCTTTGCGCTACTTTCTTGTCGACACAAGAAAGTAGCAAGAGTTTTATTACTAAAGGTTCCAATAATACTCTTTATGTAAAGAAAAATTTACTTTAAAAAACTAAATGCTACAACTTTATCTAAGCTGATATGAAGCCAATCATAATTGGATTCAGCTTCACAAATTCCATCATATACATCATTAACATTACAAAGTCTAACATTTGTCAAATTTATATAATCTTCTTTATTGCATTCACCACATTCATATACATTACCAATAATTTGATAATGATTAGTTAACAATACAACCCTTTCTGTATCGCTTTTTTCCATAATCATTTTAAATGTTTTCATTTTATTCATTAAAAAATCCTCCTATTAAGAGGATTTATTAAACATTTCTTTGATACTATTAGCTAACTCGGCTATATTATCATATCATTAAATTCACGAGGATCATCATAATTGAACATGTGTATAAAGGTATAAAGCATTCTTGCAGAAAAACGCTTTGTACCGACTTCTAACATTGCCCTTAGTGCATCTCTATTACTCATAATATAAGTTGCGGTTCTATTATAAGCTAAATTATCATAATAATTTGCCACATTTATAATCTGGCTTAATTCAGAAATATAATCATTAGAAAGACCGTGAGGATAGCCTGAACCGTCATTATTTTCATGGTGTTCTAACGCAACTTTCGCTATTAAATCAGGTAAATTTAGCTCTTTCTTAATTATTTCATATCCATATACTGTATGAGCAGCGACTTCATCTTCGTTTACAGCAATTAATGGAGATTTGTCAGTCAATTCTACCCTTAACTTTCCAATATCGTGCAATAAAGCAGCTAACAACACGTCATCCATAGAAAGACCTGGAATTTCTAATCTTTTTGCTATCAGCCCGCTTATAATAGCCACATTCAGAGGGTGACAAATTTCATATTCGCCCAAAAAACGAATTTGTGAACCTTTTTTTGATTTGCTCAGCTGTTTAAATATATCAGAAATTATTATACTTACTAAGTTGTTTAATTTGTTAAGACCTTCATGGTAATAGCCCTGAACAAATAAATCTAAAGTCTTTCTGTAATAATACTTGATTCTTATTTGAACTTCCATTTTTAAAACAGAATCTCTATTGACAACCGTCTCGAAATCAGACAAATCCAAATTGTCATATGAAAAATTAGACATTTTTTTCAAGCTTGAACGCGCTGGATGCGTCTTATCTGGTTTCACAGAATCATGTGTTGTATCCTCTGTATAAATTTTTGGATAGTTTTTAAGCATTATCAATTTACCTGGAGTCAAAACCTCTCCAGCGCTCAATATTCGATAATGAGACTCATTGTATAAGTCAAATGGCAGTATTTTATAACTGCTTAATTCTTTTGTAGTTACTACTCTCATGAAAACAATTATAGCACTTTGTACAAAGTTTACATACTATATTTGTTCTATATTTTCTGATTTTCTTATTTCTTTATAGCTATATAATGCATAAATTAATACGCCAACAGCCAACCAAATTATGAAATACAAAGCTGATGTAGCTTTTGCGCTAAATTTGCAATACATAAGAGCTAAACAAGTTAGCACACCAAAAATTGGGAACCAAGGACAGAAAGGGACTTTGAAAGGTCTTTCTCTCTTAGGTTCTGTTCTTCTTAAAATTAGTACTGCTAAGCAAATAACTATAAATGATGTGAATGTTCCAAAGTTACATAACTCAGCAGATATATTTAAATCCATAAATAAACCACAAATTATAACAATCAAGCCTGAAACCCAAGTCATAATATGCGGAGTTTTAAATTTTTTATGAATAGCATTCCAAGATTTTGGCAAGAAATGATCTCTACTCATTGCATACAAGATTCTTGTTGTTCCTAATTGATAAATCAAAAGAACAGAAGTTAATGCGCACAAAGCACCAACTGAGATTAGACCAGCATACCAATCAATATTTACAAATCTCATTGCGTGAGCTAAAGGAGCTTGAATATCAATTGCATTCATTGGAACAACGCCCGTTAATACAAGAGCTACACACACATAAAGAACTGTGCATAGGAATAAAGTTCCCATAATCGCAATCGGTAAATCTCTTTGCGGGTTCTTAGTTTCTTCTGCAGCTGTTGAAATAGCATCAAAGCCAATATAAGCAAAGAAGATTATAAACGCACCTGAAAAAATTCCTTCCAAGCCATTTGGTGCAAATGGAACCCAGTTTTCAGGTCTTACATAAAAAGCACCTACAACAACAAAAGATAGAATAATAAACATATTCACACCAACCATAATAGTTGCAACTTTTGTCGATTCTTTAATCCCTTTTATCAAAAGAATAGTTAAAATTAAAACAATAGCAATCGCTGGTAAATTTGCTGCAATAGGGACTTCTAATCCGAAAGGCAAATGAATAAACGGCATTTTATCATGCACGTCCCAACCATAACGATTACAAAGCTCATACATAGAACGATAATCGTTTCTTAGCCACAATGGGAAATTTACCACCCAAGATGGAAGTATATGAGCAAAACCTTTTAAAAATTGAACAAAATAACCAGTCCAAGCACTTGCAACGGTAATATTTCCGATTGCGTATTCAAGCATCAACACCCAACCAACCATCCAAGCCATTAGTTCGCCCATCGTCGCATAAGTATAAGCATAAGCACTACCGGCAACAGGCATCATCGCTGCGATTTCTGAATAAGAAAGCGCAGAGAATACACTAGCAACTGCTGCTAATACCATTGAAACTACAATCGCTGAGCCAGCCCCAGGAGCGTCTGAGCTACCAACAATTGCTGAACCGATGATTGTAAAAATACCTGTTCCTACAACCGCCGCTATACCAATCACGATTAAATCAAAAACTCCAAGAGTTTTCCTTAACTCAGATTGAGATCCTTCCTCAACTGTTTCTTGAGGCGATTTACATTTTAATAAATTATTGAATATTACTTGTAATCTGTTCATTTTCCACTACTTCTATTTCTGCTTCTCTATTTTTTCTATAACCATATGTTGCGTAAATTAAAGCACCCATTACAACCCAAGCTATAAACATTAAAGTTGATAAAACTGCTGTTTCACCTTTTGCTATAACCATTGAAAACACCATCAAGCCACCGCAACATAAAATACCCAACAATGGGAACCAAGGACAGAATGGAACTTTGAAAGGTCTTTCTCTATCTGGATCAATTTTTCTTAGAATAAGAATAGCCACACAAACTATGATAAATGAAGTGAATGTACCAAAGTTACAAAGTGAAGCTGCTACATCTAAGTCTAAGAAAAGAGTACCAACTATACCAACAAATCCAACTGTCAAAGTTAGGATGTGTGGTGTATTAAACTTTTTGTGAGTTTTTTGAAATACTTTTGGTAAAAAATTATCACGGCTCATTGCAAACAATACACGAGTTGCAGCCATTTGTAAAACTAACATTACAGAAGTTAATCCCGCAATCGAACCGATTGAAATCAAACCTGCAACCCAATTTTGTCCAACTGCTGACATAGCAAAAGCCATAGGAGCTTTTAATAATCCCTCAGGAATAGCAACACCACTTGTTGGTTGCAAACCTGTCAAGACAAGCGCTACAAGAACATAAACGATTGTTGTAATTACTAATGAGCCAATAATACCGATTGGCAAATCTTTTTGAGGGTTTTTACATTCTTCTGCAGCTGTTGCAAGTGCATCAAACCCAATGTATGCAAAGAAGATTATAAATGCACCCATAAACACACCTTCAAATCCATTTGGTGCAAAAGGTGTCCAGTTTTCAGGTCTTACGTAAAAAGCACCCGCAAGTACAAATAATGCAATAACACCAAGTTTTACAAAAACCATAATACCAGCCATCTTAGCTGAATCTTTTGTACCTTTTATCAAAATTGCTGTCATTAATAAAATCATCAAAATAGCAGGTAAATTTATAGAAATAGGAATACCTGCAAAATGAGGAATAACTGCATTTGGATCAAGACCTTGAGCTTGATAATAATGAGCTGCATTTCTATAATCACTGATTAACCATTGTGGAGGATTGCAAATCCATGCCGGTAAAACAGCTGAAAAACCTTTCATAAACTGCATAAAATGGTTAGTCCAAGCACAAGCAACTGCGATAAAACCGATTGCATATTCTAACATCAATACCCAACCAATAAGCCAAGCCATGCATTCACCTAGTGTTGCAAAGGTATAAGTATAAGCACCACCCGCAACAGGAATCATTGTTGCAAATTCACTGTAACAAAGTGCTGAAAAGACACAAGCAATCGCTGCAATTACCATCGAAACAATAAGCGCAGGCCCTGCACCAGTGCCTTCCGTAGCAGCAGCAGTACCGACAACAGCAAAAATACCTGAACCAATAATTGCACCGACGCCAAGAATAATTAAATCCCATACTCCAAGAGTTTTTTCTAATCCACCGTCTTTAGCTCCTGCTAAAGCGTCATCAGGATTTTTTCTTGTTAACATTTTGGTTAGTATATTCTTTAATGCCATCCTTTTTCCTTTCTTCCATAATTTAAAAATAGAAAGTGGAAAATTGTCTTAAACAATTTCCCACTTTTGACTTAAAATTTTTTGTTTTTGTTTATTTACAAAGTGGGAAACCAAGCTTTTCACGTTGCTTGACATACAAGCTTGCCACAGCAGAAGCCATTGTTCTTACTCTGTTAATAAAGTTAATTCTTTCGTCCTTACTGATAACTCCTCTTGCATCAAGAAGGTTAAAAGTATGTGAACATTTTAAAACATAATCATACGCAGGAAGCACTAATTCTGCTTCAATACAAGTGTCAACTTCTTTTTGATAAGCATCAAATAAAGAAAATAATCTATCTGCGTTTGAGTATTCAAAGTTATATTTAGATTGTTCAATTTCGTTTTGAAGATAAATATCACCATATTTTAATGTATTATTCCACATAATATCAAATACAGATTCTTTATTTTGGATATACATTGCAATACGTTCTAAACCATATGTAATTTCTAATGCAACAGGTTTTACTTCAATACCACCAACTTGTTGGAAATATGTGAATTGAGTAATTTCCATCCCATCAAGCCAAACTTCCCAGCCTACGCCAGCAGCACCCAAAGTTGGAGATTCCCAGTTGTCTTCAACAAATCTTACATCATGTTTTGATAAATCTATTCCCATAGCTTCAAGACTCTTTAAGTACAATTCTTGAGCATTATCTGGAGATGGTTTTAAGATTACTTGATATTGAAAATAGTGACCTAATCTGTTTGGATTTTCACCATATCGAGCATCAGTTGGACGTCTGCAAGGTTCAACCATTGCAGTTGACCAAGGCTCTGGGCCTAAAGCTCTTAAGAATGTCGCAGGGTTCATTGTAGAAGCACCCTTTTCTGTATCATAAGGTTGTTGAATTATACAACCGTAATCAGACCAAAATCTTGATAAATTAAGTATTAAGTCTTGAAAATTTAATGTCATAGCTAGTCCTAACATTGTACTTTTTACACTTAATAAATTATACACATAAAAGGGCTTATAATCAAATTTTTATGTAAACAAATGTAACAAAAAATTATTTAATTGAAATTGTATTTAAAATTATAACTTTATATAAATATAAGTAAGATAGCTAGAGAGTAATAGTATAATGACCTATATTAGATCAAATTTTAATAACGTTAATAATATTGTAGGTTTAATGCAAATGTTTGGTGGCACTGGCAATAGTAGTGCGGCAATGATTTCTAGTATTTTTAACTTGGCAAGTATAGACAGAACCAATGTAAACAACACAAAAGCTGCTAGATACAATTTTATTACACAAATTGTTCTAAACTACGCTCCAATGCTATTTAATGGCGCGATTAATGTTATTGGTGGTGCTATTGCAGCAGGAAAAGCTCAAAGATATGAAGCACCCGAATCACAAGAGACTCAAGAAACACCAGAACCTCAAAATGCACCAGAGCCACAAGATGTTCAAGACCCAACAAAAGCTTCTGAAATAGAAGAGCAAGAAACACCTGTTGTTAATAAAGACCTTTTAATTTCAAAAATTATGGAAGCAGTTGATATGAAAGATTCCGAAGCTTTAAAAAGAGATTTATTAACAAAATATAATGTTATGACTTCAGTTGCGGAACAGAATAAGGAAACTTTAGATCTTGATGAAATTCAAACAAGGTTAACAAACTATGCAAAAGGTTGGAAATTTAATCAATTTCAAGTAAAAGCAAGTTTAGACTTAGATGCACCAGAGTATCAAAGTGATTGTTCAAAAGCAAAAACAATGGAAGAGCTAAAAGCAGCATATAATCAATTTGCAAAAGAATATATTGAATTTTATGATCAAGATGAAAACAATAAAATTGAAATTGAGGAAATGTTTTATCAAGAACTAATAGAACATTATTCTTTAAGGGATAGAATGTCAACAGCAGAGGCCAAAAAGAAAGCATTAGAAACACTAGAAAATTATAAAACAAATAATTATGGCTTGCTCAATAATGGCACAATAAATCTACCTAATGACGGTTCTGATGAAGCAACTTTATATTCTTTAATTTTAGGCAAACTTACTCGTATGGAACAAACTTTAAATATAGATAATAATGCAGCCTTTGACCAAGAAGAAATTGCGATTTATTTAAATGCAATGGCAAGTATTAACGACAAAGGCAACAATATTAGTACAAGCGATTCTAAACTTATGGAAACAGCGTCTGTAGACACTGAAACAGAAGTATTTGAAAACATTTTAAAAGCAGCTCAAAATTTCTTAAGTTAGTATTTATTTGCTTCACAAACACTTCGTGACAACTACACCGATGTTACGTTTCATTCTCAGTTTGCAAATACCCCTAGTTTATCCATTTAAAGCTTGTTACGTAGTCTTCGCCATTAATATTACCACGGATTTCAGCGATAAATTTTCTAAAATCTTTGCTTGAAAGCTCGATTCCTGGGATTTTATTTATTTTATTCAAAATTGCACTATCTTTTGACAAATCAACTCCTGGTATAACATTGAACAACGTGTTGATTGAAAGATTACCAATTGGACCAAAGAAAGTTGACATTTTTCTTGAGAGCAAACCGAAAACTTCCATATCAGCTTGAGAAGTTGAAAAATTATATGTTCCTTCTACAAATAAGCTCAAATCTTTACCTTGTGTTATTATCTCAACATCATTAGCAAGACCATTTTCAATATTTACGTCACCAGAAATATCTGAAAAATCACCTGTCTTAAGCGGAGAAATAAGTTCTATAACACTATTAATAGACAAGCCTGTAAACCCACCTTTAACAAGATTACTTGCTTTTAAAAGATATTCTAGAGAGCCTAATTTTGGCATTTTACCGTCTTTAACATTAAATTTCACTTTTCCATTAAGTGTTTCCATACAGTGTTCAAAATTTGTACCATTACAAGCAAGTTCTGTTTGACCAGTCAAATCACCGTAAATTTGATTTTTCAAATCAAATAACGCAACAGCTAAGTCATCAGCACTAATTGATTTTGCATCTAAGCCTATATGCATATCGTTTGTTTTTAAATTATATTTATAATTTCCGCTTAAAGACCCTTGAGCAATATTAAATAAGAATTTATTTACCTCAAATATTCCTTTTTCATTCAAGCTCGTAATTGCTTCATAATTAGTTGCTTGAAGATTTCTTAAACGAATATTATCAGCTTTAAACTTAAAATTTTTGAATGATAAAGCACTTAGTCTAAAATCATCAAAAGACTCAAATGTAGAAACATCATCTACTTGAGAGACCTTTAATTTTTCAGCAATTCTATTCAAATCCAAATCTTTTGTATACAAAAGACCTTTTTCCAAGTGATAAGGCTGAGAAAGTTTATTCTTCAAAACTCCTTGGAAAGAAACTTCATTACCCATCACTTCGCCTCTTGAATCAATCTCAACAACCTTGTCTTTAAACTCAAGTGCAATATTTTTCATAACTGTATCGAAAAATGGGATATCAGTTTCAAAGATATGGAAATCGCCAATAACTCTTGGATTTGAAAGTTTACCATTAATTTTTAAATCAGAAGTAAATTGTCCTTGTTTTATATTTGGTTTTTTGAAAATCACATTAAAAATTCTTGCATCAGTCGGCTTTTGGGTTTTTATTCGAAAATCTCTAAAATTCAAATCATCTTTCAAAATATCAATTCCACCCCACGCTTTAAGAATACTTAGCTGAGTTTGTCGTCCGTTTTGAGAATCAATTAGCTTATCATAAGAAAAGTCCTTCACTTTGACATTTTTGCCATTCAAAATATGTGAATCAAGCGCTAATAGAATAGAATTTTCAATATCACCAACAGTAGCTCCAAAATGATAAATACTAGAATCTTTACTTATATTTAAATTAGACTTTAGCTCATAATCATCAATTGTGCCTTTTAGCTTAAACCAAGATACAATATCGCCTTTGATTTTTATTGGATAAACAACATTTTTATTAATATATTTATCTATAAATTCTTGCTGTGGTTTTGTATTTATATAGAGATTGAAATTTTGCTTGCCCAAAATATCCCTAATTTCACCATCAATCAATATTGGCATATTATCTGCTAGCATATTGATTTTATTAAGTTTTAAATTATTATTTTTAGCCTGCAAGGCTCCATTAATAATATTTATCGGCATTTCATTTGGTAAATATGTTAAAGAAATTCCACTTAAATCTGTATATGCGTTAATAACACTATTATTTATTTTTGCATCAAGCTTTGTTGAACCTTCTTTAAACTCATATCTACGTAAAATTTTTCTAACATTTTCTGGTAAAACTGGACTATTAAATAAATCGTTTAACAACTTCAAATCTGTCACAGAAAGATTAAAATTTCCATTAGCAATAGGTTTTGAAGAAAAAGCATCAGTTAATTTTAAATCAATTGCAAAAGGATTTTGAGCTCCATCAAGAGTTCCTCTTAAATTTTTAACATTGATTTTATTATCCAAAACCTCAAGATTACCAGATGCAAAATTCAGTGCACTTTTCTGATTGGACTCCAAAATCTCAGATACAAGTCTTACTTTATCGTATTCTATATTATCAATTTTACCTTTATATACTAAATCAACTGAAACATATGGTAATAGATATTTACCCGTAATTTGAGTCTTCCATATCTTATTTGGATTTAGCCTAGGTATCTGCAAAGATACATCGGCAATATTATTTTTAACTTTAGCTAAAAGCTTCATTGGTGAGACACCTGCCAAAGCCGATAAATCTATATTTGCAACATTAGAATCAAAAGACATTTTTCCATTGGTTTTCGAAATATTAACACCTTCAAAGTCAAAACTATTATCTTGTAGAAGAATATCTCCTTTTATAAATACATTTTTATTAAATGCTAATTCATCAAGAGATTTGACTGCACCATAGACATTCAAATCCCAATCACTCAAACCTTGTATATTTTCTAATTTAGGTAGCATTTGCTTATATTCTGATATCAAACTAGAAGTCATAATTGAATCGTATAAAGTCCGAGAGGGTTGTCCTTTAGTCAAAACATGAAAATTGAACTTACCAAACAAATCACAAATACCATTTATTGCAAAATCATTTCCATTAACCTTACCCAACTGGCTTGTAAATGTAACATTCTGATCACTAAATACAAGTTTTGCATCTGCATTTTCTAATACAAAACCTGCGATATCTTTAAAAGAGGCTTTTGATTTTTTTAAATTTAAAACACCCCAAATATGCGGATTTTTCCTATTGCCTTTAACAGTAATGTCAATATTTCCCTCACCTTCAACATTCATTATAGGTAAAGGACCTACAATAAAATTCAATATTTCATGTAGTGGATTGACAACATCATATGCCGACTTCAAATTAACTGAATTCGAGCTTTTAATAAACATTTTTGAATATTTTATATTATATAATTCTTGAGAACCATTGACAGTAACTCTTTCTAAGCCACCCGCAGGAACTTTTACGTCAAAGTCAACTGAACGACCTTTTAACAAAAGTTTTATCGTTGCTCCACTTGTTGTATTTGGAATAGGTTTTATTAAAACACCGTCATCGACATAGACACTGCCATTAACGTCTGGTTCCGGCAACCTTCCTTTGATATTTATATTCGCTAAAACATTTCCATAAAATTTATATTTTTTTAAGCTATAGACATCTATTTCTTCAACTTCAAATGCAGGTAAAATATTTATAATGTCTTCAATGCGAGATTTGTTCACATAAATATTAAAATCCAGACTTGGCATTGTTTTTCCAAAATAATCTTGTAATCTACCATTCATGGAAATATTTATGTTCTTTGATACTATATCGATATTGCTAAAATCAATGTACTGCCTTTTTATATTAAACTTTGATTTAACAGTTAACACTTCTGGCAGAACTATGGATTTTGCAGAATCCTGCATTATAAGCGCACAATTTTTAAAAGTTGTTATTAGCTCGTTATTATTTGCCTGAATATTAATATACCCTTTTAGCTCTTGCAAAGTATCCGGTAAATAGTGCTTTAAGTAAATCTTTAGAGGTGCGATGTCAAAGTCGGTAAACTTAATGTCAAATACAGTTTTTCTAATATCATTATTCTTTGGTAAAAACAAATTAATATCTATATTAGATTCTTTATCTCCAAGCCTAAATATACTTTTATTTTTTAAAGATACAAACCGATTTTTTCGTTGATATAAAAAATCATTTCCTTTATAAATAGCAGGTAATTTAACATCAGGACGATAAAATTTTGCTTCATAATTCTTTAGTTGAAAAGAGTTTATTTCAATAGGAGTTGTTTCAAGTTTTAAGAAAAAATCTTTATCTAAAACAAAACGTTCCTTAAGATTTATTGAAGAGTTGAAATTTTCTGCCATTATTTCATTAAAATGAATTTTACCTGAAAATAAAGGCAAAATTCGTAAATTCGTCTTAAAATTTTTAAAACTGATTTCGCTGGATTTATTTTTAGCTGAAATTTTTATTTCTTCAGCCTTAAAATATAATATAGGCAATGGTGATAAATAAAATTTTGGCTTTGAAATATCTACTAAATATTCAGAATTATGAGAATAATTTCTGCATAAAACATCTACAGCTTTTGTTAATATAAACGGTAAAACCCCAATCCAAAAGATATAAAAACTCAATATTAAGATTATAAATTTATTTTTTAACATTCCTAATTATTATAGTACATAATTAATAATATTGGTACTTTTAAAAAAATGTGATATAATCTTCACTGTGAGAGATTTATTTAAGAAAATGATAGTTGGGATAGCGATTTTATGTGCTCCGCAAGTTTTTGCAGAGGACTATAAGATATTGGTTATTCCTGATAACATCGTAACTGACACTGTTGCAATCGACTCTTTTATTTATAACGCATCTGCTGAATTCTTTGCTGATGAAGTTATAAATCTACTTAACAGTACTGACAATATAACTGCACCAACAGTTAGTGATATAAGAGAAGATTTTAAAAAAGATACAGCATCAATGGTTGCAGCAAAAAAACTTACTAATAAATTTAGGACTTCATATAATATAGATTACGTAACATTGAGAAAATTAGCACAAAAAGAAGATTCTAAATATGTTTTACTAATGACATCTTATGTTGATGCAGAAAACTATATACTAAGACGCACTCCTTGGGATGTACTTAATATTCCTGGAGCTTCAGTTGTCGATCCAGCTTACAAAATCTCAACTTATGCTGCCTTAGTCGATACAGAAAAAAATCTTAAGCTTTGGTCTGATACTTTCTACAAAACAATAAGCGTTTGTGAAAATAGAATTATAACAAGAGGACCTTCTCCTCAGGTTGAACAATTAAGCAAGATAAAAGATTATTCTAGATATGTTTGTCCACAAATTGCTAGAAACGTTCAAAGGAACGTTCTGCCAGCAGATATTTACGCATCTGAATCAACACAAATTGATTATGATATGGGCAATATTGACAACGTCTTTACTAAAAAATACAGACATCTTAAAAAAGAATATGATAAAGTCTATGCTCAGAAAAAACAAGAAGCTAGCTTATTTGTAGAAGACACCAAACAAAAGATTGAAAAAGTAAAAGACGATTATCTCGATCGCCACGACATAAAAAAAGAAGCTGAACTTGAAGAAATAAGAAGATATGAAGAATTGAAAGTTCAAGCTAGACCTGTTTTAGAAGAAAAAAATGAAAGCTTTTTAAATAACATTAGCAATAAGCTGAAATTTGGTAACGACGCAGAAAAAAATGCAGTATTTAAAAAGAATACAAGCGATTTAGAATATTGTGAGCTTATAAGATTAGAAATTGAAAAGAAAAAGAGATCAAGCAAATTAATAGGCGATGAAATAGAAGCTTGTAAGCCATATTTGAGAAACTACAACAAATAAAAAGATGGAATTTAAATTCCATCTTTTTTTTAACATATTGTTACAAAAAACATAATTTTTTCTTTTTACTTCATGCTACAATTACAAGAACAAAGGAGAAAGCTATGACAGATTGTATTTTTTGTAAAATAATTAACGGTGACTTTGGAACAGAATTTGTATACGAAAACGACTCAGCTGTTGTGTTTAAAGACATTAATCCAAAAGCTGATACACATTTATTAGTTGTTCCAAGATTACACGTTGAATCACTTAATGAATTAAACGATAAAAATTTGTTAGGCGAACTAATGATGACAGTAAAATCTGTTACAGAAAAACTTGGAATAAAATCATACAAGACTCTTATCAATACAGGAAAAGAAGCTGGACAAGAAGTCTTTCACTTACACATACACATTTTAGCAGGGAGAATACATTAATGAAAAACGGACTAGAAAACGGATATTACCACGAAATTACGCCAAGTGGTTTCGGTATAGCGATTAAAGCTGGCAAATTATTATATTCAAAACAATCAGAGTTTCAAAAAGTAGAAGTTTTTGAGACTGAAAGCTCTCTTGGCAGAGTACTTACTCTTGATGATTTGATGATGACAACAGAAGGTGATGAATTCCATTACCACGAAATGATTGCACACGTTCCAATGATGCACCATCCAAACCCTAAAACAGTTCTTGTAATCGGTGGTGGTGATGGCGGTACTATTAGAGAAGTATTAAAACACGATACTGTTGAAAAAGCTGTACTTTGCGAAATTGATGGTCTTGTAATCGAAGCTTGTAAAGAGCATTTACCAACTATCGCTTGCGAATTAGACAACCCTAAATGCGAAATCTTAGTAGAAGATGCTATTGAATATATTAAAGATAAAGTTGATATGTTTGACGTTGTCCTAATCGACTCAACAGACCCAATGGGACCTGGCGAAGGCTTGTTTACAGAAGAATTTTATACAAATGTAAAACGTTCACTTAAAAAAGGCGGTATTGTTGCAGCTCAATCAGAATCACCTTTTGTTAACAAAGAAGAAATCAAAAAAATGTATAATCTTCTTAAAAAAGTGTTCCCAATTTGCTCAACATTCACATCAAATATTCCAACTTATCCAGGCGGATATTGGGCTTGGGCATTTTGTTCAGAAGAAGTTGCACCGCTTTCATACTTTGATGAAAGAAGAGCTGAAGCAATTACAAAAACTTGTAAAATCTATAACAAAGAATATCACAATGCAAGATTTGCATTACCAAACTATTTAAAAGAGCTTCTTTAAGCGTATAAAAACAGGGGTGACTTGTTAAGTCACCCCTGTTTTTTTTGTAATTATTTTATCCTAAAAAGGTTTTGTTTGATTTAATTTAGCTCTTAACTCTCTAAATCTCGCAATATCTTCTTGTGTTTTTGGTGATTCTTTAAACAACGCTTGAGATGTTGGATGAACCATCAAAATTTTATCCATGTGAATTTCTAAAAACTCATATCTTTTTGGCGGTTGGTTAGAATTTTTTGGATAAATTTCTACGTTAGTAATAGCCAAAAATCTGCGCTCGTTATTATTTAATAATTCAGTAATCTGTCTATTCGCAGGTGTATTTTTAGAAACATAAACAGTACCTTTAATATCGTTTGTATCTGTTAAAATTATTACCTCAATTGGCATCATATCTTTGTTTGGCATTTATCTTCCTCTCTAAACTATATTTAGATTTTATACTAATTTTATCAATATGTCTAGTTTTTAAAGAATGTTATTAACTTCCTTTTTCAATTCATCTAGTTTTTCTGCAGAATCTGTCTCAAAATAAATTCTAAGCAAAGGTTCTGTTCCACTAGGTCTAACAAGGATTTTAGAGGATTCACCTAGCATAATTTTCACACCGTCTTTCAAATCTTTTTCTGTTATTTCGAATTTACCGATTTTCTCAAAACCTTTAAACATATCTAAAACAGATTTAATTTCTTCCGAATCAGATTTTTTCAAATCAATTCTATCAGTATAAAACTTTCCACCGATTTCTTGTATTTCTTTTTGTAATTCAGCTAATGTTTTACCAGTACTTGCCATTGCTTCCAGTATTAATAGGTTTGCAATCAAGCCATCTTTTTCAGGAATATGGCCTAATATACTCAATCCACCTGATTCTTCTCCACCAACTATAACCTTGTTTAATCGCATAGCTTCGCCAACGTGTTTGAAACCAACTGCAGTTTCAATAACTTCAACACCTAAAGCTTTTGCAACTAAATCAATCACAAGGCTTGAACCAACAGTTTTTACAACGGCACCGTCAAGTCCTTTTTCTTTTAAGTATTTAAGCAAAATAGCAATAATTTCATTTGGTGAAACATATTCGCCATTTTCATTAATAACACCAAACCTATCGGCATCACCATCATTAGCTAAGCCTATTGAATTGGGGGTAGATTTAACTTTTTCAATCAATTCTTTTAAATACTTTGGCTTAGGATCTGGCATACCACCACCAAAATTCACATCATGCTCCATATGTAAACTATTAAATTTAATTTCATTTACCCCTAATATTTCGTCAAAATAGCCAATTGATGCAGAATATAAGCCATCAAAAATTATGTTTGTTTTTAACTCTTTAATTTTTTTATAATCAATTAAAGTTTTTAAATGTTCATAATATGCTGGAGCAAAATTAAATACCTCAACTTCTTGAGCTTCACCTTGAGGGAATTCACAATCTATATTAGAAACTATTTTATCAGTAATTTCAGATGTTGCAGGCCCTGCATAATCTGGAATATATTTCATTCCTAAATACTCAGGCGGATTGTGGGAAGCTGTAAACATAATTGCAGACGCATTTAACAACTTTGCATTATATGCTAAAACAGGAGTTGGCAAAACATTCTTTGATAGCTTAACTTTAAACCCTTTGTTTGCCAGAATTTCTGCGCACATTTTGGCATAAAAATCAGCTTTATTTCTTGGATCATAACCAATTAAAACAAGCTTATCAAAACCAAAAGTTTCATAGACATATTTTCCAATTGCTAAAGTTACTCGCTCAACATTAGCATCCGTAAAATCTTTACCTAATATTGCACGCCAGCCATCAGTACCAAATTTTATCATCTTTACTCCCTTGTTTTACCCCGATTATTTTACCCCTAGGCCTTAAATTGCTTCATCGTCTTCTTCAGCTTCTTCAGAAACAGCTGGAGCAGTGACTTCAATACCTAATTCAGCTAAAGCTGCTCTTGCTTTTGGAGCTAGGGCTGTATCAGAAAAATTTTCTAAAATTGTTTGATAACAATCAATTGCTTCTGATTTCATGTTTCTTAATTTATAAACATTACCAGCTTTGTAATATAAAGGAGCAAGCTCTGTTGCAGTAGCAACAAGCATTTGATTATCGAGTTGAATTTTTATACCAATTAGCGTTTCATTATCTTGTGGTGATAAAAGTGCTCTAGCGTATATTTTTTTTGTTAAATTATCAATATCATCCGACATCTGCTGAACAGCTTCTTTAGATAATTTTGATGATTTTTTAGCAGCTGATACATCTTGAGTTACAGCAAATGCTAAAAACAAACCTACAAATAAAAATGTTAAAAACTTTTTCATTTTACTTTAATACTCCGAAATTCTTAGAATTTATTATACCCTAATTCTATTATATTAAAAAGTTGATTTTTCTCATCAATTAAATGTATGATTATTCTATGGAAAAACTTGTATACCAAATGTTTATACTCGGATGCGATAATCTCGAAATTCCTTTAAAAAAGGGATTAGGTGGGGTGATTTTTTTTACAAAAGATATTAATTCCGAAGATGAATTAATTAAAAAAATAAATAATATTAAATCACAAGCTTTAGTACCACCTTTCATTTCTATTGACCAAGAAGGTGGACGTGTTGAGCGTACAGAAAACATTAGAGAAAAAAGACTTTCAGCAAAACATGCATACGAAAAAGGCTTGGATTATTTAAAACAACAATCAGAAGATATTTCTAAAGAATTAAAAGATTGGGGATTTAACCTCAACTTTGCACCTTGTATTGACACAAACACAAATCCGAATAATCCAATTATTGGCGAAAGAGCTTTTGCTGATAATGTTGAAGATGTTATAAAAGGATATGAAAACTTCACAAATGCAAGTCGAAAATTCGGAATTATTCCTTGCGCAAAACACTATCCTGGACACGGTGATGCAGATAAAGATAGCCATCTAACATTACCTAAAATTGATTTAACTTTAGATGAAATGCAAAAAACACACTTAAAACCTTTTGAATATGCAGCCAATAATGATATTGAGATGATTATGGTTGCGCATTTACACTGCACTTGCTTTGATAAAGAAATTTTGCCAACATCTTTGAGCAAAAATGCCATCGGATATTTGAGAAATGATTTGAATTATAACGGAGTTTTAATTTCTGACGACATGGTAATGAAAGGTGTTCAAGCATATGGAAACCTAGAAGCAATTCTCAAAGGAATCGAAGCAGGTTTAGATATGTTTATATTTAGAAACTCCGACGAAGAAACATTAAAAATCATTAATGAATTAGTAAAAATTGTGGAAAAAGATAAATTTCTACAAGATAAAATAACAGAAGCAAATAATAGAATTTTAAAAGTCAAAAAAAGTTATAAGATTTTATAAAATCAAAGGGCGCTGATTTAAAAAATCAGCGCCCTTAAAGCAATTAATAACTTTTATTTATGCTTCTGCACTCACAGCCTCAGAAGCTGCTTTTTCAGCGTCAAAGCAAGCTTTGCATAAAACATCACGGCCCTGAGTCGGATTGAATGGAACCTGAGTTTGTACACCACACTTAGCGCAAACTGCATCATACATTCTTTTCTTACCTCTGTGTTGTTGTTTTTTCAATTTTCTGCATTCCGGACATCTTTTAGGTTTGTTTGTTAAACCTTTTTCTGCAAAAAATTCTTGTTCACCAACGGTGAAAACAAACTCTTTGCCACAGTCTTCGCAAATAAGTGTTTCGTCTTGGTACATTGCCAGTTCTCCTAAATAATTAATAAACCCATGACTTTTCTTTAGTCATGGGTTTATTCTATACTTTTTTTCGCTGAACGTCAAGTTTTATAAGGTTTTGTTAAGTTTTATATTAACATTTGCCAGTCGAACCAAATCCACCTTCACCCCTAACTGTATCCGAAAGTTCTGTTACAACTTCGATTTTAGCTTGTTCGTATTTAGCAATAACCATTTGCGCAATGCGTTCATCTGGTAAAATTGTGTATTCTTCATTTGATAAATTTACAACAGGAATACAAACTTCACCACGATAATCTTCGTCAATTGTTCCAACACAGTTGATCAAACTTATACCATGCTTGATTGATAGACCTGAACGAGGTCTTATTTGAGCTTCATATCCGTGTTCTAATTCAATTTTTAAACCTGTTGGAATAAGAGCTCTTTCAAGCGGTTCTAATGTAATAGGTTCACTAATTGCAGCACACAAATCCATGCCAGCAGCACCTTCAGTCTTGTATTCCGGTACAAATTTGTTATGTTCCATTCTAAATATTTTTAAAATCATGTTTCTCTCCTTTTATACTCATCCCTCGCCCCTTGTGGGAGAGGGTGTCACGAAGTGAGGGGTTATGCCGTAATTACAGTTCTACCGTCAACAACTTCTTTAGGGAAGATTGTAAACTCTTCTAGATTTTCAATCCCCATCTTTTGCACTTTTTTATTATTAGCATTGTTAGCTTTAGTATAAGCACTTTCATTTTCTGGCATAGACATAAAACTATTCATGTAAGAAATGAATGAATTACGTCTTGGTTTGCAATCTTCTGATAATGATATAGCTGAAATTTTCATTTAATACACCTTTTTTATTCACATTAAAACAAAGAGTTTAAATGGGGCTCTTTGTCTTTGAGTACTCCAACTTTTTTATTGTCTTATGGAAGTATTTTGGAGTCAATAAATTCATAATAATTTGTAACATTTGTAATTTTATGATATAAAAAAAACTGTTGGGTTAGTAAACCCAACCTACATATTTGATGTGATAAATTTATCATATTGTATTTGAAAACTAAATATGTCGATGTGGCGGAATGGTAGACGCGCACGTTTGAGGGGCGTGTGGAGAAATCTGTGGGGGTTCAAGTCCCCCCATCGACAATTATTCTAATATCAAACAAAATCTAATCTACAAACTAAAATAAAAAGTTTACTAAATTATTTTCTTCAAAATAATCTAAGCATCTGCCTCTTAAAAACTCAATTATTTTGTCATTATTCTTTGTAGTTAATCGATTTTTAAAATCTTCTACAATCTGTTTCTCAAGATCTGTAAGACTATTAGTTGGTCTAATACCACCCGTTAATTTTGTTTTTGGTAACGACTCAAACAAATTGCATACCTTATTAAGATTCTCCTCTGCCACAGATCTGAATAAACCATTTACACACCAATCAATATCATCTGGTTTAGTATATTTACCAAATTTAGTAATCAATGAAATCAACTGTGACACAATAAAAACCTCTATAATTATTAAATTCCCTTACTTAAAAAACTGCTTTTTCATGCAGATTTTCTTAACATAACTACATACTTTATTCCTCTTAATATAATTGCCTTCCACGTATTTTTATATTATAATTTTTTTGGAGAGGTAGATATGGATTTTTTTAGAAAAAACAAAAAACTAATCGTTGGAATAATTGCACTTTCTTTTATAGTATGGACCTTTGGAATGGCTATTTTAGTTCTTGTTGCAAACAAAGGAGGCTAAGTCCGTGCTCAATTTGCGATTTAAAAAAGCTTTAAATATATTGATATTTATATCAATACTTTTTTGCACCATAGGGTGTGA
Organism: Candidatus Gastranaerophilaceae bacterium; assembly: GCA_045586965.1. Taxonomy (GTDB): domain Bacteria; phylum Cyanobacteriota; class Vampirovibrionia; order Gastranaerophilales; family Gastranaerophilaceae; genus CAG-196. The sequence goes on along the minus strand of JAZNBJ010000039.1, from coordinate 15,562 downwards.
TTTGGCTTGCGCAAATAGTATAGAAGCTCAACAAAAAGAGACAAGGGAAAAAATCAATCGTTTAAAATGGCTTGAAAGCTTAGAGACCAACAAGTTATACAAAAACCAGCAAAAGCTTGAAAGTGCCAATACTAATCTTGCAAGATCAAAAAAGCAGATTGTCGAAGCTCAAAATCAATTAGTTGGTTTGCAAGGAAAACTTGAAAAAGCCTCAGCCGAATATAATCACTTAAACAATATTTTATCAGCTCACGTTAGAAAAACATATAAAACTCAACGTAAAGCAATGTTTGAAGCTATAATCAATTCAAAAGACATTAACATGTTTATGGATCGTGTTCACTTCAAGAAAATAATTATTCAAGATGATTATAATAGAATGGCAAGAGCAAGAGCGAAAGCAAAAGAGATAAGCGATTTAAAAAACAATATAGAACGTCAAAGGCGCTATCTAGAACGCTCTATAGCTTCAATTAATTCTCAGCAATCGTATATCGAACAAGCTATCAACAAAAATGAAAAAATGATTGAAAAACTTAGAACTGATAGAATTGCTTACCAAAAAGCAGAGCAAGAGCTTGCAAGGCAATCCGCTAGTATCGGCTCATATATTAACAAATCTGCAAAGGATTCTACTGTTCAGGTAGCTTCTGGCTTTATAAAACCTATTCAGGGGCGTATAACTTCTTATTTTGGATGGAGAACACACCCTGTATTTAATACTCGCTCTTTCCACTCTGGAATTGATATTGGCGGACCAAATTATGGCGAAATTAGAGCCTCTAATTCAGGCAAAGTAATCTATTCTGGTTGGTATGGCGGATACGGCAAAGTTGTAATTCTTGAACACGGTGTTGTTAACGGAAAACCTATTACAACACTATACGCTCATATGAGCACAATATTAGTATCTAATGGCCAAAAAGTTACAAAAGGCCAAGTTATAGGCAAGGAAGGCACTACTGGATATAGCACAGGCCCTCACTGCCACTTTGAAGTTAGAGTAAACGGACAGCCTAATAATCCGTTAAATTATATATAGGAATATTATCTTGAACAAAAAAATCGCACTAACATTAATTTCATCATTAATAGTAACAAATACTGCTTTTGCTAACTATGATTATTTAGAAACATCAGATTTTACAGGAGAGGCTTTTTTTATTCCTGCTTCATCAATTGCAGAAACTAAAACTAAGTCCACAACTTCAGAAAAAAAACAACACGGTACAACTCCACCGTTGAAAAAATTACGCTTAAAAATTCAAGAAAGAGCTAAATATCGTGATGCAATTAACAGTGAATTAGCGCCTACTGCTAAAGATTTGTACGACTCAGAAACTACTGATATAAATACAGAGACTTCAAAATACGCTTCTCAAGATGTAGAAGAAAGTTTTAATGAAGATACTAATTTTGAATCAGATTTAATGGTTGATGACGAAGAAGATAAAAAGCTTTCAAGAAAAGAAAAAAAAGCTAAAGCTAAAGAAAAACAAAACAACGAAGAAATTATTCTTGATTGCGAAAATGTTGATTATGATACAAAAAACTATATGATTTACGCAAAAGGTAACGTTAATGTTAGATTTGTTAAACAAAAAACAGATATTAACGCTGATGTTATAACTTTTGACAGAATTAACAATACAATCAAAGCTGAAGGCAATGTAAAAATCATTAAACACGGACAGACAGTGGTTGGAGATTACATCTTCTTAGACTTAAATGAAGAAAACGCTTTGATTGAAAACCCTAAGACAAACACAGCTAATATTGAAATTAAATCAAAAAAAGGCTACGTATATAGCGATAAAATTGTCCAAGAAGACGGTTCTATGAGTGTCAGCGGGAATTTTCCTATCGATTTTAAATCAAGAAAACGTGGCCCACAAATGAGCTCAATGCTCATACCAAAAGGCGATACTTTATCACAAGGAATGGAAGATGGACTTATTAAAGTTAAAGTTCAAGATTTAAAAATTACCCAAAAAGGTGAACACGAAATTCTTTCGATAAAGAAATTTAAGCTTACAAAAGGTGATAAAACTATTTTAAAATTGCCTTCTGTTAAATTGTATACTAACCAAAATCATGACTACGTTGAAAATGCAGGTTGGGAAATCGGTTCTTACCGTGGTATAGGCTTATACACTGGCCCTGGCTTTATTTTTGAGCTACCTAAAGGTTCTGTTTTCAGAGCGATGCCTCTACTTAGCTACAAAAGTGGCCTTGGTGTCGGTGCTTTAGGTAGATTTAACAGCGGAACAAACCAAACAGTTGCAGCATACAGCACTGCAAAAGATAAAGTTATTGTCCACGGTAAACAAGAATTAGATGACAATTTATTTGTCCAATATGGTATGAATAGCTACTTAGATGAATGGTTTTTAGGAAGAAGACGTCCTAAATATGGTGCGTCATTAATCTATAACAAAGGTTATTCTACAAAGGATTTCTTACTAAAAGATCATACTGCAACATTTAAACATAGATTAGAAGGCGGTTATTTCCAAGACTTAGATTTTGATACAAAATTTGAAAAAATTAAAGGTTCTGAGCTTGGCACAACACGTTTTAGATATATGGCAGAAGGTCGACAAAACTTTTATGAATATAAAAACGAAGAAAAACTTAAAGCCTTTCGTTTAGATTTAATTTCACAAGTTTCTACATCTGTTTATGGAACTGGCCATACACAAGCTATTGCAAGAGTAGCACCAAATATCCACTTGCAATACAAACGTTGGATGCAAGATGTTGGATACTATTTCTCAGCTTATGAAGATAATACACCAATGCCAGTATTTGATGCATATCGCTACGGTAAGCAAGCATTCTTCATTAGAGAATATCTAAGATTGAATAAATACTTGACTATTTGTTGGTTTGGAAACATTAATATGACTAACGACGCAATTAATGGTAGAACATTCCAAGAAAACACCTTCTATATTTCAGTCGGGCCAGATGATTTAAAACTTAGCTTGGGATATGACTTTATTAGACAAAACTTGCGTTGTTTATTTGAAGTCATGATGGATGCTAAAGGTGCAAATCTTGAATACGATACGTTTGAAATAAAACAAGTAAAAAAAGCTGAAAGAGAAAAAGCTCCTGCAAAACAAAAAGATACATCTTTTGAATATGCACCCACTCAAACAAAAGTTTTACAAAGAGCAATTGTAGAAGATATTAAGGTAACAGAAGATGTTTTGTAGAAATCATTTAGAAAAACAAATAATTGAATACGGAAAGCTTTGTGGCGTAAAAAATTTTACACCTGGTTATTCTGGCAACATTTCTGCTAGATACAAAGATGGTCTATTAATAACTACATCTGGTTCTTCAAATGGATATCTCAAAAAAAATCAGATTGTTTATACCAATTTTGAAGGTAACTCTTTAGAAAAAGGTAAAAAGCCTTCTAGCGAAAAATTCTTACATATAGAAATTTATAAAAAGAGACCTGATATAAATTATATAATTCACGTTCATGCACCATACTTAAGTAGTTTTGCTTCTGTTGGAAAAGATTTAATGACGCCAATAATGGCAGAAAATGTTTTTTATTTCGGTGGAATTCCATTGGCTGAATATGCATTACCTTCTACAATGGAATTAGTAGATAATACAATAAAATTTTTTGATGAATATGATGCTGTATTAATGGCAAATCACGGATTTATCGTTGGTGCTAAAACAATAGAAGATGCTTACCTAAAACTCGAATTAGCAGAGTCTTATGCTCAAGTTGTACTTAATACCGAAATTTTAGGTGGCGCAAAACAACTAAATTGTGATCAAGAAAAAGAAATTTTAGAATTAAGAAAAAAATTATAAAATGACAGAACAAAATTTAAGTAAAATTTTAAAAATAATCCCATCTTTATTTGAAATCAATCTCAATACAGATAAAGATGGAAAAGTCGTTTTTGATAAACTTTCTGAAGTATTAAATTTCGATGAAGCTTTCATATATTTTATTAATCCAGAAAGCCTGCAATTAAAATACAGTTTTAAAAAACATTCAAATTATAATATTAATCAAATTTTTCCAATCGAAGATTCAATAAAGTCTAGGCTTTTCAATAAAAATGGAGAAATTTTATCACCAGATTCAGATATTATAAAAACTGTTGGGTTAAGTGATTTAAAGAAAAAATCATATTTAATGGCAAAAATTTCTATCAAAACAACTGTTTTTGGAATAATTTTGCTTGCAAAAAAAGAATACAATTTTTACAACGAAACAGATTCTATAATTATAAATTCAGTTGCAAGTATTTTATCTTACGTGCTCAAAGATTTAGAATTATCTAATGTTTTTAAAATTCAACTTAAAGCTTTAAAAGACGGAATTATTGAAAAGCAAGAAGCATATAAAACTATCAAAGATCAAAACGAACGAATTTTAGAAGCAGATAAGGTTAAGAATGAATTTCTAGCAAATATTTCACACGAATTGAGAACACCACTTAATTCAATTTTAGGTTTTGCAGACATTCTTTCTACACAAATTTATGGTAACCTAAATCCCAAGCAAGAAGAATATATTAACGACATTAAAGTTTCAGGCACACACCTTTTGGGCATGATAAACGAAATTCTAGATATGTCTAAGTTGGAAGCAAATGCGATGAAAATTGTAAAAAGCACATTCCCAATAAGTCGTGCAATTACTGAAGTTTGCAATATTCTTTTACCTCTTGCTCAAAAGAAAAATATTCATATAAATGCGGCAATGCAATACGATTTTGAAATATTCGCCGACTATCAAAAAATTCAACAAATATTATACAACCTCGTAAGCAATGCTATTAAATTTTCCCCAGAAAATGATGAAATAGAAATTGCTGCGGTTCATACCGGCAAAAGTTTTCAGCTTGCAGTTCATGACAATGGCATCGGTATTGATAAAAAATATCACGGCAAAATTTTTGCAAAATTTGTACAACTTGATAGTGCATATACAAAAAAAGAAAGTTCAACCGGCTTAGGTTTAACCATTACAAAAGAACTCGTAGAACTCCATGATGGAAAGATTTCCTTAATTAGTGAAGTTGATAACGGGTCTACATTTATTGTTGAAATACCTTGCTAATTACTAACCTTTGCTCTTATTCTTTCAATCAATTTATTGACGCTATCTTTTTCTTCTTGAGGAATATCAAATTTAATGTAATCTTCAAAGTATTCAATTGCATCCTCAAAATCATTTCTTGCCATAAATAGAATTCCGACTTTTTTATATGCAATAGTAAATTTGTCATTAACCGCTATTGATTTTAAGTAGTTTGAAATTGCTTTATCTAATTCATTGTTTGCTTCATAAGCTTGAGCAAGAGAATAGAATAGTAATTCGCTATCGTGCCTAAAATCCAAGACGTTTTCAAAATTTGAAATTGCGCCTTCGTAATCACCTAATTCAAATAAAACATGTCCTAAATCATAAAACGCATCATAGTTTTCAGGCTCACCATCCAAAACTCTTTCAAGCTCAACAATTGCATCATCCCAACGTTGATCATCAATATAAACTCTTGCCAAAAGATGTGCAATAGCCAAATTATCAGGTAATTCGTAACTGCCTCTTTGTAAAGTTCCAACCGCAGAAGCTAAATCACCTGCTTTATAATAAATATCAGATAGATTTATATACGCTTGCGCCAACTGTGGATCAAGCTCTAAAGCCTTAACCAAATAAGTCACAGCCTTCTCAAAATCTCCATTACAAGAATAAGCTACGCCCAAATTGTTATAAACATCAGCATTATCGGCTTGTGTTTCTAATGCTGCATGAAAAGCATCAATGGCTTCGCTATATTTACGTTCTTTAAAAAGGCTCATTGCCTTATCTATTTTTTCTGACATTATAAATCCTCTTCAACATCTTTTGTGTCAATATTATGAATAATTGTTCTCACATTACCTTCTGCCTGAAAATCTTTTGGCTCAATTGTTATGCGAATTTTATCTGCAATTATATCTCTTTCACCCTGAACAATCTTGGAACGACCTATAAAATATACTTCATTTGGTTTCCCTGTCTGCGCATCAGGAAATACTGTAACTTTAGGGCCTTGGGCGTAATACTCATCAAACCATATTTTTACATGTCCATTACCGATATAGGAATTCTGTCTTTTACTATATTGTTGATAATCTGAGTGAATAGTAAGTTTTCTACCGTCATCCATAATTGCGACAGTTTTTGTATTCCCGTTAACGCTCATTTCTTCTGTTAGTGGATTATATACAAGGTGCTCACCTTCTGTTGTATTATTACCTTGCTTTACTCGTGCATTACCAATTAAATCAATTTTCTTCAAACCACCTTTTGTATCAGCAATGATAACAGCCTTATCTGATAAACTATCAATATCCTTATACTGAATAGCAACAGAACCATTAGCAACCATAACATTACTTTTTGTATCATATTCTTGCTCGTCAGCACTTATAACAACAATCGGAGTATTTCCTTCAGTAATTATTGATTGAGTATCACCTTCAGCTCTTACAACTCTATTAATCAAAGAAACTTGAAGAATATTAGCTTTAACTTCTCTTTTTTTGTTTAAATTTACCTCATAAGCATAGGGCTTATCATAAAAAGTTGCAGTATCTAGTTTATTATTTCTTCTAATCGAAACATCTGCTCTAGGACTTTCTACGGTCAAATTATCAATCTTAACCTTGACACCGCCGTCAAGTTTAATTTTCTTTTCTTTATCAGAAAAAACCTGTGTTTTTGATTCAATAACCAAATCAGAAGCAAAAACTGCTAAGCTTGATAATATTAAAAACGAAATGATTAAAAACTTTTTCATTATTTATCCTCTTTACCATAAATTTTTGTTTTAGTTTTTCCAATTATTTTAAATTTTTCATAGCCTGCACAAATAATACATTGGTCAGCTAGAGCATACATCTCATTAGCCTTACGAATTTTTACATTCCCTTCCGCAATTGTATCCACATCAGACCCAGACCAAGTAAGTTTGTCAGCCTCTAAAGACGTTTCGTCTTTTAAAACAATATATGTGTTTTCATATAAAGTTATGACTTTATTCTTCTCGTCATAAGTTCCTTTTGACGACTGAAAACTCATTGCAACTTCACCATCTTTATAAAAATTCCCAACCACATTATGCAAAGTTGCAATATTTTCTTCATTACTATAAGAGCCAGTTTCACCAAAGATTTCAAAATATTTCTTTGCATCTTTAGTTTCAGTAATGATAATGCCTATCGCATCTACTTTTTGACCATTCTCAGCACCTTTTAGTTGAGTTCGATTAAAATTTGCTGTTATAAATCCAGCAGAAATAAAGGCCCAAAGCATAACAAAAACGATTGACAAACCAACTATTAGATATGCCCGTTTTTTCTTGTCCATATTTCTAATATATTTAAACAATCGTCTCAAATTATCCATAGAAGTATTTTAGCACATAATTCTTTTCTTTACTAATAATGTTAACAAAAAAAAAGATACAACCTTTTAAGCTGTATCTTTTTTTTATTATTTTATTTTAATTAATTTACTGGTGTATAAGATCTTACTACTGTTACTGATCCGTCAACGTTTTTACGAACACCTGTGTCAACTTCATCATCTAGATCTGCCGCGAACGCTACTGGTGTGTATACTTGTTGAGCGTCTACTGCTGTTGCCATTTGATCCGGATTTAAGTTTCTCATAATTTTTACGTTATCATTATCTTCTGGATCAATTGATGGTTTTACAGGAGGTTGTGGGTCTGGATCAACCGGTGGTTGAGGATCTGGATCGACTGGAGGCTCAACTGGTTGACCAGGAACTACTAGGTATGTATTTTCTTTAGTTTGTGTACCTTTGTTCCAGCCTTGATCTCCGTTAGCCATTTCATATGTAATTTCAGTTTCTGGAGCGATTTCAATTGTTTCAGTATCTTTAATATTTACATATCTCAAAGTGTAATCTCTTTTGTTAGCTGCGTTATTAACTCTTAAGTTTCTTGTTTCACCATCAACTTTAATTAATCTTGCGTGAACATCATCTTCGATTTTGATATCACCGCCAGCAGCTACGTTTACACCGTTAGCTTTAACGCCGTTTAAGTTCATATCTTTGTTTGCTCTTACGAAAGCATAACCAGCATCACCAGTTTCAAGCTTAGTAACTTTACCGCCTTCGATATTTAAGTAAGATTTTTCAGAAACACCTTTGATTGGTGTGTAATTTTCCATTACAGTTTTAATGAAATAGTCTTGATCTGTTACACCACCAATGTAGTGTTCAGCTTTTAACTCGTATTCATTAGCTGTAATGTTTGCTTTACCATCTGTGATTACGTTTAATGTACCAGAAGTTAATTTAACTTTATCTGCTGTTGTGTTGATAGATACTGCAACAGATCCTTCTCTTGCATTTGCATCCAAGGTTTTACCAACTTTTAAGCTACCTGGAGCCATTGTATCTAATTCATCACTATAACCACCGATGTGAATGTTATGAATTGAATCAATATTCAAGTTACCTTTAATATCATTGTCACCGATTACGTGAACGAAGTGCTTAACACCTGCATTTGATTTAACAGTTGTCTTTAAGTTAACATCTTTACCAACTTCGATGTTGCCTACTTCTACGAAACCGCCTGAGTTTGACATATTAACATTACCGTCAACTTTAGCATTTTTCAAGTATGAAATTCTACCATCGTTATTTACATTAACGTCACCAGTGACATTTAATTTTTCACCTTTGTTTGTATAGTTCAATGCAACGTTACCATCAGATTCAACAGTTAAATTACCTTCAACAGTACCGCCATTTACGAAGTTAACGATATCTTTGCCATTTAGGACATAAACATTACCATTAACGCTTACTGTTTCCATTCTTACTGCAATATGTCTGTTATCGTTGCTTGTTGTTGGTGCAACTAAATAGTTTTGACCATCAGCTGTAACTAGTTTTAAACCTTTTGTAGCTTTTACAGCTGTCTTAACTGCTTCAATTGAAGGAGCTGTGATATTGAATTCACCACCAACAGAGAAATCTGAGTTTTTAATTGTAATTCCGTTTACTGCTTCTTTTGCTAAACCTTTAATTTCAACTTTGCCTTCAACAACTTTTACATCCAAAGCTTGTGTTGTTAACATCAAGTCACCAGCAGTAGAGAATTTAGCGCCATCATATAACATACCATTAGGGTTAGAAATAATTAATTTACCAACACCTTCATTTGAGTTAATTGCACCGTAAACTTGTGTCATACCTTTATTAACAGTGTTTACAATTGTTAAATTATTAGCGCCATTTACTGCGTTAAAATTAAGAGTTTCACCTTTGCCAACATTCAATGTATCCCAGTTTACGTGAGAATTACCATTGAAATTCAATGTTGCTGAATTAGTTCCTTTATCAAGACCAACATAACCGCCTGTAGCGTTGTTGATAACTGCATTACCTAAACCTGTATCAATCGCTGCAGAAGCCATTTGCATTGATGCAAATACTGTACAAAGTGCGATTGCTGATAGTTTTTTAGTGATGTTGCTCATAATTTATAATCCTCTATTTTTCCTATGTACTTATATAAAGAATTTTTGTTTCTGAAAATTGCCTTTTTGTTACAAATGTTTAAGATTATTTTTTTTTATCATACACACTGTCCTTTTTCGGCGTTCTTTCATCATACATGCTAAACGTCGTAAAGAAATTTATTTGCGCTTGTTATGACAAATATTTAACAAAAATTTACAAAAAAGAGTATATATACAATTATTTACCTTGTATAGCTGTTTTCCTGTTTAAAATAAAATGTCCATGGTATTATTTAATTAAACAGAAAAGGAGAGTTAATTATGTTAACTAAAAGTTCATCATTAAAAACAACTTTTACAGGCGTAGATTTTTCTAAATACGCATCAAAAGTTTCAGAATTCGTATCTGAATTCTCATCTCGTGCAAATCAACCTGGAAAATTTTTAAACTGGGTTAATTTACCACAAGAACAATTAAAAAGATTAGACGATATCTATTCTTTAGCATCAAGTTTGAAATCTCAATCTGGAGTTTCAAGACTTAGCGTTATGGGTATTGGTGGTTCAAAACACACTGTTGAGCATATGCTTGCAACAAACGGTTTGAACTTAAATGGCGAATCAGTTTTATTCTATTCTGATGTTGATTCAATCAGCTTTGCTAGATTTTTATCAAGATTAGGTGGAGATGTATTATCTTCAAGCTATATGATTGCTTCTAAATCAGGTTCAACTTTTGAAACAAAAGATGGTTTCTTAAGAATACAAAAAATGCTAGAAGATGCTTATATGGCTAAAGGTCAATCACTAGAAGAAGCTAAAAAATCAGCTAGCAAACACTTTATCGCAGTAACTGACGGCAACGCAGAAAAAAGCGAGTTAAGAAGAACTTCTAACGAAAATGGTTGGTTAGGCGATTTATTCATCCATGATGATGTTGGTGGAAGATTCTCAGCATTTGATGATCACGCTTTATTCACACTTGCTTTTGCTGGTATGAAAAAAGAAGATATGGCTTCAATGCTAAGCTCAGCTCAAGAAATTTCTGAATTATCTTTATCAGCTGATTTAGAAATGAATGACGCATTAAAAGAAGGTATTTTCTGGGCTGATGCAAAACTAAACGGCATTTCAGCTTCTGTTCACCAATACATGGGTTCAATGTTTGAAAATACAGTTTACTGGCATGCTCAAATGCAAAATGAATCTGTTAAAGATACACTAAAACAAGTTGCAAAAGTTCCTGATGCTATGCACCACTCTGCAGAAGCTCATTTCAACCCAGCAAACAAGCTTGTTTTCGCCTTAACAGTTCCTTGTGATAACGGTGTTTGCTCATCAAATGCAAAAGCTTATATTGAAGCTCTTTCTAAATCATACGAAGTTACTGGCGCTACTTTTGTAGAAACAGTTGAAACTTCTGAATTAGGATTAACTCCAGCTGCTGCGGGAGCTGTAACTCAATTGAGAGCATTCGCAACTTGTTATCAAGAAATCGTTGAAGCTGTTATGAATGGAAAAGCACTTCCAGAAGTTCTAGACAGCGTTCTTCAACCACACGTTGAGTTCTATAAAAAGAACTTAAAAGGTGGAGTTGTTGTTCCAGGAAGAATTGGATAAATTTAAAATTTTAAGAAATTTTTCATAGAAATAATTTAGTGCAGGTCGGTTATCGACCTGCACTATTTACATAAAATGTATTATTTCCCCTCTCCTAGGGAGAGGATAGAAATTCAATACGAATTTATGAGTATTTGAATTTCTAGGTGAGGGTTTTATTGTATAAATTTAACAAATCTTGTCTGTACTTTTCTGTTCTTTTATTTGCGAGGCAAAAGAACAGAAAAGTACCAAAAGAAAAGAAAAACACGCAATAGTTTTCATCATCCTCACTACGTTCGGCTGAGTTTTTTTATTGTTGTGCTGAAAGCCCAACATACATTAGCCTCGCAAACTCAGGGCTACGCCCTTCAAACAGTGCTCGGCAATCAATAATACATTTTATGTATAAACTAGCAAATTTTATTTTTATGAGTTTTATTATGAATGAGGGAAATAAATATGAATATTAATAAAATAGATAATACTAACTTTAAAGCAATTTACAGATTACCTTATTCGGAACAAACTTTGAATGAATTAAAGGAACGAGTTTTGCCTACATATAATAAAATAAGCAATCAAAAAAGCAGTTTTTTTGTCGGTAGAAACCCTTTTTTTGAAGGTTTAACACTTTGGATTGAAGCAATTGCAAATAAAAATAACAGTTCTGTTGGATGGTTAAAAATGAATGCGAAAAATCATGGTGGTGAAGTTGAGCATATTGAAGAAGGGTTTGTTCATGTTGTAACAGGTGAAAAGGATATTCAGTCAGTTAACGATTATATGAAAGCCAGAACAAATTCTACGATTGAAAAAATTAAGCAATTGAATAAGGAAAGATCTTCAATTTTATATAAAATAAAAAGTATGTTTATACAAGAAGAACAACCTGAACGTGGTTATGATGAAAATACACCTGAACATCTTAAATTGTTTTTTCAATTGATTAAACAAAATAAGGATGAGACAAAACTGTTTAATGATGCTTTTCCCAAAATTACAGAAGCTAAATCGGCACAAGAGTTGTTTATAAAAATGCTTAACGAAAGATAAATGTAATAAAAAGAGGGCGGAACGCAATGCGTTCCGCCATTTTTGCATTCTATCCTAAAATCTTTTTTACATCTTCTGCAATTTGTTCTTTAGTTAAATGGTATTTATTATATAGCTCTTTTGCTGAAATTCTATCAGTAAACTCTTTCAAACCACCAAGACAGTAGACTTTCATTTGAGAAGGTCCATAAAAACGAGCAATTTTTTCACCAAAACCGCCATTTAAGATGCCATCTTCTAAAGTTACAACTAGTTCATGATTTCGTTTGAGTGTATCCAGCATATCCTCATCGATACCTGTCAAAAACTTAGGATTAATAACAGTAGGTTTAAAACCTAATTCGTATTCAATCTCTTTTGCAGCTTCTTGTGCAAGGCTGAACATATTACCCATACCAATCAGCGCAACTCTTTCGCCAGATTCAACAAGGCTATATCTATTTAATTTTGAATAATCAGTTGTATCTTCAATTCCTGTTTCAACTAAAACACCTTGAGGAACTCTTATTACAACTGGACGTTCATTTTGTTCAACAGACCAATCGAGCATTCTTAAATACTCTTCTTTATTTGTTGGTGCAAGATAAACTAAGTTCGGAATATTAGATATCATTGAAACATCAAATGTACATAGGTGAGTACAATCTGCACCTGAAATTCCGCTCCAATGTACAAGTATTGTAAGCGGAGAAGAATTTAAGCATAAATCTTGAGATAATTGGTCATATGTTCTTTGTACAAACGAACTCATAATAGATAAAACAGGTTTAGCACCGCATTTTGCCATCGCTGAGCAGTATGCAACTGCGTGTTCTTCAGCAATACCAACATCTGTATATTGTTTACCCATTTTTTCTCTAAATTCTTTTGAAAAACCGAATACACCTGGGGTTGCAGCATTAACTGCAATAAACGTTTTGTCTTCTTGGGCTTTTTTAAGCATATATTCTGTTGTAATTGAAGCATATGTATCAACAGGCGCTACTGCGGGTTTTTCATCCAAAACTCCTGGCATTACCCAGTGGAACATTTCTTTGTTTTCTTCAGCAGGCTTTAAGCCAAGTCCCTTTTTTGTACAAATATGCAACAAGACAGGATGATTTACATCTTTAATTTCTTCCAAAGCCTTAATCATGGCTTCTATATCATTACCGTCTTTAACAAACTTGTAATCAAATCCCATAGTTTTAAAGAAATTTAATTCAGCTTTACCCTCTGTATCTCTTAGAAGTTTTAAATTATCGTAAAGCCCACCGTGATTTTCTGCAATTGACATGTCATTATCATTTAAAATTATAATAATATTACTACCCAAAACTGATGCATTATTAAGCCCTTCTAAAGCTTCGCCACCAGTAATTGAGCCGTCACCTACAAGTGCAATAACATTGCCTGTTTCGCCTTTTAAATCTCTTGATTTTGCTACACCTGTCGCTAAACTTACAGCAGTAGATGTATGACCTACCTTAAATAAGTCGTGGGCGCTTTCTTCAGGTGCTGTAAACCCGGTATACTTTAGATACTGATTTTTATCAAGAAAGCCATCTTTTCTTCCTGTCAAAATTTTATGAGGATAACATTGATGTGCGACGTCATAGACAATTTTATCAACTGGTGAATCAAACACATAGTGCATTGCGATCGTTGTCTCTACAATACCTAAGTTTGGTCCCATATGACCGCCTATTGTATTAACCTTATTTATAATTGCTTCTCTTATTTCAGAAGCTAAGTCTTTCATCTCAGCAACTGTTAGTGTTTTTAGATCTTTTGGTTCATTAATTCTATCTAAAATCATAAAATCTCCTTTTTTAAGAAAAATATTAAAAAAGGTGGAATAACCACCTTTTTATGTTTAACCTTCTAAGAAACCTCTAATAAGCTCATTAACTGTTTTAGGATTAGCTCTGCCCTTAGTTTCTTTCATAACTTGACCAACGAAGAAGCCTAATAGGTTAGTTTTACCATTTTTGTAAGCTTGAACTTCATTTGGATGAGCATTAATGATGTTTTCAACAATACCTTTAATTGCACCTTCGTCAGAAATTTGGCTTAAGCCTTTTCTTTCTACGACTGCAGTTGCTTTTTCACCATTAGTAATCATATCTTCAATAAGAATTTGCTTACCAATGTTATTAGAAATAGTTCCTTTTTCGATTAATCCAATTAATTCAGCCAAGTTTTCTGCAGTTAATTTTGTATCAGTAATTTCAACTTTCGCTTCTTTTAAATAAGCTGCGATTTCACCCATAATGAAGTTAACAGCTGTTTTAGGATTTGCACCTAATTCAAGAACTTTATCGAAGAATAATGCCAATCCCATTTGCTCAACGATTACGCAAGCGTCGTATTCACTAAGACCTAAAGACATATATCTTTGTCTTTTTGCTTCAGGAAGTTCAGGCATTTTAGCCCTAACTTCTTCGACCCACTCTCTTGAAATTTCTAAAGGCATTAAGTCTGGCTCTGGGAAATATCTATAATCGTGAGCATCCTCTTTTCCTCTCATAGAGCGAGTTTCTTTCAAGTTATCATCCCAAAGACGAGTTTCTTGAACAACTTTTCCGCCTTCTTCAACGATTTCAATTTGTCTATCAATTTCATATTCAATAGCTCTTTGAAGTGCAGAGAAAGAGTTTACGTTTTTAATTTCTGCACGAGTACCAAACTCTTTAGAACCTTTTGGCATAATAGAAATATTAGCATCACATCTCATTGAGCCTTCTTCTAAGTTACCATCACAAACACCTAAGTATCTAACGATATTTCTCAATTCTTCCATATAATTTCTAGCTTCTTCAGCTGAGCGAATATCAGGTTCTGAAACAATTTCAAGAAGCGGAGTACCAGCTCTGTTCAAGTCAACTAGGGAATAAGCTGAACCATTAAGACCAGCTGCACCTGCGTGAACTAATTTACCAGCATCTTCTTCTAAGTGAGCACGTGTAATACCGATTCTTTTACCTTTAATATCAAGATAACCATTCAAACAAATTGGCTCATCATATTGAGAAATTTGATATCCCTTTGGAAGATCTGGATAGAAATATTGTTTTCTATCAAATTTGCATCTTGAAGGAATTTCACAATTTAAGGCAAGACCTAAAAGAATACCCATATTAACACATTCTTTGTTAAGAACAGGTAAAACCCCTGGCATGCCTAAAGTAATTGCGCTTGTTTGTGAATTTTGTTCATTACCAAATTCTGTTGAATCTGGCGCAAATATTTTTGATTTAGTCTTTAATTGTGCGTGAACTTCAAGACCAATAACGACTTCATATTTTTCTCTTAAATCTTCCATTTTTAAACCTCTTTTTAATCTGTTAATTATATATTAACATAAATAAAATTTGGGTAAAAAGTAGCT
>JAZNBJ010000038.1:0-14298 GCA_045586965.1 Candidatus Gastranaerophilaceae bacterium | reverse complement strand
TAAACGTGAATGTATTTGTAACAATAAATTTTGATTAGCATCTAAATTTGCAGTGTTTATAAAATCATGTATCAAATCTATATAGATATTAATAAGCTCTTGAACCAACTTAGTTTGTCTTGTAATAACATCTAACAAGTTTATAAAATATGTATTATAGTTTGTTAAAAAAGTGTATTCTTTTAAGTTATGATTAAAAGATATATCTAATTTCTGTAAGCTTGGAAGATCATCAATAAAGAAAACTTTATCCATTGAATCCTCGTATGCCAATATATAACTTTCAATTAAATTTATATCAAGTTGTAATTCAAGAATACGTTGAAATCTTTCTTTTTTTGAAATTTTGCATTCTTTATTGTTTTGTAAAAAAGTCCCAAACCAAACAGAAACTAATGTGCCTAATATGGTTATAATTGTTTTTAAATCAATAGCTTCACTATTTTCTGTATTTATATAAAAATCAAACATTAAATATCGCCTCCAAGCTTCCATTCCTTTGGAATTTCACCAATCCACTCAATTCCAGAATCTTTATATGTATCGTACTTTTTTATTTTAGTTGCTTGCATTCGCCACCTCTACTAGTGATTTTAAAGATGTAAAAATTTCATCAGTGACAATTTCAAAATTTTTTATAACACATTCTACTTTATTGAAATCGATTTCATTACTTTGTCCAAAATCAAGTTTTATATGAATAAGGTTTCGAAGATTTTTGATTTCTTGCAAAAAACAGTTTGACTTATCTGTAATTATATTATTTTGAAAAGCCCAGTTAATTAAAGACTCAAAATTCCAATCTCTTGGATTATTTTTTGCATATTTTATTGCTACTGAATATAATATGCATTCAGCACAACTTCCTATCAGTAAAATTGTTGCAAAATAAGCTCCTGAAGTAAAACACAAATCGGCTTCTTTAATACGATGCTTCATCATTTTTTGCAAATTTTTTATATATTCATCACTTATATATTTACTCATTAAATATCGCCTCCAAGCTTCCATTCCTTTGGAATTTCACCAATCCACTCGTTCCCAGAGTCTTTATATGTGTCGTATTTTTTGTAGGTTTAGTTATTTGCATTTACTACCTCACTTGTTGAGTTTAATGCATTTTGTATTTCTTCTTTAGTGATGAATTGTATTAATACGGAGCCTTGCATCTTTTTTCTAACATTAAATTCATTAATGTAATTTATTACCCACATTATTTTCTGCTTAACCTTTTCATTATTTCGTTGTTTTTTTAACATATCAAGTAATCTTATTCTATATAAATCAACATCAAAAATTTGATTAAACAAAAAACAATCCAATGTATAACAGCCATCAGCATTTTCTAAAAAATATTGCGGTAATAAATCTCTTATCGTTTTTTGTACAACAATTCTTGGATAAATTGCGATTTCTTCTTCCATATTAACAGCATCAGTTAGAGCTTTACCATACACAAAAACATCGTTGTTATCTTTATAAAAACGACCTTCTGTAATTGCTCCTCGAGCCAAATACCCATGGCGTAAAATGTTATTATAAAAATTTCCTACTAAATTAATTATTTTTTCAAGTTTAGCTTCCCTATTAACATCATTCTTCGCTGTCTGAATTGCAATTAAAATATTATCAGAAAAGATTTTAATAAAAATGTCTTTCCCTGTTGCCCAATTTGTCATTGAGACATCACCAACTGCATCAAAATAAATAGAATTTAAATCGTTTAAGAAATTATCGTTATTTTGTTCCATAAATTTACGTGCACCAAGAATATCAATATATGCAACAAAATAGTTATATGATTTTAACTTTGCTAATTCTCTTGCTAAACCTGTTCTAGTCATTAAATATCGCCTCCAAGCTTCCATCTAATGATTTTTCAAGTTCTAAAATTTCAGACATTATGTCTTCAGAGTTTCTTGGCGGAACGTATTTATAGAAATATCTTGTAAACGGTATTTCATAACCTATTTTTGTTTTCTTTTCATCAATCCAAGCATCAGGTGCATAAGGTAAAACTTCTCTTTTAAAATATTCTTGAATATATTCTGTTAAAGGAACGTTTTCTGTATCTCTTAAGCTTGCATCTGCAACAAATTTACCTGCTTTTTTGATTGGGTTACCTTGTTCATCTTTTTCAGGTCGTTCAACTGTTATTTTTGAATAGCCAAATTCTTCGTTATCAAAAATTTTGCTTATTTCTGTTTCTTTAAATTCAGCATAAATTTTAGTAATTTCATCAATATAACGTTGTGGAATATCATTACGTTTATTACCTAAAGATTTTCTGCGTTTTTCAAACATTCCATTTGCATTGATTAATTGAACTTTACCCTGTCTAATTTTTTCTTTTTTATTGTTCAAAACCCAAATATATGTAGCAATACCTGTGTTGTAGAAAATATCGTTAGGCAAAGCGATAATTGCTTCTAATAAATCGTTTTCTAAAATATGACGTCTGATTTCTGATGGTCCAGAACCAGCATCCCCGGTAAACAAAGGTGAACCATTATGAATAATAGCAACTTTACTACCACCTTGAGCAGTATCTTTCATTTTATGGATTGCAGTTTGTAAAAACAACATTTGACCATCACCAACAGCAGGAAGCCCCATTCCAAATCTTCCACCTGCACCTAGTTTCGCTTCGTCTTCAACAGCCTTTTTGTCATTTTTCCATTCACGACCAAATGGCGGATTAGATAAGATATAGTCAAATTTGTCGTTTTTGAATTGGTCGTCAGATAATGTGTTGCCGTTTCTTATTTTATCTGCATCATTACCTTTAATAAGCATATCTGCCTTACAAATAGCAAAAGTTTCGTCATTAATTTCTTGCCCAAAAGGTAAAAGTTTTGCGGAACTATTCACTTTTTTCATATAATCTTCTGCTACAGAAAGCATTCCGCCTGTTCCGCATGCAGGGTCATAAATAGTTTTTGCAATATTATTTGTTAAAATATCTCTGTCGTTATTGAACAGAATATTAACCATTAGTTCAATAACTTCCCTTGGAGTATAGTGCTGTCCTGCATCTTCATTATGAGCTTCTGAAAATCTTCTAATTATTTCTTCAAATATATAACCCATTTCAAGATTTGAAATTTTATTTGGGTGTAAATCAGCTTTTGGAGTCGTGAATTCTTGAATAACAATGAACAACAAATTCTTTTCGGCTAAAGTATCAATTTCTAAATTAAATTTGAATTTTTCAATAATTTGTCTAACGTTTTCAGAAAAACCATTTAAGTAGTTTTTAAAATTTGCTTCAATATTGTTTGGATCGTTAAGCAAAGTGTTAAAAGTATATTTGCTTGTATTATAAAATTCATAACCAGAAGCTCTTTTTAAAAGAGAATCTCTCAATGGCATATCTTCTGGTAAAGAATTATGTTTTTCTAATACTGCATCTTTTGTATCTGAAAGAATACAATCAAAACGTCGAATAACTGTCAATGGAAGAATAACTTTTCCGTATTCATGAGGTTTATAAACCCCTGTTAATTTATCTGCAATTGCCCAAATTAAATTGGCTTTTTCATTTACATTAGCGCTTAAACTCATATCTATACTCCCTTAGGTTTATTCTAGCATGAACACCTTTTCTACAAAAGCTTTTTGTTATAAAAACTTACTTTACTTCAGGTACAAAATAATATAAAATCACTATAGAAGTTAGCGAGGAAAGTATGTCAGAGAAAAGCGAAATTGTATATGTTTTGGCAAATGAAGCAATGCCAAACCTAATTAAAATAGGTAAAACTAAAAGAAAAGATTTGCAAGCTAGAATGTCAGAACTATATACAACAGGTGTTCCTTTTCCATTTGAATGCTTATGGGCTGGCGAAGTAAAAGACTGCAATCACATAGAAAAAATCATACACAATGCTTTTGTAGATAAAAGAGTTAATCTTAAAAGAGAATTTTTTAATGTTCGACCAGAACAAGTAATTCCTTTGTTACAAGTAATTGCAGAGAAAGAAATAACTTCTGATGTAAACAATGCTTTAGTAAAAGATATTTCAGAAGAAGAACAAAATGCAGCTAAAAAACTTCGTAGATCAAAGATGAATTTTGAAGAAATGGGAATCCCTGATGGGGCGGTTTTAGTTTTTGTTAAAAATAAAGAAATTCGCGTATATGTAAATGGAATTGATAAAGTTCTATATAATAACCAAGAAACATCTCTAACACCTTTAACAAGAGAACTGTTAAATTTATCATATAATGTTCAACCTTCAAGATATTGGACCTATGAAGATAAAACTCTTAGAGATATTTACGAGGATACATATACAAGTATTGAATAAATTTAAAAAACTACGTTAAATCATACCCTAACTCGGTTAAAAACTTATTCAAATCTTTTTGTTTTGGGGTGTTATCTAGCCAATCATAAGCTTCGCTTTCAAGAAATAATGAATCTTTTGGAATAAAGCCAAGCTCTATCAGAATATCACAAGATTTATCAAAATTGTGGCTGATTTCGTAGCGTGCTGCTGTTGTTTTTAAGTCTTTTTTACTCATTTTTTTGTCCTCTCTTATTGTATCTACTACATTAATCGCTCTCTGTTCGTGCTATTTCAAGTCCTAAAAGACTTTTTGCAACATTAAGACACATTGTGTCTGAATGATACGAAATTGAGTGTTTGGGGTTGATTTGTGTTGCAAAGGAAGCGATTAATGTTAGTGACCGCAACAAACCCATAAAGTACGACACCCGTCGGCGGGAAGTGAAATCGCCCGCCCACCACCCCAGAAAGGACAAGATATGATTTTAACCAATCAGCGCACGCAAGAAGAGCTTAAGCTTACACACGCAGAGTTTCTATCAAAGTTTCATAAAGAGCTCCAAGACGCGTTCGCTAGCTACCGAAAATCAGCCCTCGCAAAAAGTTACTACAAGCAACTTGATGAAGATACCCTTGAATCAGATTTTTACCACGATCTTCAATGGAACTTCAACCATCTTAGCAACTCAGTTTGGTACATTAAAAAGATTTAATAATCAATGTATTTTAATAATACAATCCCTTAAACTTATACTATCACCTCTTTTTAGACCTCTTACAACAGTAAAACCAGAATCTGTTCTTGCAATTATTGCAACTTGCCCACTTGTAGCATCAACACTTTGATTTGGTCTTATGTACTCAATACATGGATTATGAAAATTTAATACTTTGCCAGTTTTTATCACTTTATAAAACTCTTTTATACTGAAAGGTTTAGCATTACGGAATTTATCACCTGGATATATTAATCGCTGGAAAGCTAATATAAGCAGTTCTATAGGTTTTGAATATTCTTTCCTGATTGACCCTTCCTTGAAATATTTTTTGCAATCTTTGCAATAGAATTGTTTTTCACCATTAGATTTTACATTAGTTGATTTACAATGAATGCACTTATATTTTTTCTCTTTCATACACACCCTTTTTTTATTTTTCTTGAGCTTAATTTTACCATAAAATTAGCCGTTTTTGATTAAAAGCTGTTTTTTAGGGCTTTTAAAAAATTAAAACCCTCACTACGACTGCATTTTAGTTTACCGCTTGCGTCTTTATATTAATATAGAAAGTTTTTTTAATATAAAAAACTCTAAGGTAAATACATAAAATGAGGTTAAAAAAATGAAAAAAGAAATTGAAAAACTTGAAACTTTAAACAAAAATGTTCGTCAGCATAGCAAAGAACATCTAGCTAAGCTTAGAGCAATAATTAAGCGCGAGTGTCTTCCACCAGTAATTGTGGCAAAAGACAAGAATAAATTAATCATACTTGATCCACCTTACTCAATAAGTCAAAGACACGAAGATTAAACTTACTAACAAAGATAGGCACTAGATTAAACAAGAAAGGAACGCTCTTATGAGCATTAGCTACAAAAACATAGATGCAACAATGTCACTCAACTACTCTAATGAATACTTAGAAGAGTCAATGATTGCTAACATTGTTGGAAAAGCTACTAATCCTATCAAAGCTAAACGCAAAGAAGTTGAAGCTAGAATAAAAGCGTTTCGTAATGACTTATTTCTTGCGATATCTAGTTTTATTGAGCTCCTAGCTCCATTATTTGATTTAGAGCTCATTTTCAAATTTTTAGAGAAGAAACATAATTTAACTCCAAAGCTTGTCTCCATCTCGCTTAGAGATTTTACGATTATAGATAAGCAATACTCTGATGAATACCAAGCTATTTTCCTTGGGTAATTACGAATTTATTAAGTAATTACTCCTTTTTTGTAACGCTTAGTCGCAGCATTTTTGAGCTGCCGTAGATTATTGACAACGGTCAAGAAGGCTAAGCAAAATAAAGGGAAAATAACAATGAATAAAAATACATCAAAACTAAATTCAGCTACGGTACTTGGTAGCACTACAAACGAAAAAAGAATGGAAGAAATTTATAGACACTTCCAGGAAGATATTACAAAAAACATCGAAATGATTGATATTTCAGCCATCAAAATTCCAGAGGAATATCCGAGAATAAGTGACAAGAAACAAATAGCAAAACTAGTTGTTGCATATAAATCAGCAGGGTATAGTTACCCAGTACAAATAACAAGAGATTTTGAGCTCATCGCTGGCAGAGCTAGACTAGAAGCTCTAAGCTCAATAGGTGAAACTAAAATACCAGCCGTTATCCTAGATGACGTTACTCCAGAAGAGCGCACCGCTCTTCGGATTATGGATAACAGGCTAGCCCAAGATGGAACTTGGAATAAAACTGTGCTACAGAAACAGGTAAAAACGCTAGAAAAAACTGTTTTTACCAAACAAGTATTAGGGTTTGAAAACGTTGAACACGAGAAGTTGTTTATGAAACCCATAGAAAAAAAGCCAGAAGAAACTAAACAACAAGAAGAAGAGAAAAAGCCTTCTTGGATAGATGAAAACATTGAACCAAGAGCAAAACTTGGGGACTTATGGCGATGTGGCGACCACCTTGTCTTCTGCGGTAACGCACTCATACGCTCATCGTACGAAATTGTTATGAAAGGTGAGAAAGCTAGAGTCTGCGTAACAGATCAGCCATACAATAGGGATAAAGACGATATTGGCAACAATGGCAAAACCAAGCACGAGAACTTTGTGATGGGGTCCGGCGAAATGAGCGAAGAGCAATTCCGAGATTTCATCAGGACATATATGAGTTTACTGATAGAATTCTCGGTTGATGGCTCATTGCACTACTTGTATACAGACTGGCAGGGGCTCTACAGGTTATTAGACATCGGTTATAAGCAATATACAGAGTTGAAAAACATTGCAGTATGGGTCAAAACACCAGGAATGGGCGCTATGTACAGGAGCTCTCATGAAATGGTAGCCATTTTCAAAAACGGTAAGGCTAAGCACGCCAACAATATTCAGTTAGGAAAATTTGGTAGGTTTAGAACTAACGTTTGGAACGAGCCAAGCGTGCACGCAACAAACCCTGGAACCCTTGATTTACTAAAGTTGCACCCTACTTGCAAAAATGTGGCTCAAATTCACTCATTATTAGAGGACTGCAGTGAAGAAAATGAAATCGTCCTCGACTGTTTCGGAGGATCAGGCACAACCCTCTTAGCCGCAGAGCGTTCAAAACGCCGTGCGAGATTAATCGAGTTGAACCCAAGGTTCGTAGATGTCATCTTATACAGGTTTGAGCAGGAAACCGGTAAAACTGCTAAGTTAGAAGGTAATTATAGAGGAGAAAACCATGAAAAATAATCAAATTGATACAGAAAATAAAAAACTAGAAGAAGCTATAGCGTATTTTAGGCAAAAAAATAAAGCTAAAATTGCTGAAGCTAAAGCTGAAACTAAGCCAGAAAATACAGAAAAAGAGGACAAAGTCGGCTATAAGCAGCCACCCAAAAAGCATCAGTTCCAAAAGGGGCAATCAGGCAACCCAAAAGGGCGCAAGAAAAAGCCTGTTCCTGAATCTCTTTTCGAGGCATTAACATTAGCTGCGCACGAGTTGGCTGATGTATTTGATCCGGTTACTGAGACTTACAGTAAAGCTAGAAAACTGGATCTTTTAGCTAGTCGAACCATCGACGATGCTCTAAAAAAAGACGGCCCGTCTAGAAAATACATACTAGAGAACCTATGTAAGTTTAATATGACGATAGCTTATCAAAGCTTGGTCGATAAAGCTAACCAAAAGGATGAAATAGATCCTGAATTGAGTAAAATTGTAAAAGAAAAGCTTCAGCTATTAATGGAGCAAGCGATAAAAGAACAGGAAGCCAAAGAAATGGCGGAATAATTCCGCCTTCTTTTCCTTATTTTTTGTGTAACGGCTCGGCGGCGGGGCTTTAGCCACGCCGCCGTGTTTGTTGATTTCTGTATTTTATTCCCGTACGGGTGTTTTTTGTTGCTTTTGGGTTCTTTTCTTGCAGTTTATTCCCGCTCGGTAATATTTTGTTGACTTTTTCTCTATATATTGTATAATATTACTGTACGGTAATAAAAAGGTGCGTAATGTTTATTAAATCTGTTAAAGAGCTCGGTATTCTTGTTAGAGATACTAGAAAAAAACTTAAACTTTCACAAGTAGAATTAGCACAATTATCTAATCTTGGAACTCGTTTTATTTCTGATTTGGAAAACGGTAAGCCCACTTGTGAAATTGAAAAAGTTCTAAAGGTTGTTGCAAATTTAGGAATAAAATTAGAGGTTAATAATGACTAAATCATTATCTGTGAGGCTACACGGAAAAGAAATCGGCATCTTAGCTCTTGTAAACGGTAAGATGCAATTTACTTATAATAAAAATATACAAAAACCTATTTCTCTAAGTTTACCCATTCAAGAAGCTCCTTTTAAAGAAAAAGCTTGTCGCGCTTTCTTTGGTGGTTTATTACCAGAAAATCCTAATATGCGAAAGATTTTGGCTGAGAAGTATAATATAAGTATAAATGATGATTTTAAACTTCTTGAAGCTATAGGACACGATTGCGCTGGTGCTATTTCATTTCATCATCCCGATGAACCTATAAACGAAGAAAATATATACAAACTCTCAGGTACTGTACTTACAAATGAAGAATTAAAGAAGCTTATAGAAGAGTTACCGTATCGACCTTATATGGGTAAAAGATTATCTTTAGCCGGTGCACAGGAAAAAGCTGCCATTTGTGTATATGATGACAAGTTTATTTTGCCTGATGATAAAGTTCCTACGACACATATCATTAAAACAGCTTTACCAAAATATGTTCAATCAATTCAAAATGAATACATTTGTATGAAAGCTGCTAAAAAAATTGGTTTAAATGTTGCTAATGTAAACATAAAAAAAATTGATGATTTAGAATTTTTACTAGTTGAGCGTTTCGATAGAATAATTTACGATTGTTCATTAAACTCAGATCTCAAACCTGCTTATGAAAGAATCCTGCAAGAGGATTTTGCACAAGCGTTGGGGGTACAGTCTAGAGATAAGTACTCAATTACGTTTAAAGATTGTCTAAAAGTATTGGACCAAACTCAAGCTCCTGCCGTTGATAAAAATGCTTTTATAAAACAAGTTGTATTTAATTACTTGATAGGTAATACTGATGCTCACGGCAAAAACTTTTCTATATATTGGTTCTTTGACAAGATCAATTTAACACCTGCTTATGATTTGTTAAGTTCAAGTATTTATGATTGCGAGCAAAGAATTGCAATAAAAATTGGTAAAGCAAAATACTACAACGATATCACTGAAAAAGACTGGGAATTATTTGCTCAAGATTTAGACATCTCTTCTAAAATTGTCTTCACCGAGTTAGAACGCCAGAAAAAAATCTTACCTCCCGTTTTAGAAAACTTAGCAAAAGAACTTGATTGCGAAGTAGGTTATAGAATATTAAACTATACTAAATCCTTGCTGTAATTTATAAAGCTAAAATCCTGATATTAAAATGGCAGGAATATCTCCTGCCGTGGTGGACCGAGGCCACATGGCCAGCCCGTATTTTTCTTTAATTTCGTATCTTATTTCTACTTTATTTACTTATTTCATTATTTTAGTTTTTATAATTTCATCATATTGTTAAATATTATTAAACTTCTTTATTTATAGGCTTGAAAGAATATAATATATGTCGTATAATTACAATAATAGATGTCGTATTTTTATAATTTTATAGGTTGCATCATGTCTGTTACTAACATCCTTGAAAAAAGAATCCAATATCGTATCAAAAAGTCTAAAGACTTCGTCTTTATGCTACCTGATTTTCTTGATTTATCTGATAGAGATCAGGTTATGCGTGCATTAAGAAAGCTTATTGCTAAAGGTCTTATTCTTAAAGTCGGTCAAGGCGTCTACGTTAAAGCTATTAAATCACTTATCTCTGAGGAGTTTGTCCCCGCCATTCCTTTAGCTGAAATTGGTAAAATTGTAGCTAAAAAACTTAAGGTTAAAGTCATTCCTAACAAGTTCGAGGTATGGTACAATGAAGGTAAGACTACTCAGGTACCTACCGGTTTTGTTATATCTATACTTGGGCAAATAAATCGCAAGATTGGGTTCAACGGAGCTTATATCACTTATGAAACAGTTAGAAACAAAGAAAAATATTACAGATATAATTAGGCAGTATTCGCTTTCTACAAATTTATTCAAAAATTTTTAACATCAATTTTAATTCTGGTATTCTCTCAGCTTTTTCCAATACATCTTCTTTAGTTATATGATTACGGTAATACTCAATTTCATTAATACCACCTAAAATGCCACTTAATGTACTTTTTATAATACGTTTATTGTGTTTAATATTATTACTATCTAATAGTGGTGAGGCAAACAGTGGTAAAGTTTTTCCTAAGAGCCTAATCAGAACCCCTTCTATACTCAATGGCGTTGATACAATAATTATTGGGTTATAATTTCTTGTATTATATTTATATAATAAACTATCGTTTACACTACTTGGAATTTGCTCTCCCCAACGCAATTTTAAAATATCAATTCTATCTTTGCTCAATTTATCATCTTCATCAAATATTGCAAAAACTTTATTATAAAAATCATTTTTTAAAGCTCGATCAAGAATTGCATCTGAACTTCCACCATATTCTGGATGAAACTTTAACTTTATAGTTTGGTTTGGATCAAAAAGCTCCGCCAAAAATTCTATAAAGATCTTTTCTCGAATTCCCTCAACAACTACAAATATAGTTTTTTCCTTTTTCCGCTTCTTTTTAGCCATACCTAAACCCTTATTCTCGGTACAGCACCATAACTACCTGCAAGATATTTTTCAAAGAAATTTTCTGTATTTCTTACCCCTTCAATCTCATCAAGTCTATATATCTCAGTATTTAATAAATCTTCTTTATAACTCATAAAAATTTGTCTTTTATCTCTATCATTTAAAAATAGTGGTTGGTGGGTTGAGAAAAATAATTGAGCATTATTTATATTAATTTCTTTATTTGCAAAAAGACTTATTAATTTTCTCGCTATATCATAATGAAGACGCGCATCTAACTCATCTATTATTGCAACTCCTCCAACGGACAATATTCTTAATAAATGCAACATTAAGAATGTACCTTTTATTGTACCTGCTGACTCATCTAAAGCAGACAAAACAAAACTTTCTACAGAGTTAGAGTGTTTAAAGCCTATTAGATTCTGGCTCTCACCATTTTTAAATTTAAGTTGGAATGTACTGTCTTCTGCAAAATCTTCAATACCAAAATCAAAATTTCTTAAATAAGGTAATAGTGCATCCTTGAATTGAGATCCTTCTAAAGCTTTAGACAAAAACAATGATTCAGATATATGATCAAAACTTTTTGAATCAATATGAGAAACATTGCTAAAAATATCATTTACGATATTACTTAACTTTAAATGTTCTAAATAACCTGTCCCCAATAAAAAGGAGAGGAATGTAACATTATCCTTTAATTTAAACCTGCGTTCTTCAACAGGATTGATTTTTTTCAATATTTTATTCCTATTATATTTTATATCAATTTGTTCACCATTATTATGCAATTTATACAAGTAAGCAAAGCCTTTTTGCGACTTCATTTCTAAAGCTTCTTCTACAACTTTATTATTAAATAAACACAATTGATAACGGTATAATATTGAATTATAATCAAAAACTAATTCAAAACATGTTGGTTCTTTTTGACGCAATTTATGAGGTTCATACAACTTAACCATAGATGTATCCACATCATAAAAAGAACTTTGAGCAAACCACAGTAAAAAGAATAAAGCTTTTAAAACATTAGTCTTTCCAGAAGCATTTGCACCGATAAAACAATTTATGTTACTAACAAAAGTTCCGTTATAATCAGTAAAACTATTGTCATAGAAACGAGTTGAAGTAAAATCTAATTCTTGTTCATCATAAATACTATAAAAATTTCGGACTTTAAAATAATGTAGCATTGCAATTATCACCTCTTTTTGTGAGCTTATTTACATTTTAGCGTGATTATTACATAAAGTCAAGAAGCAATATCAGAAAACCCTTGTCTCCTAAGCATTACAAGCATTTTGTTTTTTGCATTATTTCAACTAATATACTTCAGTAATTTATAATAAACTTTTGCTATTAATTCCCTGTTCGGTCTCTTAGGGAAAATAAGTGGAGACTAAAACGACTAGTGGGTTATAGCTTGTGTAGATTATGAAAAATCCCTGTAAAAATTTTTAGCAGGGAATTGGGTAAATATAGAGGGGCTACTCAAGAACTACTAGTCTAAAGAGAGGTGAAAAGCGTCTCTAATTTTGAGGTTCAGAAAGGCTAGAACGTCGTACTTGCAGGCGTTAGAGTTTAGCACTATTAGTGCTCTCGAGACTTTAGTAAAAATTGTTTCAAAAAAGGGTCAAAACCCTTGTCAGAAGAAGCACTTAGCTGCATTCACTACACCAGCTGAATAAAACCGAGCCTAGCTTTGCTGGTGCTCGGTTTTATTTTGGGTAATGGATTTGGACTCCAACAAAGCTTGTATGCAGTGTCTTTATATTCTGACTGCAAAATGAGAAATTTTCTTTTGAATTTAAACTGTCCGACAGCTGAAATTAAAATACAAGATAACAAAATTGAAAAAAGTGGGAATTTTTCATTTTTCCCACCCTACAAAACTTAGGCTTGGACACTTAGAATGGGAATATTACGCAAAATGACACATTTGGGAATTTTGAAATTTAAAAAGGTGCGTATAAACACACCCTACATAACTATACGTCATTTAAAAACTTTATAAGTTCAGGATATCTTTCATAAAATATAGGAACCTGCAAATTATCACACTTTATAGGATCTATCTTTTTTCTAAGGTCTAATAAATTAATTAAATTAGTAACTAAATACCTGTCTTTTTCCCATTTTGCAAGAGGAATACCATATTTTTCACACAAAGGCAAGATTCTACTTTCTAATTTTTCAACCAATTCAAAAAATTCTTGTCTTTCTGAAATTGAAAACTCTTTATAAATATCAATAACTGAATATCCGTTAAGCAAAGGTGATAAAACCCAAATATGGCTATAAGGTTCAAAAGCTTCTGGAAAAATAGAATTGACAAATGTTTTTTCAGATATATCAACAATTCCTATTTTTCCAGTTTTTTTATCATACAAAAAATTTTCAGGATTTCTATGATCAATACAATATCCCTTAGAATTAATGAAAGCGATATCAGAAACAAATGCTTCTAGTGCCTCATCTGACAAGTTTACATATTCTCTCAAATTTTGTAAATAAATTTTAGGATCAGTGCTATAACGATCATATAAAGACGAGCCAAATACTCGTTTATTAATAGTATTACCATTTTGGTCTTTAGCTATTGCTTGACCAAAATTTCGCCCCTCAAAAATATCTTCTATTGATAAAAACTCTAAATCACTATTAGCATCGTGAAGCAATCTTAGGACATATTTATCATTAATTGCATAAACTTTGGCTTCGGCGCCCTCTCCTAAAAATTTTTTTGCGTTATATTTTCTGCAAGAGTAGGAATTAATTCTTTCCACTGTTCATCTGAAACATTAAATGTTACCAAGCCATCGTCTTGTGGCAATTGTTTACTATTTAAAGCAATTGATGCAATGCCTAAAGAAGCAATTGCAGAACTCGCAGCTTTTAACCCCTTATCTGTAATCTGCTTTATAGGCAATTCCTTAGCTTTAAAGTTTATGGATTGAGGCTGTTTAATTGATTTTTTATAATTTTGAGTAATATCTAAATTATTAATTGATTTGAGCACAATAACTCCTAACTTTCTATTACTTATATAAAGTATTTTTCTCAGCAAAAATTGCTAATAGTTTTTTAC
>JAZNBJ010000037.1:0-98863 GCA_045586965.1 Candidatus Gastranaerophilaceae bacterium | reverse complement strand
TTCTTTACGTCCTTTCATAATATCTTTTTATTTTTAATAACGCAAAAAGGGATACAAGGTTTCTAAATTCCTCGCTTTTCGTATAAAGGTTGTATCCTTTTATGGCTCTTTATACTACTCCTCTTCAGGATAGTCGATGAACCTTCATCTCATAGAGATGCTTGGCTGCTTTTAGGGGATTGGCCAAATCATTATGTTTTCACTATCTCTTAGGCGTTATCCTAAGTGCTACCAATTGTATTGCTACATTGTGCAGTAATAATGATTTAACGGCTATTCCAGCAATTAACGAGGTTACGACGCTGCATCAGTTTACGTCGATATCTAGTAGCAATTCGTCTTCTTTTGGTATGATACATTCAGGATGGTTTACTGAATGTATTCCTCCAACTCCTACAGAATACTCTAAGCCATCAAATATGAATTTGTTTTCATAACCTTTTCTACCAGGAGATACTGTCTGCATTTTCATGTCTGACAGTACTCCCTGTAGAATAGACGAATCATATTTTATAAATGGCAGTATGATTTCTTTTAAAGTAATCATATCTAGAGGCGAACGTAGGTCTTTTATGTCTGACCAGGAATATCCGGTTTCCTCTAGATATTTTAGCTTAAGAATTTCCATTCCTAAGTTAACTCCATCTTTACTTAAAGCATTTACTCCGTATTCGTCTTCAATACCTAATCTTAATTCTATGTCTTTTTTACATCTATTGAGTAATTCCTCAGTAGAATTCACATCATTAATATTATACTCGATCATGGCATCTATTTGGTCTTTCGGTAGATTACTCTGCCAATCACAAACAAATTCCTGTACGTTATTGTAATGCATTGTTACTTGCATTTCTTTCAGGGAGACTCTTAATTTATTACTATATAACATAGTAAGTAAATCAAAAGAATGAAAGCAATGCATGTATTTCCATTTCTTCCACGGATCAGTGTTTTCACTGGTGGTAATGATTCTACTTAAATTAAAAATAGAACCACAAATTTCCCATATACTTTTTACCATCATTATATGACGATGGTCTAAAATATAGTTTATAATTGGGTCATCATAATGATGATTATTATAACCACAAAACATTTTATCAGGGTCTTCGAAGAATATTCGAATTGCTAACAAATCTTTTTTGCGTTCGGAAATTTCAAATTTATGTAATTCTCCTGTTTCTGTATTTTTTACAGTACAGTGAAATACATTTGGAAATACCTCAATATCATATACATATACGATTTTATCGCGTATTATCATATTAAAGAGTTTAAAGTTGGGCCACGCGCCCGGGTTCGAACCGGGGACCTCCGTAATCGCGATTTACGGCGCTCTACCTGCTGAGCTACGCATAGCTTTGTATTACGCTGCTAAACGTTTAATTTTTTCGCGAGTGTAATAAGTTGTCATACGTTCTCCGTCAGGATCTCTTAATACGATTCCTGTAAACGAAGTATCTTTTTCCCATTTTTCAAATAATTTGGCAACACGTTTTTCTGCTTCTTTGACTGTGTTAGCCATAAAGTTATGGGTGTAAAAGTCATATGTTCTGAAAGGTCTACCTTCTTTTTGTGCTTTTAAGTCTTCTTCACGCACTCTTTCAACAGAGTAAATGAATTTACGAGATTTGGCTTTTTCCTTCATCTGCATTTGTGCAGCTGATTTTCGATTTTGAACACCTAATTTTTTCAGGTATTCTAAATATCGTTCATTTTTAGGAATCGGTTTGTTTCCCGTTTTAACTTTTTGTGGTAGAATAGCTTCCATTTGTTTCTTTATTTCATTTACATGAGGTAATGCTGCTAAGCGTTCTTTCTTTGCTTTAGCTCTAATTTCTATTCGTTTCATAGCTTCTTCTTTACTCCACGGTTTTGTTGGTTTTGCATATAATTTTGCTTTTACAGCTCGTGTAAACTTTTTCTTTTCTTTCCGTGTGTAGCTAATTGTTGGATCATAGCCTGCTTCTTTAAGAATTGTTTTGATACGATTCTTTTTGTTTTCTTTTGCTAAGCGATTGTCACTTCTTGCTTGGATTGCTTCTTTCGAATGCTTTACATGG
This sequence comes from Candidatus Gastranaerophilaceae bacterium, assembly GCA_045586965.1. Classification (GTDB taxonomy): domain Bacteria; phylum Cyanobacteriota; class Vampirovibrionia; order Gastranaerophilales; family Gastranaerophilaceae; genus CAG-196. The sequence goes on along the minus strand of JAZNBJ010000037.1, from coordinate 96,800 downwards.
TTGTGTGCGCTTCGGCTATTCCAATTCTTTACTTTCCCGTCTTTGTCGAACGTTACTGTTTCTGACGGACCGTGCTCTTGAACTTTAATAAGTTCTGGTTGTGATACTATACGTGATTTAATACGTATTTTTGCTTTTTCTGCACGTTTTGCGTTACGAGCTACTTGTTTTTTGCTTCTATAGTTTTTATTCTTTTTCATAATCTTGATAATTTTTAGAGTTAGTAAAATGGTAGGGATTTCTCCCTACCGTTAATTTATGCGGCTAATGAAATAGCAGGAGACTCAATATCAAGTTCTGCAGTTTCATTAAAATCGTCTATTTGTTTTTGTAAATTAATGATTTCAAGCTCTAAAGGCTTTTTCAAACCATTAAGATAATCGGAAGTTAATGTTTCTATTTGGTCCAAATTCTTTTTACCTTGAGTGCGTTTAAGCTTCTTATCTAAAGTAGGAATGTGATTAAGCTTAAATAAGTATTCTTTACGTTCACACAATGTGAATATGTTCAAATAGTTATTAGTTCTAGGAAGTTCAGAAAACTTCTTATAACCCATGTTGATGCATTGTAAATACAGTTTCAACAAGATACGTTCTTCCATTAATTCAATGTTTGTTTGAATTAGTTGTTTTAAGTCGTAATTACATTTGAACTTGCTTGGCAAGTCTTTTGGAGTTAAGTTGTATTTAGCAATAATATCCCAATTCTTGGTGATTTCTTTACTAATTTCATTACGACGTTCGATAGCATATTTAGATGTAATTGATTTCATATTTAGTTGATGTTTAAAAGTTAAATACTCGACCAAATTACGTCTATCAGTGGATTAGTACTCTGTAGGAGAATCGAACTCCTATTTCAAGAATGAAAATCTTGTGTCCTAACCGTTAGACGAACGGGGCAAGTAATACCTGTGCGCAGAGTTTAACTTTGCGAGCTGCAATTAAGCAAAGCTTCCAAATCGATCCCAGGTATTATTTTTAAAAACAATTCCAACCATATTGCAAGTTGGGTATAGCCTACGTATACAAGTTTGCTCCAATCCTTTGACGATTCTTGTCCTAGAGTTACTTGGATCGCATATACTTCTTAACTATACATCTCAAATATTCAACATCTTGTGCAATCAAGATTCTATATAAATTCAAGATTGCCATATAGACCAATTTATATAGTGAATATCCTTGAAAATTGTTTATGTGGGCCAGCTTGGGTTTGAACCAAGGACCTCCAGATTATGAGTCTGTTGCTCTAACCGACTGAGCTACAAGCCCGTATAATTAAACGGCACTCCATCAGTGCCGTGAAATTATTTTAGGTTTAATAATACTTTCAAGTCCAATATTATTTATATACCACCCGACCGAGTTTTATAGGTAAAACTCGCCCATCAGATGTTTGAATACCACAGAAACTGAAAATATCAGTTTCCTTAAGCGGTGCGTCCTTTACGCCGTATTCTTTAGCATACTTACGTATGTTTTCTTGATTGATGTACTTAGAGTGCAGCTCTCCATCAGAGCAATTGCGCATACTATCAAACAAAATGTCTACGACACAATCAAAATCTTTCTTTTTTATGGCTTCGTCAAGAATACTCTTAGTAATTCCATCAAAAGCAATTTCGTTACGAGTTCCGTTAGAACCTGTTATTGCATCTGCAACGCGAATTGCAGCATCAACAATACTTACTGATTCGTAAGCATTGAAAAGTCTTTGCCACCATAGTGGACCGCTGCCATAATAAAAGAGTACCGTTCCATTCTCTTTTATTTGCACTGTCTTAGCAGTTCCTTCATTTCCATTTTGAACCTTAGACAGAATGGTGGGTTCTGAATTAATAAGCAGAGCCAGTAATTGAACTCGTGTAGGAGACAATTTACCGTTCATAACTATTACTCGCTAACTTCTACTGTTAAATGAACATCTACTTCACTGGTGTTAACACCACATTGACGCAAGTATTCTGCTTGCAAGCGATCACCTGCTTCAATGATACCGGTAGTTGTTTCTGCGAGCTTAAGCATCTTCTGAGCCATCTTCTCGTAAGTATCCAACGCCATTTGGTTAGATGTGCGAACTAACTTAATCAGTTCTGGAAGATCTGCTGCAGAGAAGAACATAGGCTTGCCGTTAGTCTTACCGGCACGTTCAATGGCTTCTGCAACGTTTTCACGAGTAGCCTTGGTAAATTCAGGCTCAGCCATTGGGAATACCATTTCGTTTTCGGTATCCTTGTTGAGAACAATCTTAGGATTACCGTCAATGTCCTTGTTACAGATAGATACTGAACAAACATCAATACCCTTAATAACAAAGGCCTTTACTTCATTGCGAAGAGTCTGACGACCTGCAATGCAATCTTCTTTCCACTTCAAGTCAGGATTAGTTGACACTAAAGTGAACAACATTTGTCCAAAATATGGACCGTACTTTTGAGCAATCTTACGGTTGTTAGCCAAGACTGCTGATAATTCGCTAGGCATTACGCCTGTGTTAGATAAATTATTCATAATTCTTTTCCCTTTTTGATTCCATACTTGATATATAGTACGGAAAAGTTAAACATTAAATTAAAAAACTCCATGCCTTTCGGTTGTTTCACAATATCGGTAATTTGTATATATAAATTCGCTTTATAAAGCTTCGAACGCCGATAACTAATTCAATAGTATAACCTACTTGGCAATTAAATAAATGATAATTATTTTGACAAACTCAGTTACAAATTTGAAAACTTCTGATAATGTCTGATAGGTTTTTTGTGCGTATATGTTGCCATATACGGATAGTCTTCTAGAGACCCGGTTCTGACTCGTTTTGTTTTAGTTGGTGACATAACAATCAAGACAGGCCAACTGTACAGTTTGTTTTTTTCGAGATAGCTGTACATCTCTCACCTTATCTCAAAACGCAATTAGAGGCGGGAATTGAGAAACTTTTCATCGATCTACGGTAGACCTCAAAGTAATTCGGGATTATCGGGACTCTCCGCGAGTACCGCTCTGTTTTTCTAACTTCACTAAACTCACAGCCCATTGCTTAAGCATGGCCCACTGTGCCTTATCAGGGACTTGTTGTTTATACAGCGCGAATATATAGGATTTCCACCTATTCATCAACCTTCCCACATACGCTATTGCACTGTGATTGCTACTAGTTTCCTGTAGCCGTAGAATATATCGAGACAGGATATACCCGTGGAAGTTGTGTCGAGTCAGCGTTCTTTTAAGGTAATACCTTCTTATTAGGTTGCGGCCATAATAAGGAATATTACTTCCAAAGTGTCTATGTCAGCATAACGGTTGGCTGTCGGGGTGGCTCGGACTCCATATGACTACTTTACAACAGTAGTTTATACTTCTGACCTACCATTGGACTTCCCAATTGGTTAAAGGTTAATAAATTAGAGTACATTTTACCAGCAGCTGACTCTATTCAGCTTATACTTGAAAATAAATATTGTAAAGCCTCCCTTACAAGTAACCACAAGTTACGGTTATAGGATTCTATTATAGAATTCCATCCCTATAGCGACATTTGTGTTTTTCTCTGTATACTTAAATAAGATACTCTATGTCAAATACATTGGTATTGTACCGACAATCGAATAAATACCGTTACATATCTTGAACGATAAAGCTCTGCTGTTTTTTACGGAGAGTTGTCTCAGCTTCTCTCGATTTCATTTTTACCACAAATAAGACTTGCTAAAGGTCTCTGCATCTATTACCAGGGTTATAGCGCCCTCATATCGCTCGACGAGTCTGCGGCTCCGTAATCATTCCTCATTCAATTATACTCACACGAACGACCAAGCACGTGAGTCACTTCAGTCTTGAAAGGTTGTATCAATCTCATATACATCACTATTATCTGTAAGTTCTTTTGCAGCACCCTATTTACGATAGGGCATAGGATTGGCTCCTACTCCACGGTAATCTATCATATGTTTGAGTACTAGTTCCTTATATACAGATTTTATAAAGAATTTTTCCGTCAATCATTTGGATCAGTGCGTTTCCAGCTTTCATATCCTTACTTTAGATAATGTGTACCATAACACGGTTACCCTTACATTAGTATCAGTAATTTCCTCCCTTTATACTACTAACCAATTATAGTAGAAACACTAGAGTTAGCCTATTTTTCCTATCCGGAGGCATAATTGCCCTTTTATATAGCGGGTTTGGAATCCGCTTTTGACGCTAGTCGGTCATTAAAAGCATTTAGTTCGCCTATAACTTTCCAAAGGTTACAAGCCAGGCGCCGTATTGCCCCTGTTGCGGCATCGTGTTTATTATCCCTTCTTGAATCGGCTTTTGATAAACTAAACGGATAATTTAAAGAAGATTTTCGTTCTCCTTGCAGAGTTTTGCTTTTCGTCTCTGCTGAGCTTATTTAGCAGGTCTTCGGTCACCAGTCGGTTCTCACCTAGGGTCTCTGCTACCCTTACACCTTCTTACTCTGCTTTCAACATAGTAAGTTAACATCCTACCTTTTGAGTGATCTCACCGTTTTAGCGGTTAACATATTCTCGGATCCTGTGATCTTTCGATCGTTTCGGGCTATGGTAAATGAACCAAACTCCCTGACGTGGTTGTCTCAACGGTTATGCCCACCGGAGTGATTATCGCTTCAGTTTTACTCCTCTCGAACTGTGATATAATTATAGTATTTTACGTGGCTATTATCACTAACTTTTTTCCACGGGGCGTTTCTCTTCGGCCGAATAAAATTTTGTTATTTTTCCTGTATCTAGGCTAATCGTAGCTGTAACTCGATTACCCTTACAGATGTCTATACATTTATTTTTTATATCATTTGTACTGATATAAGTGACTGGATCCATGTGTTTTACATCGAAACCGTCTAGATATAGACAAGATTCACTTATCGCTTGGCGTAAGTGTTCTTCAACATATAAGCAATCATGAACGCAATTGTTCAATTTGGATGACAATGAGTTTGCAACATCTCCTTTTACAATAAAAAATCTTGTATAGTCGGAGGCAGAACCTAAGTTGGTTCTTGCCCCTTTAATGTTTTTGACTATACGAGATAAATTTATCATGCTTCGGAGAATAACTTTATTCTTCTCCATGATTACCTATCATTTCTGTTAAAGATGGTAGTTTTTCAGTGACTTTCGTCATGCCTTTAATGAAAGGATAACCCGTGTTAACAGGTACTTCTACCTCTTTAATCTTAGTTTTCCACTTTACAATTGGTTTTACTTCACCAACTGTGCGAAAATTGACTTGTGCGTCAGTATTGCCATGAACTGTTAATTCTTGAGTTTCAAGATTATATTCAACATCTACTACAGTTGGTTCCGGTTGCGGATCCTTTATAGATGGTAAATTCAGTTGAGGCAATTCCACAACTAAAGGATTTAATTGAGGAGCTGCTTGCACAGATTGTATTGAAGGGAACATGTTATAGCCAATTAATACACTAGCTAAAAACATGGCAACTACAGTTAATGTACGACTTTTCATAAATTAGTCCTCATAAAATGCGTTGTGAAAAAATTGTTTAACTTTTTGAAGAAATGTCCAGCGAGTTAATTTTTTTTTTCTTCCTTTGCCTTTGGAGCTTCTGGATATTCACCTTCAGCTTGGTAGAATTCAGTCAGACGTTCCATTGGGTCACGATACAAGTTAATGATCTGACCTAACTTCATACGAAGTTCGTCTGATGTAGGAACTTTGTCTGTAGAGAAGTAATTCGTGCGAATCAAACCCAGAGTTGCTTTTGCGTTAGTCTTTGCGTCAGCGTCATCGCCGTTCATGTCGTTGAAAACTTTATCAATGAACGGTAAGCCAAGAGTACCTAATACAGCATTCAATGCTACATTGTTCTTAGGATCCTTTTGTGCCTCTGAGATTTCTCCCTTTTCTACCTTGTTGTCAAAAGTACGCTTAACGAAGAACTTAAGCATGTCTGCAATTTGTTCTTCTGACCAACCAGTCTTCTCTATATGCTTGTGCAAGATACAGTGAGACTTAACAGGATTACCTGTTTGTGATGTGTACAAATACATCGCACCAACTAATCCGTTGCAATAAGCTGTTGGACGTACAAGGTCGAAGATTTCAGCCATCCATTGACCTGCAGAACGATCGTCAAGTTCTAACTTCTTGTCTGCACTGTCAGCGTTTTGAATGCACCAGTTACGATACCATTCTACAGCGCTTACCATGGCTGTTGCTGGATTCTTATCTTTGCGCATGATGTAAGCCAAGGCTTCGATAAGTTGTTCTGTAGTAACTACCTTCTTAGGGTCGAGTTCTACTTTCTTTTCTTCAACAGGAGCTTCTTCCTTCAATTCTTCAGGAATCTTAGCTTCGTTAAAGTCAATTGCTAATTGACCATCTTTAGCACCTGGTAATGCTTTAGGTGCGGCCAATTCGATACCCAACAAACTTGCAGCTTCTGTCAATTGCAGAATTTGATCCGGAGTACCCTTCAAAATGAGTTCACCTGATTCATTCTTTGCAGCAAGTTCGTTACGCAAATCTGCCAACGCGAGAACTACTACAACGTCAATGTTGTGTTGCATTGCGTCATAGAATTCAGGATACTTGTTCTTAAGCTCCTGATTGCCTGTGTAACGTTGTTGCATTACGAAGGCTAAGTTGGCCTTACCATCGAACGATGATTGTGTGGAACCAACTGGGATGTTTTCAGGAATATGAACAACTGGTTTTTCCTCTTCGGTTACATCCTCAGCAATTATTTCTGGAACGTGTTCCTTCTTCTTTGGGGTGGAAGGCTTTTTGTCCTCCTTCTTAGGAGTTGCCTTAGGTGCTTCCTTAGGAGTTTCCTTGGGTTGCTCCTTTTCCTTGTTTTCTACTTGTGGAGTCTTCTCCACCTTTTTAGTCTCGGTTGCTACAGTCGTAGTCTTCTTCTCTTCTGGTTTGGCTGTTGTGTTAGCCTTTTTATTTTTTGCCATAATAAAATTTTGATAATTTTTTGTGTTAATAAATAATTTTAAAGTCTAAGTCATTAAATCAAAAAAGTATTTAAAATACGTCATCCACTATCTATGTAAGGTGGTGGGTTTCGGCCATTGGTGTGGTATAAACAAATTAGTGCGTCAGATAATGTGTCACGAACAGGTACATTGATAACCTGCAACCCCTGACTGGCAGTGGTGTTGTCTTCTGTCACTACAAACACTAAGCTTTGCATGTCAGTACCATGTTCATTATCTACGGTGCTAATTGTTTGGGTTTCAGCTGCAGTAAACGTTTTACCATTTACTGCTTCTTTACCCATAATACCAATCAATAGACCAAACATAATGGCAGACATTAAAGTCCACCACATCTTTGTGCTACGAAATAACTTTGCAGCACAGAATGCTACTAATAGCAAAATTAAGATACATGCGGTCATAATTGAATTGATTTTAATTTAACAATTGTTTTAATTTCTCTCTTGCCTTATTTAATAAGGACTTTACTTGACTTTCCGTTAAATCAAGTTCTTCAGACATCTGTTTGTAAGACATATTCTGAATTGTACGCAGTTCTAAGATATTTCGGTATTTCCAACGCAGATTAGATAAAGCTTTTTCTAATCTTTCATTAGTTTCTTTGAATAGATAATTTTCCTCAGGAGAGTAGTCTGCAGTACTGCTCAACTGAATTATGTTCTCCTCAGAATCTAATTCGTGGTCATACTTTTCTTTCTTTGTTCTACGTATATAGTCTATACTATTGTTAATAGCAATAGTTTTCAACCACATTTCGAAAGATATGTTATTTACATAACTATCTAACTTTGAAAAAGCTTTTACAAAAGTAGTAGATAATACATCATCTGCTACATCTTTATTTTTTACAATGTAGTAGATTGTTTTATAAATTGTATCTCTATACTTATTGTATAGCTTTGTGAAGGCTGTTTGTTTGCCTTCTTTAGCCTGTTTGATCAGATCTAATATTTTTAATTTATCTTCATCTGTCATAATCACAAGCTTTAAATAGTGGGGTGAGACTGTTTCAATAATCTCACCCCTACAAATTAAAAAGGTAAACCCCAAATTCGTAAACATCTCCAATTCATCCATTCAATATAAAATCGTTTAAATGCGTCGTGGAAACATTCTACGACTTTGATTTTAAAATCATTGTCATAGTTTAAATTGTTTACCATTCCGCATACGATACGCATGTTTACATCAAATGTTGCATCTTTGATTCTTGTATCATCTAACGGAAACTTTTGTAAAATATTAATATCGAACCAATAAATTACATAAGCTAAAGTTTTTTGTCTTCGTTCATCTGGTAGATGAATGTAATCACTTTCAGTATATTCCTTTTCAACTTGTTTTAAAATGTTATCCCAAAAACAGTTCCATTTAATGGAACTATATAACTGACCCCATTGTGTACATACATGATTTGTTAGGTGTGTTACTTTAAATGATTCCATTTTTTTGAATGTATTTACCAATTTGCAGAATCACAAGATTTGTTTGTGATGCTGTCCAATCGGTTTTTGCCATAATATAAGCTTTTGTAGATGTTACTCCACGCTTATTTACGCAAGTGTCTTGAATATAACGATTTACAAATTCCATGAATAGTTCATCGCTTATTACAGGCATCTTTTCACCACGAATCGACTTGCGACAAGGTGGTAATTTAGCAATTTCAGAGTATTCAAATTCAATGAAAATGAATTTGTCAGGATTAGCAAGAACTCTTTGGATTTCTAAAGAGTCATGTGTCAATTGAGTGACAATACCTTTATTTACAAGGTCGTTCATTAAAATCGTAGTTCCGATAGTCAAATAAGGAGCTTCTCCTTTGATGTCACATAATAGTTCAAATGTGTCTCCAATTACACGATAGAGACCTGGTTTATTTGCTGTTAACATTTTGATTGATGTGTTTTTTAAAGTTTTGTACTATACCATTTACTTGACTTATTGAAACGTCAGGATACTTTTCTGAAACTTTGTTCAAAGCATCTATTTCATTTCTGCAAGAGTTTAAGAGTTTAATGAACTCTGTTTTTTCGTGCTGGCTTTCAAACCACGCGTAATATCTTACCTGCATTCTTCTTTGATTTGTTTGATTCTTTCACTAAGTTTTTCCCACGTTTTTGGATCTGATCCAGATACGTCTACTCTATATTTGACATCATCGTTGAAAATGGCGTCAATAAGTTTGTATGCACGATAACGAACGTCTTTATCCCGTAGTTTGTTACCTTTGTAGTATGGAGGAAGGTTACGATAGAGACGTAGACATAGTTCTCTTTTAATTCGCATTTCTTTTGCTGCTTTATCCCATTCCCAAGGCAGCTTGTTTTCAATTCTTCTTAATAATCCCATAATGATTTAATTTTGATAATTAATAATAAGTGAGTAAAGAATTAAGAATAACAATAGTACGATTTATGATTTGCTCTCATATTTACATGGCCTTGCTTCTTGTAGAGCCCGAGATTCTCTACAATTATCCCGTACATCAGTCAAGGTTCTCTTCGAGCAGTTGTCTAGAACAGCTACAATTTTACTGTGGACCCACTCATCACGTGGGACTGTAAATAGACGAGTTCTTCCTCGATTAGTTATTCTTAATTACTTTACTTTGGAACAACAGATGGATTCGAACCACCACCCTTTGGATTAAACCAAAGTATGCTGCCATTACACCACGTTGTTCTTTCTTCCCTTTTCTGTTTCTCGGTTGGGTTACCTCAGACCTGTCGTATTACGCTGCAATACGAGTATAGTCGGTTACTTGCATGTTGCCAGTTATGGCGTTATTGACCTATTCATTACATCTTACTGCCTGTCAAAACCATAATGCCCCAAATTGCCCGTTCAAAAACATTTCATAAAACTTAGCGCACGGGCAAACACGGAATTACTCTTAGTTTTTAAGTGTCTATCACTTTTCCTTGTTGCTTGTATAGAGCGTGGAGCATACGGGAGTCGAACCCGTGTCCAAACAGCTGTATAATGACCTAACAGTCAATGTCTATCCACGGTGGATAGTTCGGACGCTCTATCATTCCTGCACCGTGGTATCTAATATTAGATAAGTTCTTTTAATAGATGTTTTATCCAGTAAATAAAAGCATCAATAAAATTATCAAAACTTATTTGATTATCTTTGTATGTTACTATCCATTCTGTTTTTGGTGGATGCATATATACATCTTGATAATCATAAATTATCCGTTTTTTAATTTTAGAATGCATTATACCAAACATGTGTTATGTAATGTTTATTAAAATGTGTTTATAGAATGGGGTGAGTTCAGTCGATACAGTGTATCCAGCAACAATCCCTCACTAATCTATCTTTACCTTTCGGCCCATTCTAATTAGTGAGTAGAAGGGAGACCAATCCCTTCTACCCTATGGTCTTTGGTCTAAAAAATACGTTTGATACTGATTAAAGATATTTCTGGCTTTGCCTTTTCAAGGGAGTTTCCAGAAGGCATTCTCTATGGAAGCACATTCTCTTTAAAATGCCTGATTTGATGTCATGAGTTTGTATTATTAACTGTAAAAGTTAATAGAGTTATATATACGTTGTATGCGCATACTATTATACATTTCTCACGATCTTAGGCACATGATCAGTGGCACGTTTTTTCAGTCCCGCTTCCGGCATAGTCCAGTACGAATACTGTCTAGTCATATGGCTTGCGCAAAGTTAATTCTTTTTGGATACTGCCCCGCCTACTTCTGGCGCAATGCCGATCACTCCGGGGTGACCAGTATCCGAGGTGCGTGGCACAAAGGCACTGTCACCGGACTTTCGTTCTTGGTTAGATCAATTGATCACCAAAACTCCAACTCCAGCTTCCTGGATATTGGTCATCGAGAGCTTTTCGTTGATCACTGTACCAAGTTTCGTTTTCACGCAACATTTTTGTTGCAGTGTTCTTTTCTTCTTGCACTTTCTTTTCAAACTCTTCAAGAGACAGTGATTTGTCACCAGAAGTGAGTTTGTCATGAAGTTCTGAATACTTTTTCAAGTATCCCATCTTGACGTCACCGTCTTTCTTGGTTTTCTTTGCAGACAACAGAATACGTTTACGAGTGTATTCTGCCTTTTGTGTTACACGAATTAACTTTTGGGTTAATTCTTCATTGCGACGTTTTGCAATGTCTTCTGCTGCTTTCTTTGCAATCTCTTCTGTAATTACAGAACCGTTACGAATGCTTTCCTCGATGTTCTCGACGTTAAGGCTCGTAGCCTTAGTTTCTTTTGCTTCTTTACTCATTTTGATAAAAATTTTAAGATTGATAAACTATTATTAATTAACACAAAAAAGTTTGAAGTCTAAAAATAAGAGTTAGTCTACTTATTCGCATTTCTTATTCGGTAGAAGGCCCGATTCCTTCATTCTGACCACAGTTTTTACTGGGTTGACCGTTGTATAGTCCGTTGTACTCTCGAATGCTTATGCAAACTTCCATTAGGGTTTTGGTCTATTTCTAACTCTTTGGGTTGATTGGATCCACCATAACTTAATGTTTTTAAGTTATACATATACTAATTGAAGGGCTCTGGCGGATACCCTTCAGATTTAGTCTGTTGTGATATTATAAGCTTATCAGGCTTAATAAATCTTTGCTTGCTCATTGACTTTGTTACGATATTTATATACATTAAGAATGTTTCTGTAGTTATAAAAACAGCGATTGCATTGTGTTCCTGCACAGTTATGCCACATTTTTACTGCGATTTCAGTAAAATTGGTATGTAAACAACAAGGCTGATTACAATGTATTTTGTTCTTAACTTCTATAAATCTTAACAATTCTGGTGTGAGCAAGAATGGTTTAATTAGTTTTGGCTTTTTCTCTGACATATGGCTCCATTTTTTTATGTTTTGGCCTTTTTTTATATCCTGATTCTTTTTTATCAGAATATTTTTCTTGTTTATTGTTCCACATAACCAAGAACTCTTAATGATTTTAGTATCTCTGCTATCTTTTTAGCAGAAATAAAGCCATTTAACTTGTTTATTTTCAACACATCAATTAGTGCTGTATCGTTTTCAGTCATTTGGCTTAAACAGGTTAATACTTCTGTATTGCGCAAATTAATATTAGATACTAACGTGCGTGCAATGAGCGTACTATAACCTTCTTTTGATACCGTTTTACTTGGTATACCTGTTATTTTTACCAATGTTTTACACCAACTATCTACTTTTGTAAGTATATCGGTGTCTGTGTCAGTTCGTTTTGGTCTACTTACTTCATGCATTATGCATTTTAATGTTTCTTCCTCGTTTAAGCTATAACTTTTAATTGGTTCTGAACCTAAGTGTAGGAGAAGATTACCAATGCTTTCTAACAGTGATTCTTCTTTTTCTTGCGAAAGTTTTTTGCTGTGAAAAATAATAATTGTATTCATAACTATTGATTAATTATTGTTACGTTAATTTCAATTTCTTCTAATTGTTCTAGTAATTCATCTGTTGATAAATCACTAACAACTGTGATAGGAGGCACACATTGTGTGTTAGAACGTTTAGCAATAGATATTGCTTTTTGTACAGGAACTCCTAAGAGTTTTTTAAGCATCATTGCTGTGTATAACTCATTTTCAGAGTTATTCTTGATGTGTGTTATTACTCTTGCCATGATTTATCTACTTTTTCGTAATAATTGGCAATTGTAATGAATGCGTCGTTGATGTCTCCGTCAGAGTCAATCATCATATCCATATCACCAAAATCCACATGGAGATAATCTATGTTCTTTTGTGGATGATGTTTTACAGTGATACTGCATACGAGATCCATGTTGATAATACATGGACTTGTTTCTGGTGTGTCATTGTAGATTTGATTCGCAAATAGGAATCCGTTAATAATTTTCATTTTTGATAATGTTTTAAGTTGTTAATACTAAGTATCTTTTTAAGATTTTAAATTTACAGTATTTATCCAAATATACAATTTCTTCAGGTGTAACATGATTTAATTGTAGTTGGAAAGATTGTAATACGCCATCTCTATACAATAGTGGATAATTTACCGCTAATGTAAGTTTATCTGCGATTGTAGGGTACCATCCATATTTATTACAAAGAAATCTGACAAGTGCGTAATGATTATATACTCTAGAAATTCTAATTTCCATAATAAAAATTGAGCAGTTTTATATCATGCTCAGGATATGACTATAAAAAACTTTTATGTGAAGACGACTGGATACTCAGATTCACTTTAACGTCTAGTACCAGACCACATTTAGTTTTAACCAATAAAAGTAAGTCTCTACACATTTTGATAATGGCTCCCCCATAGTTTTAACACATAGGGAATCGGTGTACCTGATTTTAACGTCTGCACGATACCTAAGTTGATGGACGCATGCCTCGACCATCTCTTGTAATCTGATTTTTTCTAAATCTACATCACGTAGATTCTGTTTACTGAAGAGCTACGGGTATGTGATTACAAGTTAACTGTAAACATTGCATGGTTATTACTTAGGAGTACGCCCCACAGGTTTGTCATCATCTGAAGACGGTGTATTACACACCGCCATTTTATCATTCTAACTGATTATAGGTACTATCTTTATGCAAGATTTCGGTCTTCCAATCTTCGAATGTTTTATACTTTAACGAATCTATGGTATTAGTTATATTTGTACCTAGGTTAATCCGTTTATATGTATCTATATTGGATTCGTAAATATAAGCTATTTCTGAATTGGTTAACTCTGTACCATAACTGGTTAGAATGCTTAATAGAGCTTCGTCGGGCATATTTAAATATATGCTATCCGTTCGAATACTTTCTTTAATTTCCCATCTAAATCGTAGATGGTCTTCGATTGTTGTTTCATCGACATTGTCAATGTCGTCGAATTCGTTCACTGTATTGACAGTTGTGTCAGGTAAATGATGTTGGTAGTATTCACATCCGATGTGTACTCCTAACGAGATTGCGGCAACCACACATATGGTGCAAATCAATCCTGTAATTGCTTTAATAATTGTTTTCATACTTTTTAAATTGATTTTAAGAAGTTAGTAATTGTTTATCATTTTTTCGATTGCAGATTTTATTGTTTTTAATGATTGAAAGTCTTTTTCATTTAATTCGAAATCGTAAGTAGTTGCATGATTTATTGCGAAGATTATTAAATTCAATCTTCTTTTGATTAAATCATTTGTTATTCCAAAGAATTTATTACGAATTTCTTTAGCTTTCTCTATTGAATCTGCGTAACCAAGGTGTATTTTACGTCTACCTTGTGTACATACCACCACTCTGTAGCGGGTCTTTCCCTTATATTTTATAGCATATATATATTTCATTTTATGGTATCTCCTATAAAATATAAGTTATTATAAATATTTTGATTGACGGTTATTTCCTTATATTGGTCTTTAAGAGGCCAATATTTACTTGTTATAATAAGTTTGTAAGTTCCGTCTTCTTCAAACTTATTTGCTATGACACATCCTTTGTATTGGATGTGTAAGTTCACACTATCATAAGTGATAATGTCATCTTCTGATGCAAAAGATGAAATCATAATAGGTACTAATGCAATTATACATATAATCACAATGGCCCAAAACGGTTTTTCTGTACTCATAGTTTTTTGATTTTAATGACTTTGTACCTCGAACAAGAATCGAACTTGCACGGACATTTCTGTCCATCAGATCTTAAATCTGACGTGTCTACCTATTCCACCATCGAGGCATGTGAGTGTACCCATTTTTATAAAACAAGTACACTCGAGAATTTCATTTAATTTAACTTTTAAATTTATAAATCATGATGACTAGGCTACGCTTAGCCCTAATACAATACAACACGTGACATTGTTAGACCGTTGAGTTTAAGTTGTTGTATTGGCATGATTTTAAAGTCCGCACTAATATCTTATCTGGCCCGCGTATACTTCGAACTTAATCTACTTAACTCCACGGATTGGCCTAATCTAATACCAGTAAGAATATAAGCCCCACATGCTTGTCAAGGATTCTCACCTTAAAACATTGGTAAAAATAATAACCCATCCTATTTTCACAAACTAGATGGGTTAAATAATTGTAAAACTTTATTTAGACAATCAGAAAACAATAATCCACCCTATTTTCACAAACCAGGTGGATTGGAGGTTAAATAAATTGTAGGCAATATAAACAAATATTAATTGTTTTATATTATTTACGAGATGGCATATTTTTAGTATCTACTACCGTAAATACGCGAATATCTCGGTTGTGTAATACTGCACCTGTCAAGAAATTATACAATTCTTGATCTGTAAAAAATGCAGTTTCGTTACCAAATACTATATGATAACGTTTATCTTCATTATCATACGTTGGTAGTTTTGGTTCTTCTTTTGGCACTGGCAATGAGTTTTCTGGCTTATTTGTGTTGAGCAAATGTTCATTACCTTTAAGAGGTATGCATTCTGTATAATAATCACCACCTAATATTATATACGGATATAACGATGAATCAATTTCATCATCGTTGTAGTGAGAAAATATTCCTAATTCCCATTTTTCATCAGCAGTATCACGTATCAATACAAATGTGCCTGGTTTCAATACATCTGTGTTTGTTTTAACCAGATTTAATTTGTCTGGTATCTCATCGCCTTGCGCAGCAACAATGTTAAATTCACCGTCTGGATTATAATCGTGGATATTTACATTAACTAAACTACCATTGGGCAAATCAAACTCTAAAATGTCATCGACATCTTGTTCTATTGCTTCATCTACCATGTGTTTAGCTTGTTTCAATGTCAAAGATTTGTCACAAGCTTTTAGTAAGCCTACGATGTGTATTTGATTAAACGGCTTTTTGTTGATTTTAACTTGGATTTTCATTCTTTGTTCCTTCTTATTACCCAGATTAGACTTTTTGTTTTTTGAGCAATAAGCTCTTGGTCATCTTCTGACAATGACATTGTTGTTACAAAGTCATCTACTTCTCTAAATACTACTGAGTCGTCAATGTCTTTTGTAGCTAGTTGTGAAATCATTTCACAAATGTCATTGATTAGTTCTTTTTGTTTTTTATTACATTTCATTTTGATAGAAATTTTTTAAATTCTTTTTTGGCATTTTCTGAGTTAGGAAATGTTGTTACTTTAACTGTAACACCATTGTCTACAACGATAGACCACTCAAAGGCATGTCTGCCTACAAGTGTAATTGTACGACCATATTGGTCCTTGATTGTAGTGCGTACTTGCGCATTACAGTTTTCTCTGGTATAATGCTTTTTCTTTTTCATATTCGTTGTTTAATTTGTTCCAATAATCATACCCTTCTTTTGTTTCTGCCCATGCAAATGCACATGCTATATCATTACAATAAAACACATTAGTTATGAGAGTTAATCTAACCATATTTCATGGATTAGATCGTTTTTACAATCTTCCCAAATCGTTTTTGCATTTGGTCTATTAGTGCCATCAGCGTCAAAGTACCACGCTGTCATAATGAGATTATAGCGCTGTCCTTTTGGGTAGAAGCTAATTTCCCAACGCAATTCACGTTGGTTGTATAACATTACACAATCAATTGCAATGCTGATGAACATTGGATATATCACTACAGGTGTTATCATTGCCTGCATAAAATCTGGAAGTTCGTTATACAGCTGTGCTGTGTAATTTTTATTAGTGTTTTTCAACGCTTCTTCTTTAGAATATGCATTTATTGTAGTAACACTGCTGCGACGTCCCATTACAGGGAGCCAAATATAGTATGTTGCCATATCTATTGTGAACGATATTATAACCGTCGTTCAAGCGGCTAAAAGTTTATAGTCATTTGTTCTCCAGGACAGATTCAAACTGCCATTTCTTTTACAAGTGTCCTAATCATTAGACGACTGGAGAGGATGCCACAGACGGTTCACATGTACAACCGACAAGTAGATCACATCATTTTACGTGCTGATCTCACGGTTAGTCTTAGACTAACATTAGCTATATATTAAGTTGTGGCGTTAGTTGTTTACTTAACATATAGAGCCTTGCAAGGCTGAGACGATTATATCGTCTCGAGCCATGCGAGGATTTCGTCCGCAGAGACAGGGTCTCCAAGGACAAATCTTTTGTAATCGGCTTTATTGCCGCTTGATTTGAAAAAGCCTGTGGCTTGATCAAATCTACGCTGCACCAGGTAATCTGCCTGTGTGTCAGCCTCTGCTTCGGAGGTGACGACGAAGCTCAACGTGCGATATGTTCGCTCGTTGATACGAACAGGTGCATGCGTGGTCGTACACAAATGAGCTTCGTAAAGCTCAATTGGTCTTTCAAGCTCCTCGAGCTGACTTCCTGATTCGGGATAGTCCAACTGTGTTGGATCTATTCCAATCATTGCGAGCGTTTTAGGGTCGCCGAAAATGCTAAACGGGCTTCTGCTCGTTGCATTTTCTGTACCTACTATCACAGATACGTAGGTTCCACGGTTGTTTTTACCGTAACGGTAAGCAACCGCATAAATAGACTGTTTCTTTGAAATTGTCGTTTCCATTTGTACAAATGTTAAAGTTGGCGAACGCCGACGCAATCAGCATCGGCACCGGGGACTTCCGCGGCAACGAGGCTGGAGGGGACCTGAAGGGAGATACTTTCTCACACGCACACCTTTAATGTTAAATTTTGTTAAAAAAAATTTTTTAAAAATTTATAAAAAATGTTAACAAATAACATAAAAAAGGAACCTCTTAAAGATTATTACGTTCCTGTATATCAGTTAATACAGTTAAATATGGAACAGATATACAGACATATTAAGTATAATAGACTTTATTCTATAGTATCAATGAATGCTAAGATGAAGTTAGATAATGGAGAATGGGTTGAATGTGTAATATATAAGCCTATGTATGAAAACCCAATAGAGATGTTCTCACGTAGAAAAGAATCATTTTTAGAAGAATTTGAATTAGTTGAAAACGCATGAATAAATCTAAAGTAGTAGCCTACTTTGGTAAAGTAGTAGAATATAATAATAAATATAGACTATATCCAGAAGAGTCTATTAGGGGTTGTCAAGGTTGTGATTTACAGCATGTTCAACATTGTCCAATGAAAATAGTACAGAATTGCTGTCAAGGATTTATACTTAAAAAATGTTAAATTATGGGGATAGATGCTTAATATCTACGTTTAGATGTATGTTAAAACTAATTGATTATGAAATTAATAGAATCTAAAGTAGAACTAATAGAACAACAACCTGGGTTAGAAGGTATGTATAAACAGATAGAATTAGCTGGTAGAACCTGTTATAAGTCTGAAGATAAAATAACAGAAGATTCAGCTAAGGAGTTTGTAGACAGAATGATTAAGCTTGGTCATGGAGCTATGTTGGAACACGGTACTGTGTACTTACACATTCCTTTTAGTGATGTCCTCGTAAAAGATTTCTACAAGAATAATAAATATTCCAAATATAAACAGACATCGTTAGATCCCGAATCAGGAGTTGTAGATGTACTTGTTACAACAAATTTAAGAGTACTTGTTGAAAACAATAGATTAGATGATTTGCAATATGCCTGTGAACCTACAGAATACCATGAGAAAAGAATTACTGCTAGATTTACTTGTGATAGGGGAGTTAGCCATGAAATAGTAAGACATAGGGTTATGTCATTTGCACAAGAATCTACCAGGTACTGTAATTACAGCAAAGATAAGTTTGGTAATGAACTTACTTTTATTATACCTACTTGGGCTAATATACCTGAAGGTGAATATACATATTGGGACGGAGATTGGTGTGATGTAGGCGAACTGACTATATTAAAACCAATTGAGAATGATGCGGTAGATCACTTTTTATTTCTTTGCGATTATGCTGAAAAGTCATATGATTTGATGGTCGATAGGGGTGCAAAGCCGCAAGAGGCCAGACAAGTTCTTCCAAATGCAACTAAAACGGAGATTGTTGTTACAGGGTTTGAATCAGATTGGAAGCATTTCTTCAAACTTAGGACAGCAGGTGCAGCACACCCAGATATGCGTAAATTAGCTGTAGAACTAAAAGAGTTAATGTATGGCAAAGAAGTATGATAATGAAAAACTTAGGTGGGATTTACTCCCTTTGGCAGAAATTGAAGACATTGTTAGGGCATATACAGCTGGGGCTAATAAATATGGAGATAACAATTGGCAAGGCTTAGATAATGGTTATCAGAGGTATAAAGCAGCTCTTTTCAGGCATTTAATGGAGTTTGAAAAAGGTAACGAAATAGATGAAGAAACAGGCTGTAGACACTTAGCTCAAGTAGCTTGGAATGCTATAGCGATGTTATACTTTAGTAAATATGGTAAAAAAGAAGTTCGATCCGATAGTAGAAGATCTAGTAAAGAATCATAAACCAATGCCGTTAGGAGGCAAATGGTATTACATAGAACCTGCTTAGCGAGGTACTTGTGACGGATGTTATTTTATAAACAGGTTAGATTGCCCTTTGAAAGCAAGGTATATATGTAATGTAAATGGAGGAAATATTTTTAAATTAAAAGAAGATTAACATGGAAGAAAGAGACGAAGTATTGGAAACAGTAAGAGCAGGATTAGCTTATATCCCTCTGAAAGATCTACTTATTAAGCCGTTAGATCCAATTAAGGTATCTAAGGAGATTACAGAACAAATCCCTACTGGGGAAAAGGATGAAGATGGTTTTGAAAAGTACGACACTAAGACCGAAGTAAAGGAGGTAGAATCAGAATGGGCAGTAGGTATCATTGTAGATATGCCTTCTACTATGGAAGAACAGTTTGACTTGCATCCTGGCTATAAAGTAATTTATAACAAGAAGATGGCAAAAGATTTTGATCTATTTAAAGATAGTCAATTAGTTAAGCCTTACGATGTTGTTGCTATATGCAAGTAAAGTTAAGCCTGGTTAAAGCCAGGCTTTCTTTTTGTCTAAAAATAAATTGTTAATAAACGTTAACAGCTATTAACTAAATCAGCACTCCTGCGTTTATATATTCGTAATTTAAAACATAATATTATGAACGATAATAAGAAATATACAGTAATTAACGAGTTTGGTTGTGCCTCATGTGGCGATGTTTTTGAACGTGTAGAAGGAACAGATATGTGGCGTATGTACAAAGAAAGTGATTGTTCTTTCTCAGAAATATTCTTGAGCGACGATGCTATGGACGGCCTTGTTGCAAACCAATACCTGATTGTGCAAGAAGAACCATGTTGCGAATGCTGTCGTTTGGATAAGGTTCGTAAATTCGTTGAAGAAAAGATCGCACAATACGAACAGGATCACAAGGATATGCTTGAAGCTTATAACAATCAAGAAATTCCTACTTGTGTTAAGGTAGAAGCTGAGACAGTTTATTATAACATGACCAAAGTTCTTAATAAAGTTAAAGAGATTATAAATGAATAAGTTAGTAAAGACAGTAAAGAAAGCCGATTTATATAAGACGTTTTTGAATTCTATGAACGGTATACTTGGTCTTACTAACAGAGAGCTATAGTTGTTGGAAGCAATGGTCAATATGGAACTTTCTTCTGAAGAACACAAAGAATGGGATAACATTGTTGGTACAGAAAGTAGAAAGTACATACATGAAACAACAGGTATCGGCTATGATAACCTTAGCCGATACATAGCTAAGTTCAAAAGTAAAGGTATTCTTGTTAATGATAAATACGATAAAGACAGATTAAATGTAAATAAGGCATTGATACCTGAGATTATCGGAGATAGAATACAAATAACAGTTGTAATTAAAATTGACAAAAATGAAGAGATTTGATATTAAAGTAGGTTCTGTTTTACTTTGGAAAAAGTATAACTTGTTTAAGCGCATATGGGCTTGGTTAACAAATAAGAAGTTACCGTATAACAGAGCTACATTGTGGAATATAGCCGAAGAAGGAGTGCTTATCTATGGTGGAACTAATCACAAATTGTACGATCTAGTTAAGCCTTATAACAATAAGGAATTAAAGAAGTTGGAAAACTTTGCAACCACCACTACTATTTCAGAATTTATTTCAGATTCAGAAGACAGCATTGAATTGATTATCAATTGTATTAGACCGAACACAATTAGTGCGGACAGCAATGCAGTTGACGGTGACTATTTGGCTGGCAATAAGTATTACAGACTACATAATGAAAAAGCAAAGTAAATTAATACACGAGCTTAGTCTTAAATATGGTTTACCTACTTAGGTTATAGAATTAATATGTACAAGTCCTTTTTCGTTTACTAAAGAAAAGATAGCCCAAAGTGATGATAGACCGATAATGTTTGCTTACTTGGGTAAATTTAAAAAGAAAAAGAAATACTTAAATGAAGTTACACACGTTTAACACTCTATGGTCTGGTCACTTATTTGTTGTGAATTTGCCTGAAAAAGAACCTTCGTGTTTATCTAATACTTTCGAATTTGTAGACATGCGGGAAGACGAGGTGTTGGATCAGTTGGAAGCGTCTGCAAATGGTTCAAATGCTGCGTGCTTCTCAGTAATAGAGAAGAAGACAAAAAAGATTGGTATACTAGTGATATTGTATGACAACATAGACGCTGAGAAAATAGCTCACGAAGCAGTACACATCGCTGATTGGTTCTTCGAATATTGTGGAGTAAATGGTGAGAATTTTTCAGAAGGTAACGAACATTACGCGTATACTGTGGGTTGGGCAGCAGGTTGTATTGCTAACGTTTTAATTAAAGAAAACAATGACAGCAGAAGAAAGTAAGATAATGTGGGAGATGGAGAAGCGATTATCAGAATGTAAAGATATTCCAACGTCTCCAGAGAAAGAAGAGCTTTTCACAATCGTAGGCGATCTAATCGAGAAAGAGATAATCATGTACGATGAGTTTGTAGAAGATGTTTTAAAAGTTCTGACTTATTCCGTTAACGTTAGTACTCCAATGACATTGGAAGACAGACAAGAGGAAATGAAGGGCGTATATACAACACTCATTAATAAGTATAAACAATTAAATACAAAAGAAGATGATAAAGATATTGACGGGTAAATACGGTGACATGTAGGGTTATAATGTCGAAACAAACACGCTGTTGCCTGAATTAGAATTAGTACACGGAGTGGACATGTTCTTTTGTCAAGATGATGGTCAAATATTAACACCAACAGAAGTTGTAAACTTTTCGGAAGGAGACTTAGTTATAATGGTGGGCATTTGGGACGACGGACACAAAAAGACAGTGTATAAACCATTGGTTATTACAGATAAAGCTGCGAAAGCTGATTTTGAAGAATTATTAAAATTAAGAAAAGATGGAAATGTTGAAATTTAAGAAAGTAGATTACTCAGTAAAGAAGGAAGACGGTTCAGAAGAAATTAAGAAGTCACAAGGTATTTTGCCTACTAGAGCTACTGCAGGTGACGCTGGTTTGGACTTGTATTCTACTCGTATTACTCAAGAGATTGACAACAGCGGTAAGCCTGTATTGGTATATCATACTGATATTGCAGTAGAGATTCCAGAAGGTTATGTTGGTCTTCTCTTCATGAAGAGTGGTGTTGCAAAGAGATCAGTTTCGTTGTGTAATGCCGTTGGTGTAATCGACTCTGGTTATCGTGGTGAAATCATGGGTAAATTTAAGATTACTACAGATTCACTTCCTACAGTATATCAACCAGGTGAAGCATTCGGTCAGTTGGTAATTGTACCAGTTGCAATCATGGAACCTACTATGGTAGAGGAACTTTCTGAATCAGAAAGAGGTGAAATGGGTTTTGGACAAGCAGATGAAAAGGAGGCAGCATGATAAAGTATTTAAGAGCAAGTTCGCATTTAGTTAAGGTCGATACAGATAATTTTGACAATATAGAATCAATCGACCGTATTTCGCACGCAATAGATTGGATTTGGATTGTTCCCGAAGACGGTATTTGTGAAGACAAAGAAGTAAAAAAAGGTGATGTAGTAATACGTTTGTATGGTAACCATAATGCCGATGCTAAAACAGTAATAATCCCAAAAGGTGAATTTGCAGAGCATTTGATTAAATACAACGCACCTAGAGAGGATGAATGTTTAGGTGATTGCGACTGTTGTGAAGCAAAACAAGCAGCATGAAACTATTCGATATAATTGGAGGTAAAGTCCTAATTCACTCAGATGCCTTAGGTATCCCATGCTTCAGAAAAGTGTGGGAAGCCGATAAGGCAGATAAAGAACACGCTACTAAAGTAATCAGTTACATAGTACTGAAGAATAAATGGGATAGTCCTTATGTTCAAAGTATGGATGTAGATACTATAGAAGCTAAGTTAAAGCAAGAGATATTTAATAACATAGAATACAAACTAGCTCCTGAAGAATTGGCATGTGAACAACAGTACAAAGCGTTTTGTTATACACGTACTTTGGAAATGTTAGATAACATGCGATTGAAATTAGACAGTATTAGTAAGTATTATAAAGAATCATTAGACGATGAACTTGATGAAAAGAAGATTAAAGATTTGCTTGCCGGAATGACTTCAGTCGGTAATGTCCTTAAAAGCATTGATACTTTGGAAAATATGGTTAAGGCTGAGGAAGTGGCGATCGGAAAGGTGAAGGGAGATGCCAAGGTTAATCCTTATGAATTGGCAAGATAATACAAAATATTAACACATAAAATAAATTATAACGTTATGAATATTACTATTGATTTAAACGGTGATGTATGGGCTCAAATTGAAGCCGCTCACAAGAAGATCACTAAGAAGCCTTGGTACAAGAGATTAGTATCTTGGTTCTAATAAAATAAGATTTTTGTTTTTCATGTAAACAATTTATTTTTAATTTCCAGTCCTAGGGCATGACATTAAACTGCCCTGAATATTGCCCTATGGTGTAACGGTAGCACAGGAGGCTCTAACCCTTTTAGTCAGCGTTCGAATCGTTGTGGGGCTACCAATAGCAGGTCGGTTCTATGGATCGGGGTAATGCTTGTGAAGTGAGGCCATAGCGTACAACACAAGTACCTGCTACAAAATAGGCCACGGCAGTGGATCGTAAACGACAGAGTCCCTCGATATGAACCGGACATATTGAACACATAGTCACTGAATCGTAAGTCAGCTAGTCCTACAGTAGGTCGCATGTAGGTGTTGTTAACAGCAGCCCGGGTACATCCTGGGCTTTATTTTTAATATCATGAAGAAAGAAGAAGAGATAGTTATCAGTGATATAGACTTTACCAAAAAGATAAAGAATTCAGATAAGTTCCGTTAGGCAGCAATACGCTTCTTAGAAACGGGATCTTATTGTACATACCCTCCAGGTACATCAGAATACTTCAAATATTGGGACGAAGAGATGTAGCGTTGTGTTCATGGTTATACTGCAGATGATGGCGATTTCATCACTGGGTATAACTATTTCTATTTAAACTTCTGCCCAATTACACGTATATCGTACAAGAAAGTTAAGAACAGAAAAGGCATTGAGGAGTTTCAACCTGTCAGTGACCATTCTTTTCCAGACTTTTTTGATTACGATTATTTTTATTTTACAGCCATTGAAGAAGCTGAAGAGAAGGGTAAACACATATGTCTACTTAAGAGTAGACGTAAAGGTTTCTCATTGAAAGGTGGTGCAATGGCATGTCGTAATTTCTACTTAATTCCTAATTCAAAGTCATACGTGTATGCTTCAAATAAGCAATATTTGACAGACGACGGTATCCTTACTAAGGCTTGGGATTACATGGACTTTATTGATAAGAATACAGCATGGGGTAAGAAACGTACCATTAATACTTAGATGCACAGACGTGCTGGTTTCTTAAGTAAAGATGAATACGGTAACGTAGTAGAATTAGGTTATAAGTCAGAGATCATTGGTGTTACTTTGAAAGATAATCCTGACGTAGTTCGTGGTAAGCGTGCTAAGTTAATTCTGTTTGAAGAAGCAGGTTCATTTAGTGAATTAGGTGCTGCTTGGCAGATTGCTAGACCTTCTGTAGAGCAAGGTAGTGTTACGTTTGGTACCATGATATGTTGGGGTACTGGTGGTGATGAAGGTTCTGCATTCGAAACACTAAAGGATATGTTTTATAATCCATAGGGTTATAACTGTCTAGGTTTTCATAACATATGGGATGAATTTGGTTCAGATAAACCGTGTGGGTTCTTCTGTCCACAATATACCAATCTAGACGATAGAGATGAGAATGGTAACCGTATCTACATGGATGTTGATGGTAATACACTTACACGTCCAGCAATGGAGAAGATATTAGCTGAACGTAAACAGGTTGTAGATAACGCTACCAACGCTGCTGCTATTGATAGATATATTGCAGAAAGACCCATTACTCCAGCAGAGGCTATGTTGGAGTTTAATGGTAACATATTTCCTAAGAAAGAGTTATAGGAGCAGCTTGCAAAGATACGTACAAATAAGAAATTAAGTAACCACAAATAGGTTGGTGATTTGATTTGGGAATCAAACGGCAGTCTTAAATGGGTTCCTAAAAAACAAGGAGATATTACACACTTTCCATTAGATAAGGAAGATGACCCAACCGGTTCAATAGTAATATGGGAACACCCTGTGCAAGATGCACCGCATGGATTATACATACTTGGAGTTGACCCTTACGATCATGACCAATCTGGTACTAATTCTTTAGGTTCTACTTTTGTTTATAAGCGTTTCTAGGGCTTTGAAGAATATTACGATATAATTGTTGCAGAGTATACAGGTAGACCTAATTCTGCAGAAGAATACTATGAAAACCTACGTAAATTAGCAATTTACTATAATGGTAGAGTGATGTATGAAAATGAACGTAAAGGTTTGTTTCCATACTTTACTACAAAACATTGTGACTATTTGTTGGCAGATCAACCTGATATTATAAATGACGTAGTTGGTAATTCTAAAGTGCAGCGTAAGAAGGGTTGTCACATGAATAAGCAAATTAAGCAGTGGGGAGAAGGCCTCATCAAAGACTGGTTAAATGAGGAAAAATCTCCAGGTTGTAAGAACTTACATGAGATACTTTCAGAACCGCTATTGGAGGAACTTATCAGCTATAATGACACAGGCAACTTCGATAGAGTCATGGCGTTAATGTAGGTTATGATTTACCGCGAATAGCTATATAATGTAGTGGTAAAGGAGAAGAAAAAAGAAAATAAAAGGCGTGCCTTATTTGACAAGCCTATTTTTACAGACAGTTGGTATGGTGACGATCTACCAACATTAACAGAAGATGTATATACATTCACATAAACTAACATATTAATATGATAAGCAAAAATATAGGATCAATGCCATTGCAAAAGCTACCTTTATCTAAGAAGAATAAAGAGTGGCAACATGCTTGCGTAGACTATGTAATTGGCCATGCAGGTTTCGAAGGCGGTGGTGAAAACAACGGCAGATCCCGAGTAGAAGAAATGTAGACATACTACGATCTTTATAACAGCATTTATAATGAAAAAGATCTTTTGTATGTGACAAATCCATTTAAGCAGAAAGATGGATTCCCTGCAACAGCGCAGGATTATAATATAATCAAGCCTAAGATTGACTTACTTTTGGGTGAGGAGACTAAGCGTCCGTTTAACTTTAAAGTAATTCGTACTAGTGAGATTGCAGCAAGTAGTATGCAAGATGAGGCTAAGAAGTTATTGGAAGACTACATTATGGCAACCATTATGTCTAAGATGGGTCCAGAAGAACAAGCTCGTTATCAACAAGCTTTACAATCTGGAGAGATAATGCAGCCTGAACAAATTGCTAAATATCTTAAACAAGATTATAAAGATATTGCAGAAACTACAGCACATCA
The DNA here is from genome assembly GCA_045586965.1 of Candidatus Gastranaerophilaceae bacterium. Taxonomy (GTDB): domain Bacteria; phylum Cyanobacteriota; class Vampirovibrionia; order Gastranaerophilales; family Gastranaerophilaceae; genus CAG-196. The sequence continues at coordinate 69,981 of JAZNBJ010000037.1, read as the reverse complement.
CACTTTGAGTTATTTAAAGAACAAACTAAACATAACTCATGAATTCTTTAAGGGTTGGAAAGACGCTTTAATTGGCGGCGAAGAGATTTACTACGTAGGAGTATTGAACGGACAACCTACTTTAGAAAGAGTAAACCCAATGCACTTTAGTTATGAAACTAGTGCTGATCTAGAATTCGTACACGAAGCTGATTGGTGTTGTCGTAAGATGGTTATGTCTGCTACAGATATATACGATAGATTCTACGACAAGATGACAGAAAAGCAATTGAATGAATTGCTTGAAATGATTAATGACGGTAAGAGATCTGGTCTTAATCCTGAGTTAAGAAAGACTTCTTTGGATTATCCTCACATTAAAACACAAAGTTACAATGGATTTACTTCACATCCTTTTGATGATGTTGACAACGTAAGTGTATATCATGTATGTTGGAAGTCATTCAGAAAGATAGGTTTTGTTACTGTTATGGATGAAGAAACAGGACAGCCTGATGAGTTTGAAGTTGATGAAACTTATGTAGTTACAGGTAGAGAATTAAATGTAGAATGGACATGGGTAATTGAAGTATGGGAAGGGTACCGTGTAGGTGAAGACCTTTATATCGGTATACAACCACTCGATTATCAATATGTATCTGCAGATAATCCTAATTCACAAAGATTGCCTTATACCGGTGTTGTTTATAACAATACTAATAGTAAGCCTAGATCATTGGTGTCTATGATGAAACCATTACAATATATGTATATTGTGCTTTGGTATCGTCTTGAACTTATGATCTCAAGGGATAAGGGTAAAGTGCCCTTGATTGACGTTACCCAGATACCTAAGTCAATGGGATTGGATGTAGATAAGTGGATGCACTACTTAAGTGCACTAGGTGTTGCTTTCATCAATCCGTATGAAGATGGTTGGGATATACCTGGTACAGGTGGTGGTAGACCAGCACAATTCAATCAATTCCAAGCTTTGGACCTTACTATGGCAAACAGCATTCAACAATATATCATGTTGATGGATAAGATTGAATCAATGGTATCTGAAATTACTGGTGTTAGTAAGCAAAGAGAAGGTGCTATTTCATCTAATGAACTTGTAGGTAATGTAGAAAGATCTGTGATTCAGTCAGCACATATTACTGAACCGTGGTTCTGGACACACAATCAGGTTAAGAAAGAAGTACTTACAATGTTGTTGAACACAGCTAAACATGCTTGGAAAGACAATAAGCAGTTCTTACATTACATTCTAGATGATGCTACTCGTGCATTCATACAATTATCTGATGAATTCTTCTATGAAGATGTTGACGTATTTGTAGATGATACAACTAAGAATCAACAACAAATAGAAGCATTGAGAAACTTGATGCAACCAGCTATGCAAAATGGTGCTAGTTTGTTAGACATTGCCGAGATCATTACTATGGATAATGTCAACATGATTAAGCAACGTTTGGAAGAAATTGAAAACAAACGCATGGAACAAATGCAGCAGCAACAACAAGCTGAACAAGAAGCTCAACAGCAGATGATTCAAATGCAGAACGAAGTTAAGGAAGAAGAACTGATGATCAAGGAAGCTGAAATGGATCTTAAGAAATATGAAATAGATCAGAATAATGCTACTAAGATTGCAGTTGCTCAGCTTAACGCATACAGAGGTACTGAGAATATGGATCAAGATGGAGATGGTACTCCAGATCCAATTCAAATAGGTCAATTGGCATTGGATGAAAGACGTGAAGCATCTGAAGAAGCTGATAGAAAACTTGAACTCAATAACAAGCGTAGAGAAGCTGAAATGAAGAAAGAAATTGAGAACAAGAAGATACAGCTTGAAAAGGATAGAATGGAACACGAAATGAAGTTGCAAGCTGCCAAAGATAAAGCTGCAATGGAACGTGAACGTCTGAAAGCTAAGACAGCGATACGTAATAAAGTAGTTGGTGAACGTTCTAAATCTAAGAAGTAATGGATAAACAAGCGTTTAAAGAACGAATGAAATCTCTGAAGTCTTATCGGGAGTAGAATCCCGATAAAGGCTACTGGGATTGGAAGGTGTAGGCGTTTGATGGAGGTGGTGGTGTTAAAGAGGAATCGGAAAAACCAAATAAGAATCCAGATTACAGAGCGTTGTAGAGAGAATTTGCAATCGAACAAGGTTACGATCCGAACACGGATTTTGACACTTGGTTAAAAAAAAGAGAAAAAGAATATAATAAGAAGTTTAAATATGAACGTGCGGCGCATCATTCGTCAGGAGGAGATTTTTATAACGTTGTATCTTATGTATTAAACTCCAACGAAGATAACGTACCTTATTATACAGGTAGTTACATAAAAGGGAAAGGTGTATCTAAAGGGGAAATATCTTATCTACAGGGTGGAGAATCTGTTGGAAATTTTCCAAATCAGGATTTTGTGCCAAATAAACAACGAGATCTTATTAAAAATTTCATATACGGGGAAGATTTTGGGTTTGAGAAATCCAAAGAACCTATAATTGTTATTAATGGAAAAAGTTATCCACAAAAACAATACGAAGGCTATATTGCTCCATACGATACAATTCATCTTCCGTTGTCTATGAAAAACGACATCGATTCAATTGTAGCAAACAAATTAGTGTTTTCGATGAAGCATAACGCTAATTATGTTGCACCATAGAAAATTTTAAACGAAGGATATAATGTTGATAATACAGGGCCTCATAGTGGCACAATAAAAAAGAAAGGTTAGAATTATTATACAACTTTGTTTGACTTGTGGGATTTTGCAGGAAATTATCCTTATGGTTTAGATTGGATTGCGCATCAATTTTAGAAAAAAGCAGGATCTAACAAATTTTTTAAAAATGCCGGACCGTTTGTATTAAGACAAAATATTCCGATCAAATTTATAGAAGACAAAGACTATTAGTTTGGGGATGGGCATTATTCGGGGTACTCTTTTTTAAAAAATATAGATGCGGGTTATGATGATATAAACGGTTATGATTCAACGCCAAATAAAACATCTGTGCTGTTATACGATTATTTTAAAAAATTATCTGAAAAATTTGGAAGAGAATAATAAATAAATCTAATTAATATTAATTATGGAAAATAACAATTTGAGTGGATTTGAAACAATCCTCGATGGCATCTTACCAGGTGCAACAAAACAAAAAGAAGAAGATATTAAGGTTGATGTTAGTAATGAACCTTTAACTGATGAAGAATTGGATGCAATTCGTAATCGTAAACCAGTAGAACCTGAAGATGACGATGACGATATTGAAGATGATGACGATGAACCAGTTAAGCCTCAACCTAAAAAGAGTAAGAAACAAGTAAAAGAAGAAGACGATGACGACGATGATAAATTTACTACTAGCGATGACGATACTGCAGATGACGATAATAACACTGGTGGTGATGGCGATAGCGATGAATCTAATATCGTGGTCGGCTTCTTTGACTCGTTGTCTGAAAAGCTCGGTTGGGAAGATGTGGAAGAAGATAAGAAACCACAAACAGCCGAAGAACTAATTGAATATTTTTACGACGTAATTGAAGAAAATAGCAAACCTCAATACGCATCTGAAGAAATTGAAGCACTCGATAACTTTGTTAAGAACGGTGGTAAACTTAGAGATTACTTGAGCATTGACGCTGAAGTAGATCTAGATAACATTGATATTGAAGATGATGAGAATGCACAAAAGACTGTAATTAAGGAGCTACTTAAGGAAAAGGGCTATAATGCAAAACAGATAGATAAGAAGATTTCTAAGTATGAAGATGCAGGATTGTTAGAGGATGAAGCTGAAGACGCTTTAGAGGCTCTTAGAGACATCCGAGCAGAGAAAAAGGAATAGCTATTGGCAAATCAGCAAAAGGCTGCGAAACAAGCTCAGAAGCAGCAACAGGAGTTCTTTAATAACGTTGTCAACGAAATAAAAGGCATGGATAGCATTTACGGTGTTAAAATACCAGAAAAAGATAAGAAAACTCTGTTGGAATACATTTTCAAACCGGATGCTGAAGGTATGACACAATACCGTAAAGATTATGCCAAAAGCCTGAAGAATTTAATAGCTTCTGCTTATTTCACGATGAAAGGGGATACTCTGATGAGTATAGCCAAGAAAGAAGGAAAGAGAGACGCTTTTACACAATTTAAAAACAGTCTTAACAAAAATAGTGGTATAAGTAAGAAATCCAAAACTCAGGTAAATAATGATGACAGCGATACAATATGGTCATCATTTACACGTCGTTTAAGAAACGCTAACTAATTTTAACTTAAATCATTTTTAAAAATTATTTATGGATAATGGTATTTTGAATAACCTTACACTTTACAAAGGAAAGTGGTTTTCAGACTTGATTGATACTAATAAGATTTCTGAGGCTTCTCAGCAAAATCCATATCAGGTTTCAACTGTACTTTCTTACGTGTTTGGTACAATGGACGGAGGTTATACCACTTCTTTGGATATGTTGACTGGTGGCCTCGGTAACGTAATGACAATTGATCAACCTTCATTTGAATGGCAAGTAATGATTGATGCAGATAGAGCTGTAACAATCAGAGACGCTAAGTGGAATGGCCAAGCTATCACTGCTGACTCTACAGCTGGTTTGGGTAACACACCTATCCAATTGTGGTTAGAAGATAACTGGTTCGCTAGCGGTGCTATTCTTGAATTTGATAACAAAGATTTCCAAGTGCGCGTATCAGGTGCTCCTTACCAAGATGGTAACTTGTGGGTATACACTTGCTTTATTGCAGACGGTCAACCTGGTTCTTATATTCCTGCTGAATATTTGGAAGCTGGTCGCCAAGTATCTCGTCTTGCTTCTGCATACGAAGAATACAGTGAAGAAGGTGACATCCTCAACTACAACACTCATTTCAAGATGCGTAACTACCTTACTACAGTTCGTATCAACTACGACATCACAGGTTCTGCTTACTCAACTGTAATGGCTGTTGCATTGAAGGATCCTAAGACTGGTAAGACTTCTTACTTGTGGGCTGACTACCAAGAATGGAAAGCTTTACGTGAATGGTACAAGAGATGTGAAAGACTGTTGGTTTACGCTAAGTCTAACGTAAACAAGGATGGTAGCTGTAACCTTAAGGGTTCTAACGGTCGTCCAGTATTCATTGGTGCTGGTCTTCTTGAACAAATTGCTCCATCTAACAGACGTACTTATACTAAGTTGACAGCTGAATTGCTCGAAGACTTCTTGTTCGATCTTTCTTACAACTGTTTAGGTACTAGCGAACGTAAGTTCGTTGCCTTGACTGGTGAGATGGGTATGAGAGAATTCGACAGAATCTTGAAGGAAAAGGTTGCTACTATGAACTTGACAGATACTGTATTTGTAACTGGTTCTGGTGACAGCTTGACTTTCGGTGGTCAATTCAAGACTTACAAGATGACTAACGGCATCGAGTTGACTTTGAAGTATTTCCCATTGTATGATGACTTAACTTATAACCGTGAGTTGCACCCTGTAACCTTGAAGCCAAAGGAATCATATCGTATGACTTTCTTGGATCTTGGTCGTCGTGATGGTGAAGCTAACGTAGTTAAGGTTGTACGTAAGGGCCGTGAATTCGTAACATGGTACACTGGTGGTGCTGTTGCTCCTAGCGGTTACGCTAATGGCAAGAACGTACTCAGATCTAATGGTAAGGACGGTTATACCGTATTCTTCCTTGGTGAAATGGGTATCATGTTGAGAGATCCTCGCGCATGTGGTGAATTGATCCTTGACTAATTCACAGATTGAATAATTAAAAGGGGCCTTCGGGCCCCTAATTCACTAACTTGATAAATCTAATAGAAATATTATGGAAGTAATCGTTAGAATTGTAAAAGTAAATCCTTGGACAGGATTGACAAAGTGGCCTACTACTTTTGATTATGTAGGACCGTATTGGACTAGAACTGGCAACATTTACACAGGATTGACAGAGTCTGATGCAAGAAGATTAGAAAAAGAACTTGGTTATGAGGAAGGTAAGCTTGCTCCAGGTAGTGAATTTTGGACTACCTTTGCAGTGCAAATTGGTAAGAGAGATCTGGTATTAGATACAGAGAAGCCTTATGACGAATTGAAATACTTATTCCTTAAGAACCACAAAAGAGTAGCTGATGGCATGGGTGCTATGAACCCAAGCAAAGACTACTTGTTAATTAATAAAGATTCTGAAGCTGAAGAAGCTAACAAGCGTAATAAGGTTAAGCGTGACGCTTATAGAGAAATGGATAAGATGTCTGTTGAAGATATGCGCAAGTGCTTACGTATTTATGGTATGAAGTCAGACACTATGTCTAACGAACTTGTTGAAGCTAAACTCAGCGAACAAATTGAAACAGCTCCTGAGAAGTTTATGCTACGTTGGGTTAACAATAAGGATAAGGAATTTAACTTTATTGTTGAAGAAGCAATCTCTAAGAACATTATTAGAAAGAACAAGGCTCAGTATTACTTTGGTACAGACTTGATTGGTAATGGTTTGGATGATGCTATTGCATACTTGAAGGATAAGAAAAATCAAGATATATTACTTGCTATTAAGGGTGAAATAAAATCTAAGTAAAATGAAGGTATCTGAGATACATAAGACATTTAAAGTAATGATGGACAAGAACGCCGAAGCAGTTGCTTTCGGCGGTTGTCCTGCATTCTTACCAGAAGAAATTGATCTGTTTTTAAATCAGGCATACGTAGAAGTTATATGTAATAAGTACACCGGTACTAATACATTAAGAGTGCCATTTGAAGGTACTGTTAAGCGTATTCAAGATTTAGAAGGATTGGTTAAAACTGATAAGGGCATTGCTATTGAATTAGACGATTTGGCCAGCAATACGTTATCTGTAAGTGAATTACTCACGGCAGTTGGCGATGGAAAAGAAGCTAACGGTAAAAAAATGTTCTTTGTATCTGCTGTGTTGCATTGGGAAGATGCTGAAGGTGAAGTAGATAACAATAGACCTGATGCAGCAACAGTAACTATGATAGATCATGAAGTTGCTGATAGGTTTTTATTAACTCACAACAACAGCCCTTGGATACCTGTACCGGTAGCAGTTATTGCAGATAACACGTTGACAGTATACGTAGATCCATCTGTAACAGGAAAAACCTTTACTATAGATATTACTTATGTAAAGTATCCTGAAGAGATAAACAACAAATCCGACAACGATATAACCGAGGTTCCCGATAGAGTTTTATACGAAGTAATTAACAGAGCTGTCCTCATAGCATTAGAGAATATAGAATCTAAGAGAACTGAAACTAAAATTAACTTAAATAACTTACAAGAATAATGACAGCAAGAGAAATGCAAATGGAGTTTGAAAGACGTATTCAATTGATGAATCCTGCTTTCGAACTTAAGGAAAAGGTTACTTCTGATACGATTTTTTCATTCTTGAATGCTTATACAGAACGTTATGTACGTAACAACTACTTGCAAGAAGATATGGTGCAAGATGGCACAAGAGCTCAGAAGAAGAATGCTGACGCTTTAAAAGGTTTGATTGTTAGAGGGTTGTTTGCGGTAGAAAACGCAGATACTGACAACACAGATAAAACAACCGACCGTGCATCTCTTCCAGAGGATTACTTTTTGTACATTCGTTCAAATAGTTTGTTATCCAAGATGTATAAAATAGAGGAAGAAATTGAAAACGAAAATGAATATGTAGTAGCTCCAAACAAACCAATTAGAGAAGACGACGTAGAAAAAATAATTTCAACCTACTATAATAAAGCCATAATACTTACACCATACATTGTATTAAATGCGGGTAATGTTACAGATGAAGCAGAAAGTTTATTTGTAAACATAATCCACGATACTTATACTATCGTTAAAAAATTAGATTTAGTTTACTATCGCAAACCTAAGAAGTTTGATGTAATTGGTGTTGATGGCGAAACGGTATTGGATCACTGCGAATTACCTGAAAACGTTCACATGGAAATTGTTGAAGGTGCTGTTGAAATGTTCATTACTGAAGCTAAGTACAGATTGGCTGGTACTGGTGACAGAAGAAGAAATAACGAAGATTAATAATGAAAAACATAGAACTACTTGAGTCGTTTGAAATTGAACTTAACAAGTTAGATGATAACTTGACAAAGCCGAAAACAAACATAAGTGAATACTTTTTGAATACGGCTCTTGATAAGTTCTGGAAGACTCGTTATTCAGAAAATAACTTTAAAAGAGAGTCTTTTGAATAGACTCAAAAACGTACAGATGATCTCCGTACATTAGTAGCAAATAAAGTATATACAGACGATATTGTTACTTTAAACAGTAAGGAGTATCAAGTAGAGTTGCCTGAAGACTACGTAATCTTACTTGGTGATACAGCGGGTATAGCTCCAGCAGATGGAATTGAGAATGAATGCTGGGAGAAAGATGAAGAAGGTAATTACATCTCACATTATTCTGATACAATAGAAGGTACTATTGAAACAATAGATAGAATAAAGGAGAATTCTTTATCAGAGTATAAGTTAAAATATACCAAAGCTAAACCAATTAGATTAATTGCAGGTAACAATATTTATTTACACACAGACGGTTAGTATAAGGTAAGTAATTACAGGATGTCTTACTTGAGAAAGCCTCAACGTATTGATATTCACACTAACCCGTTTGACGAATATACAGATATGCCTGAACATACTCATTTAGAAATAGTTAAGTTAGCCGCTTAGCTGTACATTGAGAACCAGGCTAATCCCAGATATAATTCCTATACTTAGGAAATTATAAACTCAATGGAATAATTAAAAGGCGCTTGGGACGTGGAAACCGTAAAAGGGAGTAGAACTAAGCGAATAGACTAAGCGCTAATGTCTAATTTTTTTAAACTATTATAACATGATACAATCAGTTCACAATGTATTGATCGGTAAGCAAGTTACTGAGGCTTCTACAGTAGATGCTATGCAAGTAGGTGATGTTGCTTTATTCGATGAAAACAAGACTATTATTGATGCAGCCGATGCTGCTGAAGCAAACGCTTTGTATATTGGTGTTTGTAAGGGTAAAATCAATGTAACTATGCCTGATGGTTCAGTTGCTAGCAAGTCTAACGTAGAATACTCTAACTAGATTCAAAAGCGTATTAAGTCTGCTGTAGTAGGTGAATACGAAGCTCCTGTACAAGACAAGATCGAAATTAACTTGACTGGTGCTACTATCGTTGAAGGTAACCGTTACGTTATCCGTATCGTTTACAAGGACATCTACGAAGCTCCAGGTCAATTTACTCACACTTACGAAACTTATGCAGAAAGCACTACTGCTGCTGATGTTGCTGCTGCTTTGGTAGCTAAGATCAACAAGCATGCTAACCGCAGAATCCAAGCTGCTTTGAGTGGTGCTAAGATTACTTTAACTGCTTTTGCTAAGGATGACAATGAAGGTGTTAACTCATTGAACCAATACTCAGTAGTATCTATGGAAGCTACTTTGTATACTACAGATCCTCATGCTTTGTTTATGAACCAACCTAAGGAAGTTGCTGGTGCTACTATCGTTAAGACTCAAGGTACACCTGGTAAGGGTTACTGGAAGCAAGTACGTGACGCTGAAGTAAGCAACATGGGTTATAAGGGTCATGTATTTACTGGTGCTTATCCTTCAATTGAACAAGAACGTATGGTAGTTGCTGATGCTGAATACGACTACATTATCATCGAAAACGATAACTTGTATTTGAGCAATGACAACCAATATGTTAAGAGCACTCCTATCACTACTGAAGTTTACTGTCCTTCTTTGGCTGGTTCGGCTATCGAAAGCGGTATCCAAGCTTTCATTAGTGGAGCTGTTGAAGAATCAGAAGAATCAGAAGAATCTGGTGCAGAAGACTAATCTGAGTAATTACAGGTTTTAAGTTAAACTTTAGGGCTATTGGGCTGTAATGGCCTAGTAGCCCTTTTTATTTTTAGTATTATGAATATAATAGGTATATAGATATTAGGAGATGTATTATCAATAACTATGTCTGAACAGATTTACGATGTAGACGCAATACCAACGATCTACATTGACATAGTAGAAAATGAAGAAAACAAATATTCTGAAAAGAGTGAAGATCACACATATAAGGTAGAAGAATTCGCAGTTGCGGATAATACAATAAGCTTTCCTTTGTCGTGGTTAGAACCAGAATTAGATAGAAGCGCATTTATAGTAAATGTAAACGGTGAAGTCGCATTCTACTATGACAAGAAAGAACTGTACTACAGACAAGTTGAACTAATGACTACTTACTGTAGCACATGTTTGGATAAACAACAAAAAGATAGAATGGTGCTGTTTGTGATGAAACAATAGTTATTGGATTACGCTGTAGCAAATAATCTGTTAGATGACCAGATAGATTACTACAAAGATCTAGCTAGAATGCTAAGTATTGATCTAAAAATGAACGTAAACAATAAGCCATTTAAAACATGTGTTAGTTGTAACGGAGGTAAATCTAGATATTGTAATAATGGGGTTTGTACGTTATGTTGAGTAAAGAATTATATACAATAAGTAAGCAGTATAATAAAATAACTAAATACAATATAGCATACGATCGTAGAGCGATACAAGACGCGGTGTGTGCTATGTATATAGAAAAGTTATTAGAACAACCATACGAGCTTACTTTAGAACAATAGAATAAGTTGAAAGACTTATTGAATAAATTAGTAGTATTATGACACTAGAACAAATAGAAGAACTTTTATTAAAAATATAGGCTCAAGTTAAGTCAAATACAAATAGCATCGAAACGTTACAAACTAAAGTAGATAATCGTGCAACTAAGACTGAACTATCTGAAGTAAATGTGCAGGTAAATACTTTGAGTGAAAATATTACCTAGATGCAAACTCAAATAGGTTTTGTAAACAAACTATCTAATTTGATAGATGTTGATTTGGATTCCAAAGAGTTAGCTGTTGGTGATATTCTTCATTATGACGGCGACAGATGGACTAACTTTAACCTAGACAATATGGTAGGAGGTTCTGCTACTGCTGTGACTATGCTTAGAGATTTGACAGATGTAAATATATCAGGAACACTGTCAGACAAGCAAGCTCTGTGTTATGATGTTACTACTAACAAATGGATTAATATGACAGTTAACACTAATTCAGGTACTGGTACTGGATTTGATTCTACATTAATGTGGGAATTACTTAACGCTCCAACAAATGAAGAAATCAACCCAACTCACATAAAAGGTGATTTGTCTGTATTGTCTGTTGCTACTACAGGAAATATGACTGCTGGTGGAGAAATTAGTGCAGTAGGTAACATTACATCACAAAGCGGTGTAGCAGCATTAAATGAATATGAAGCTTGATAGAACAAAACATAATAAATTTGTAACAGGAGCTGTATACGGAAACACTACTTCTGGAGGCATAACACCATCATCTTCAACTGCATCAGCGGTTGGAGGTGGTGGCAGTACTGTTATTATACAAGGTGGAGGTGGTTCACAAGAGCCTGTAGAACTTGGTTTAGGAGACTTAACCAATGTCGGTACTTGGGCGAATGAAGCTGCTACAGAAGATAGATTTCTTGTACAAGTTGAAGGTAGTAATCAATGGATTGCTAAACCAATAAGTGATATTATTGGTGATGGTGAAGGTAACGCCTATAACAAATTAGATAATGATTACTTTGACAAACTGTTTGTTGCAATTGATGCAAACGGTAATGAAATAGATCCAAATGATTCTACTACAGAAATTGCAAGTATTAAAGCCAGATATGGTTTCTGGACAGAACACTTCATATCTGTAAAAGGTACTTCTGGAGATTCTGGTACAGACAATACTCCTTATAGTCATTTGTACGAACTACAAGACGTTCATTTAAGTCAGCCTGTATACAACGGTTAGATGTTAGTTTATCGCAACGGATACTGGGTTAATGAAACTGTATAGACCGGGGGATCTGTTAGCGACGAAGATCTTAAGGACTACGCTAAGAAATCGTATGTAGATGAAAAACTTGATGAAAAAGTTGATAAATCTGAATTTGGCGTATATTTTTCCAAAGAAATGGATAAGTGGTTTGCCATAGACGAAACTACAGGAGCTATATATCCTGTTGACGACAGAGGCTTTTTTAGTAACAGTTTTATCAGCGCATTAGGCCCAAATGGCACACCCGGCTCAGGTGGAGGTGGTAATAGCGGCAGTTCTGTATTAGAAGAAGATATATTAGTAACAACTACTGTAGGTTATTATTCTAACGGAAACACAATTGCAAAAGGTACAAGTTGGGAAGAGATATTCCGTAAGATGTTATATAAAGCAACACCTGCTACATTGTCTGGTAAAATATCAACTAGTACAGATTTAGAGATAGGATCTACCAAGGGTACTTTAACGTATACAACATATCGTAATGATAACGGTGCTATGACAGATGCTTACTATGATGGAAATACAGCAAGTAAACTTTCGTTTAGTGCAGAAGATTCATCTGGTAAACAAACGGCTACAAGAAATTTAACAGGACAGCATACTGCAAGAGAAACTTACAAAGCTACAGTTGTATTTGCCGCAAACGAAGAACTTGAAGTACCACAACAAACATTAACTAGTACAATATCTGTAAATGTATATAGAAAGTGGTTTGCTGGAATTGTAGATGTAGTACCTACTACTTCTGCAGAGGTAAGGAATTTGGATAGTAATGGTTTGTACAAAGGAGCTGGAACTTACAGTTTCAATATAGGCAAATGGACAAAGTTTGTAATATGTATTCCTTCTGACAGTTTAACTAGTTTAACATTAACCGCATATCCTGGTAATTTTGTAGAAGATACTGGTGTTTGCCAGTATTATGGCACAATCATGGTAGAAGGTGCTAACGGACATACTGCATCTGAATACAAAATGTATTTGATACAAACTGAGACTGAAAACGATGCGGATAAATTTACATTTAAAACTAACTAATTATGGCATTACAAATAAGCGGAGCGTCGTTTGCTTTATAGTATAGACGAACAAATTCAAAGAGCATAGATAGCACTGAGGTGTGGACAACGTTGGCTGATGCTTAGACATATGCTGCAAATACGGATGATGTCAAGTACGTGCCCATAGACGGTTAGATTATATCTGTAACAGAGAATAATAAAACATATAGACTTGTCCCAGACGAAAGTATCTCTACAGAAGATGGTAAAAAGCATTACAAATTACAGGAGATAGCAACAACCGATTAGCTAGACAATTATCTAAGTAAAGATTTATTTAGTTCTGTATTTGGTTTAATTGACGCAGATGGAAATGAATTAGATCTACACGACGACGGAGTCGTAGATCTAACTAGATCAATTCAAGCTAAATTTGGTTTATGGACAAATGAATTTCTTTCTGCTAAAGGGTTAAATCCAGCAGATGGAGAAGTATCTTTAACCTTAGCTTCTTTAAATGATGTATAGTTTTCTGAATTAAATGAAGGTTAGTCTATTGTATGGAATGGAACAAAATGGATCAATCAGCTGATAGAAAGCGGTGGTTTAGATGAGTCTTAGCTAGAGGATTACTTAAGTAGAAATAGTTATGCTACTACTTAGGATATTACAGATGCTATATCATCTAAAGTAGATACTTCTACGTTTAATTCTACTATATCTGGTTTAAATACTTCTATATCAGGTATAGAGACTTAGCTTGGCACAAAGGCTAGTAAAGATGAACTTAGTACAGCCGTATCTACAATCAATACTCGTATTGACGGTGTTGTTACAGATATTAATACTGAGTTAGCTACAAAAGCAACTAAGACGGAATTAGCTGAAGCTGTAACTACGTTAGAACAGAGTATATCTGATGTAGACGATGACTTACAAGCATTTAAAACAACTACTGAAGAAAACTTAGCCACTAAACTGGATATAGCATTCTTTAGTAAAGTATTTGGTTTAATTGGTGAAGATGGTTCTGAGATAACTGTTAACAATGATACTTCTGTTACAATCGAATCTATATAGGCTAAATTCGGTTTATGGACAGAGTAGTTCTTATCTGCTAAAGGGTTAAATCCAAGTGACGGTTCTGTTACTGGTATATCTTTAAAAGATTTAGCTGGGGTAAATATAAGTAGTCCTTAGAATGGAGAAGGCCTTGTTTATCAAGATGGTTACTGGATAAACCAAGTAGTACAAACCGGAGAAGAAGGTAACCCGTTCTATGTATGGCAAGGTGAATCTGAAGCTGCTCCTACGTTAAGCAATGCTCCTGCTAATCAATGGACTACCACAGCGTTAAAGAACGAACATATAGACGATTACTATATTACCACAAAAGGATTAGTTTATTAGTTTACTAACGTGAATGGAACTTACAGCTGGGAATTAGTAACTGACAAATATCTAATAGACTGTTGGAACAAACTTGATTAGTTTGATGATGATTTGACAGAGAGGGTTGAAGCTCTTGAAGCAGGTAGTGCCACAAACATATAGTCTGCTGGTGCAGGTAATGTTGTAACAGATGTAACAAAAAGTGGTACAGTTATTACTGTAAGTAAAGATATATCTGTATATACTAAATCTGAAATTGATACCAAAACAAACAGCATAAGTCAAAGTATAACTAGTGTTTCTAACGCAGTATCTGCGGAAGTAGAAAGAGCTAAATCTGCAGAAGCTACATTAACTACAAATTTAAATGCTGAAGTTACTAGGGCTAAAGGAGCTGAATCTACACTTACAACTAATCTGAATTCTGAAATAACTAGGGCCGAGGCTGCAGAACAAACTCTTACGACTAATTTGAATAATGAAATAAGTCGAGCAAAGGCTGCAGAATAGGCGATTGCTGACGATCTACTTGCGTTAGTTAATAAACTAAATCAAATGTTCACATTAGAAGGAGATGGCTCTACAAGTAATCCTTATAGAATAAAAGCTAATTATGGATTATACACAGATCAATTCCTTTCTGCACTTGGTGCAAATACTTAATTTTTACAACATAATATTTACGTTTTAAAACATAACGTTAGTGATTAAAAATATAATAGTATGAACGTATTAAAGGTAACAGAAGGTGTTACTTTAGAAAATGGAAAAGTTACTATCAGTGCTGTTGAAATAGTTGGCGATAGAAAAGACTTACTATCAACCGACTACTTCAACATGTTGATGTAGATAATACGTCTTAAAGATAGAGTTAAAGCTGATGAGAATAAATATTTCGCCTATACGTTTGGTTTTACGTTTGGTGGATAATATAATAATAGAATATGACAATAGATGAAATACCAGTAAAATCGGATAAGATTGCGATAACAGATAGATTGCATTAGTTGTCTGCATAGGAGTTTAATGCATTGGTGGATATGGTTAAACTGCTGCGTAACGCTGTTATGGGAGAAGGTGGTATAGTGTATAGCGTCAATATCAAAAACAATTTGAGTTCGCTTACATTGGCTGCACAAGCGGGTACTCCTGCTATATTGAATTTCACTTTTGTGAGCCAGTATATGGAAGATCTTACAGAAGGTTATAAACCTACTGGAGAAATTGGCTTATGTACTGTAATGGTAACCAACGCGAAGTATCCAGACTATACAGTAGTTAGAGAGTTTGAAACAGCATCTGGAGTAGAAATCAAATTAGATGTGGCAGAATATCTGACAGCAGGTTCCAATAACATTAAAATACAAATTATTGGTAAGAACACAGATATGCAAACGGACCCTATTACTTATACTGTGCAATTAACTTCTCTTGGTGTAGATGCTCCTAATTTCCAATGGTGGAGAGCTTTTCAAGAAGACTTTAGTATGCCATTTTTTATTAGTGGTAATACTTCAAAGAAACTGTTTGTAAAGGTAACTGGAGAAGAATATTCACAAATATATGAAACCAATCTAGGTAATAGTACTTATACAGATACAGCATATCCTTATACTGTAAAACATCCAGGAAAGTCAGGAGTGTATACTATAGAGTATTACTTAAGTAATGGAGAAGGTACACTGTTTACTCAATCTAAGTACGTAGAAGTAATATGTATCACACCAGGAGAAACTGGAAAGTTCGTTGCTATAAATAATATTATAGACAAAGCTGTTAACTGGAGTGAAAACAAGATGTTTGAATACTGTTTGTATGACGGAGGTAAATCTTATTCGTATTTGAACTTCCAGGCCATAATGGATGTACACACGGTGTATGAATCTGTGGAAGACAGCATTAATACTGAACAAAGAAATGAGTTTGTATTCCCAATGGAAATCGAAACAAATTCTAAAGATGACTTTGAGATCTTAATAAACTTATTAAATCAAGATGATACTTTGTTAGAATCTATTGAAATACCTGTGGATAACTCTTTGAGTTTTGGTGCTACCGCTGGTGCTGTATTCTATATGAATCCTCGTACTAGAAGTAATAACCAAGCCAATTATCTCAAAGCTACAAATACAATTGATGGTTCTGAAATTAATGTTACCTGGACAGGAATGAACTGGGGTAATGATGGCTGGACTACAGATAAAGAAGGTAACAGAATATTACGCCTTATGGGTGGCGCTAAAGCTGTACTAGATTATTATCCTTTCGCTCAAGAATCTGCTCTTATAGGTAAAACAATAGAAATAGATTTCTTAATTGACAACATTACAGATTATAATGAAACTGTAACCAATCTTGCAACAAATGTTGAGCGATTTGTGGGTTTGAAGGTATATCCTGAAAAGGTTGTAATGTTTTCTAATGCCCAAAAGAATGAAGAGCTACAGAGTATAAATATTTGTGAAAGAGAAAGAATAAGACTTACTTTGACTATTGTACCTAAAGCTTATGGTAACGACGCATTTAATCTTGCTGTGATATACATAAACGGTGTGAAGAATCGTGAATTTGTTTATGCAAACAATGACTATTTTGCACACAACACTCCTATAACTTTGGGTTCGGATTACGCAGATGTTGACATATACGGAATTAGAATATACAACAACGGTTTGTCTGCTAGTGCGGTTCAACAAAATTATATAAACTGGCTGGTTAGTACTGGGCAGAAAAATGAAATTTCGTTGGCAAATGATATATATGATTCTGAAGGTTCTCAGATAGATTACGATAATACAGTAGACCAATACAATTGTTTCGTAATAGACTGTGATGTTCCCTCTATAGATAACACGTCTGAAGATATTGTTGGTACTTTAGAAGTATTCTTTGCCGATCATCCTGATTGGAATTTTACTGTTCAGAATGCACCTGTAGGAGGTCAAGGTACATCTTCAATGAAATACCGTAAGTGGAATCTGCGTTGGAAATTCGCAGACGATAGTATTATGACGTATGCGGATGGTTCAGAAACTACAACAGGCAAGAAATTGAGATTTACCAAAGATCCAACTAAGCCAAGTAAGTCTAAGCGCCTTACTGCTAAGAAGAACTTTGCTTCGTCTATGCATAGTCATAAGATGGGTTCTGTTGCAGCGTTTAACGATATATGGCAACAACTTGGATTGAGCAACGAAGCTAACGCTAGAATTGCCGTGTATCAATACCCTTTTGTCGGTTTCTAGAAAGTGCTTACAGAAGAAGGTACGTATAAATACAACTTCATAGGTTTGTATACAATGGGTCCGGATAAAGGTGACGACTTGTGTTTTGGTTATGATACAGATGATTATCCTAATTTATTGAGTGTTGAAGGTGCAGATAATGCTCCATTGTTTGCTTTGTTTAGAGTTCCCTGGAATCCAAATAAATCTTACATGGCGTATAATCCGTCAGAGGAATCTTATCAATACAATGGTGAAAACTCTTGGGATTATGATGCAGGTGCTTCTGACAGTAAAAAAGATCCCGCAGGAGTTAAAGAGATTTATGAAAGACTATGGATGCCTGCATATAATTTCGCTTACTCTTGCAGTGACAGAATAAAACCATTTGAAGGTACAGCGGAAGAATTAAATGCAAACAAGGATACTTATAAAAACGAACCATACGAATTCTGGGTTACAGGTGGTGATTTGTATTACTACGAAATGGCAGAAGGTAAATTTATTCCTTCAGACCCAGGAGGTACTACAATAAACTTATATACTCAATTAGTAGACAAAGGTTATAACCTAGTATCGTCTTCTACGCCGAACACAGAAGTTGGTGAAGATACAATTCTTGGCAAAAACGTAAACGAACTAAATGAGTTGTTTAAGAAAGCCCGTATACAAAAGTTCAGACAAGAGATGGAAAATTACTTCGATTTATACGATGCAATATTCCATAGAAACTGGGTTGAATTTAATGCTGCTACAGATAATAGAGCAAAGAATACTTATCCTTATGTATTTGGAAATCTTTCAGATGGTTATAGATTCCGTTGGAGAGGCGATGATATGGATACCATTTGGCCTATTACCAATCAGGGTCAATCTAGAAAAGGATACTACGTAGAAACTCACGATACTTATGAAGACGGTGGTCCTGTGTGGAATGGAGCTACCTCAGTATTCTGGAATCTTGTAGATTCTGCATTTCCTAAAGAAATTAATCAAGAGATGGTTAAATTCATGAAGGCAATGGAAACGCTTAGTGGTAAGACGGATGGTACTTATTACGATCGTATTTATGCCTTCTTTGATAAGTATTATTTCTAGCAAGCTCAAGAATATTTCCCAATGTCTTTGTATAACGCAGATGCTAAATGGACTTACGAAGATGCTAAATGGGCTCAGATGAATGGTAACTATTCAAATGACACTGACCCAATTACACAATCGTTAGGTGATCACTATTCTGCAGAACGTAGATGGATTAGCAAACGTATATTGTATATGATGTCTAAATATTCGTATGGTACATTTAGTGCAGACGGTGATGACATTATTACAGTGCGTGCTGCCGGTTGGGATATTACATATAACCTTACTCCGGCAATTGATATGTATCCTGCGATTGCAACAGGTACTAGTATCAAACAAGGACCGAGAACGAAAGCTGGTGAAGTGTGCACAATGCATTTGTCTCTAGGTGGTAGCGCTGACCAACAAAATAATATACAAGCTGCTTCTTATCTTCAAGATATTGGTGATTGGTATGATAAAAACGTGACTGGTACAATGGAAGTATCCGGTAGAATGTTACGTGAATTGCGTTTAGGCCATCCTACAGAACCTATAACAATTTCAATATCAAATTTAACCGTTGGTAATTGCGTGTCATTACAAACTGTAGATTTGAGAAACATATCTACTCTTACCGGAAAAATTGAATTGAGTAGTTGTACTCATCTTAGAAACGTATATGCAGGAGGTACTTCTATAACACAGTTAACTTTGCCTGTTGGTGGAGCGCTTTAGAATATTCAATACGGTCCTTATAATCAATATATCACACTTAGAAACTTCCCATTACTTACTATAGAAGGTATTGATATGGGCGAATGTGCTTTAAACATCACAGACTTCTTTGTGCAAGAATGTCCTAAGTTAGACCCTCTTACAATGCTAACCGATATAATGGAAATTCAATCTGTACAAGGTGATGATCACGCATTAAAACGTGTTCGTGCTGTAGACTTTACTTCTAACTTTGAAGATTCATCTGTACTGGATAAATTGACATAGTTGGCTGATGGCTCTTATGTAGGATTGAACAACGAAGGTGTAGCGGGTAGTGACCCACTTCCAGTACTCAGTGGAACTGTAAATGTAAATAGTTATGTTTATGAAGATTCAATACAGGTATTGAATGAGAAATTCCCTAATTTGGAAATCAACGCATTAGGATATGCAGTTAGATTTTAGGATCCTGAAGTATTTAGAATTTTAAAAGAAAAGAAAGCTGGTTGGAGAAGACCGCAATCTTATTGGGGTAATGACACCTATGTAGATGAAAATCAAGATGGATATGTAACTATGGATGAAATTAAAACAGTTACATCATTTTCTGCAAGAAATGATGCCACTAATGACTGTTTCCGCGACAATGACCTGATTAACTTTTTTTATGAATATAAATATTTTGATGGCATTATGTTTGAATCGGGAGGTTATTTTGTAAATAACAAAAATATGTATGCGTATTCGTTACCTAAATACATCAACAATAAACCTTAGCACATTCCCGGTGTTGACGGTTGTTATAATCTGAGTTATACAATTATTCCCGAAGGAATTACCGATGTTAAAGGTGCAGTTCATCACACGTGTCATAATAGTGAGTTTCTTGTACTACCTTCTACACTTACGTATATGAAACAGTTTGGTTGGCAATTGCTGGCAAACAAAATTGTTTGTAAAGCAGAAACTCCACCCACTTTCGAGAGTGTAGGTTACAATTCAAGAATTATAGATATATATGTTCCAGACGATAGTGTAGATCTTTATAAAACAGCAACTATGTGGTCAAATTATTCTGACGTAGTTAAACCATTAAGTCAATTGGGAGAGATTTATCCTTTGACAAAACGCACTATAATGTATAATTAGCTGATTGCGGTTAATTTTGGTGATGATTACCCATACGAAAAAGGTGTCAATTGGGAAATATTAGAAGGAGAAGAATACATTAATTTTGATTATAAAACAGGTTTAGCTTCTGGAGCTGCTGGTGCAAATGGAAACAAGGTCACTATTAAAGCTACATCCAAATTAGATAAAAATAAATCACTTGTATTTGATGTAATTGTGTATGATGCAAACAAAGCAATTTAGTACAAAAGTCTTTCTACAAGTACTGGTGAATTAGTAGACGGATGGTACGATTGTTTTGTAATACAACTTGATGTAATCACCGGGCACAAAATCAGAGGTGGTCAAGTAAAAGCCGCTAACCGTTGCGGCAGCCCTCGTGATTTAATGTTTTACGATGAAAATTACAATTACATTGGTTATTGGGGTTTTAATGGTTATGAGTGGCCAAAATATAGAGAAATTACAGTAAACGATGGTTCTAGATACGGGTCTTTTTGGGGAAATACTTGTGGAAAAGATTACTATTACTTATACGATGCTACCGACAAAAAATGGTTATACAGAGGATATTATGTTCCAGAAGATTTATTTGACTGATTATGAAACCGATAACAATTAAAGTAACAAAACGAGGTAATACGTTTAGACGTATTAGTGATGGCTATGTGTTTGGTCCAGAAATATCTCTGGGCTACACATACTATCTGAATGGTAAGAAACTAGAGGAGCCTCTGTTAGAATTACCAGAACATTTTGAAGAAATACCAATGCCTGCAGATATGTTAGAACAATATGAACAAGTGTGGGCATAGGAAGAGTTAGAACAATTAAATAATATAGAAAATGAATAGTAATGGATATATTACAGCTCCTATTAGTTTAAAGGATGATGTATACCATGTATTAGGTATATCTCCATCTGGTGCTTACTATGATCTGGCTGAGGCTTGTACCAGCAATTAGATAAATAGATGGAGTAAACATAAACCGTACATAACTAAAAATAATAGTTATGAATCTATCCCTTATTCAACAATTTAGTTTGTAAAAGAAGATGGAACCATTGTAAACGTTACAGAAGATCCAAGTAAAGAAGGTGATAACGGTGCTCAAGTTTTTTGGGGGTTAAACGCAAAGCCGTCAAGCTCAATGAGATCTGGTAAATAGCTAAAAGACTGGTTACTAACTTACTTTAGTCAATATACATGGGAATATCAAAAGCCAGTAGTAAATACAAATTGGATGAGGCTTACCGATTTTGAATATTATAGAGATAATGCGGAAGCTCCTATAATTATAGAACCTCATACAGAAGTAAAAGAACTAATAGATTCTACAGGAAATCTAAAGGTTGTAAATTTATTTCCAAACGCAAACTTTACAATCGAATTTGACGCATTACCTGGAAACAACAATGGTTTTGTATCAACACTCGAATTTTTTCAAAGACAACCTGAATTAAGATTTGCAGTGGAAATGTGGCCGCATGTTAGCGCTGAAGGCAGCTGGACAGAAGCCGTGTACCCTAATGAGTTATTGGGCAAATGGTTTTCTAGAACTTTGTTGTACGACTAGGCTCCACGTTTCATGATGAATGTAAAAGATTGTCTTGATTACTTATATGGTGTTGATAATTATTGGCATATTGGTGAAAACGGTCCTACTGTTAATTTCATGTTAGCGTTACAAGAAGCAAATGGAAATCCAAATGAAGAAATATTTTTTAATCCAAACAATAACTCTGTTCCTGCAGGCGACATGACTGTTGTTACCACAGATCCTTCTGTAGAAGGTACAATAATTCCAGCTCCAGGGTATGTAGGATTTTACGGTAATCCTGGCTTCTGTTGGCCAATTCAATTCGGTTGTTGGTTTAATCGTAATTTAACTAATATCAAATGGGGATATAATATTAGTTATAGTCCGTGGATACAGTTTAAAACTAGCGATCTTCCAACTTCGCAACAATCTCAAAATATATCTGCGTATTCGAGTACACTATATATTCAAATGAAAGTTGAAAAAAAGGTTGGTGAAGGTTTTGTGATAAAAACAGCAGATAAATCTTATTCAGGCAATAGTATAAAATTTGGAGCGTATTGTACAAATGCTTCTGGCTCTCAAACTCCAATTATAGCAGAGGTAATTTTAGATCCGCAAATGACAAACGACGAATGGAATGGTAATGGTACTACCACAAATGTAGACGCTACATATACTGCAGGAGAAGGTACGTTGCAATTGTATTTGCGTTTCCCTGACTTTTGGGTAAAACCATCGTCTGGACAAGGATGTAAGATAAGACTTATGGCAAGTATGGCGGATGATCCAAATACTCTTAAAGAAGGTTCTAGTTCTGTTTTAGATAATTGGTTTGATATAAATACACTTTGTGTAATGGCAGACGGAAATGCTATGTCTGGTAATACGATAGACACAGATGTATACTACGAATAATAATATGACAGATAGAGAATTACTGGAGCAGATATATCGTCTGCTCCTAGAAATCTCTGAGAAAGTAAAAGAGATTGATAACGACGATAAGCAATTAAGTATGAATATACTAGCTAACTTAATTGCAGATGGATTAATTAAAGACAAATGAAATACTTTACATTTAAAGAAATGATTTAGTCTGATACGGCTAAATCTAAAGATATTGAGAATATTCCAAACTGGGATTAGATCAATGCTTTAATGAACCTCATTAAATACGTTTTAGATCCTCTCAGATCGCTTTATAAGAAGGCGATAAGGGTTTCCTCAGGATTTAGATCAGAAGCGCTTAACGAGGCTGTAAATGGCTCTAAAACGAGTCAGCATATGAAGGGTGAGGCTGCTGACATTACAGCTGGATCTAAGAAGGCAAATATGAAGTTATTTGAACTTATTAGAGATAACCTTACTTTTGATCAATTGATTGATGAGAGTGATTACAGTTGGATACATGTAAGCTTTACCAAGAATAATAGAAATCAGATATTACATTTAAAATAAACGCTATTATCATAACTTGTTGGGTGTTAATGTATCAAACTATTTATCATATGGTTTTGTTAACTTGTTATTAATCATAAAACCATACAACTATGACACTATACGACGAAATGGTATCTAGAAAGATACAAGAGATTGGATTTACTTCATTGAGAGCTAAATCTAAAGTAGTACGCAGAAAGACTATGAGAAAGCGTACACAACAACCGCTATAATATATAATATACATAGTATATATAATAGGAACCCATTGTTGATATTTGCGTTATAACAATTACTAACAGAGAACTATCTGAAATTTCTCGTGAGTTTTTGATTATGATATTACAAAGGAGTTATGAAATAATGGGATTCGTTAAACGTATATTTGCTAACGGTATCCAATCTGTGTGTGGTTGGATAGCTGGATTAGCAGCTATACTAGCACCTGCTGTGCCCTTAGTTGGCACTTCATTTCTCTTCATATTTGTTGATTTATACTTTGGTTACAAGGTATCAAGAAAATTTTCTGGTAATAAGCATTTTGAATCTGTTAAATTTTGGAGAACCGTAGAGAAGCTGGGATTCGCAGCAATGATGATAGCCTGCTTCACATTAGTAGATAAGTTTATATTTGCAACATATGAAGACCTGGTGTTAGCTAAAGCTGCCGCAGGCAGTGTATGCTTTGCCGAATTCATTTCAATGCTCGAAGCTAGAGCAGCATTAAAACCTAACTCAATCATAACAAAGATCTTAAAGAAGTTTATCAAATCTAAGGCAGATAAATATTTAGAAGTAGACGTTTCAGATATATTAGATGAACATATAAAATGATACCAGTATTAACGAAGTTAATTAGTTGGTTTATCAGTAATCGCAAATTATTAGCAGTGACTATCATTATGATACTCTCTGCTTTTTTGTTTTTATAGCATAAACAACTAAAGAATAAAGAATAGGAAATAGACAAGTTATATAACAATTGTCTGTATTATGAAAATAAAGCTGCAGGAATTGCCGAAGACAACAGAACACTAACACTTACTTTGGATGACCTTAAGTAGAGTAAAGATAGCGTTGTTTAGGAGTTGCTTGCAACTTAGAAGAAATTAAAAATCAAAGATAAAGAGCTGAGACAATTATAGAAACAGAGTCAAGTCATACGTCATGATACAACCGTAATAGTAAAAGGTTGTGACTTCTGTGAGGTTATCAAACCTAATGAATTAACATCAATAACTATCAATAAGAAAGACAGTGTACTAACTACTAAGTTAGAAATACAAAACGAATAGACACTGTTCGTTACTGCCAAAAAAGAATACAAACGTAAATACAAAAACTGGTTCTCAAGACTCTTACACTTTGATTTCAAGAAGATAACTAACAGCAAGTATCAAATACATAACAGCAATGACTTAATTATTACGAGTGATACCCGTGTAATAAATATTACACAATAATAATTATTAACTCAATAAAGTATAATCAATATGGATAAAATGAAGTTGGAACGTCACGAAAGGATGTACGGTAAGCATTTCAATGAGAAGTGCGCAGAAAAGGCAGTAGCTAAGATGCGCAACGAAGACGGATCAACCGGTGCTCATTGGTCAATAGAAGAAGCTGCTCAAATTGCTCAACAATTTGGTGTGAACATCAAGGGTGACAAGTTTAATAAATACGACTGGTTCGTTGCACTTAACATGGTTCGTTCAGACTTCTACAAAGCTATCGTCAACATGACTGGTAGCGATAATGTAAAACACTTTGTGGAACTCACTAAAGCTTGGTTAAATGACAAAGATATTGAAACAGGTAAGATGTGGATGTATTTCAAGTACGTTATGTGTGATGCATACCACGAAGAAGAAGACGAAGAAGAGTATGAAGAAGAATATGTTCCACACTATGCTCGTAGAGGACGTGGAAGAATGTATGCCTCTGGAAGTGTAATGGGACGTTATCATACAGATGACTATGATTATGACGACGATGAAGATGATGAATATGAATCAAAAAATCATTATGCTAGTCGTGGACGTATGCGTGCTGTACGCTATATGAGATATTAATAAATCAATTTAAAACAAATCAATTATGTTAGACGATAGAATAATTTTGCAAGATCGTGGTTACGATGCAGGTCTTGCTGCTTTGATACAGAATGGTAATAAAGGTATAAGTGATCCTTATGCACTTATGGCTATGATGAATAACGGTGGTTTTGGTGGAAACGGTGGATGGTTATGGATCATCTTACTTTGGGCTCTTTGGGGCAACAACGGCATGAATGGTAGAAATGGTGCCTTTGGTTGTGTAGACAATCAATTGCAAACTATTCAAGAAACTATTGCCGATAACCAAAACAGTAGCTTGCTCATGGATGCTATTAAGGGTAACAATGTTGCTATCGGTCAGTTGGCTACTACCCTCAACTGTGATTTCAACACTCTTAATTCAGCAATATGTGCAGTACAAGGTGCCATTGACAAGGTATCTGGACAAGTTGGTTTCAGCGCAGAACGTGTAATTAACGCAGTTAACCAAGGTGACTGTGGTATTATCACTGCAATCAAAGACTGCTGCTGCAATACCCAACAATCAATTTTGAAGATGGGTTATGAAAACCAATTGGCTAATTGCAACCAAACCAATACTTTGATTAGTGCAATTAACGGTGTTAACAATGGCATGGAACGTGGTTTCTCAAGCGTAGCTTATGAAACTCAAAAGCAAACATGTGACTTGAAAGAAATCATTAAAGATTCTACAGCTCAAATCTTAGCTGGTCAACGTGCTGCTGAAATGCGTGAAATGCAAAACAAGATCGACGCTTTGCGTGATGAACGTACTGCTTATCAAATGTCAGCTTTGTCACAAACATAGACTGAAAACATTGTTAGCAAGATTCGTCCTTGTCCTATACCAGCATACTTAACATGTAACCCATACGACAGCTATAATGGCAACGTATATGGTTATAATGGTTATGTAAACGGTGGTTGTTGTGCATAAGAAAGGAGGTAATTATGAGTTTTCCTTTCAACCCTTATAACAATAGAGGTTTGAGAGTGTTACACACTTTTCCTGTAAATACTTTGTATGTAACTACTGATACTACAGCTACAACAGTTACATATGGTATTTGCCCTAAGATATGGAGAAGGTTACCGTGTGAGGGATTTGTGTTGCTAAATATAGCAAACACAGTCCCAGCTACGGCTACTGCAGCTTACTTAGTTAACATTGATACTAGTCTTACACTAAGTCAAGCTAACTCAACTACAACCTCGACTAGTGCCAGAGCTTTGTTAAATGGCTCTGGGGATCAAATAACAAATGCAGAGATTACAGTTGGTAACAGATATTTAATATATTATAACAAAAATACCGGTGTTTTCCAAGTTGTTAACCACATTGTTACTGCTTAATATTAATTATAACCAGGGGGTGGCAACACCCCCTAAACCTTTTGCTTATGGAA
The DNA here is from genome assembly GCA_045586965.1 of Candidatus Gastranaerophilaceae bacterium. Taxonomy (GTDB): domain Bacteria; phylum Cyanobacteriota; class Vampirovibrionia; order Gastranaerophilales; family Gastranaerophilaceae; genus CAG-196. The sequence continues at coordinate 43,004 of JAZNBJ010000037.1, read as the reverse complement.
TTTAAAGATTTAAAAATCGGTGATAGTATTTATATATTGGAGAATGCCGGAACGTTTAGAAAAGTTAATACGTATAACATCGGTACGATTACTTAGATTAGTGGATAGTACGATGATATGTCAAATCCCAATCCCTACATGGCTCAAACTGTTAAGAGAAAGTTAATAGATATTACAATTAGCTGTGAAGGTGTATCTAAAAAACTGACAGTTGGTGCAGACAAGTCGACAATTACAGATAGTGTTATTGGACTTACTGTGTCTACTAATAAGAATGAACTCATTACTTAGGTTACAAATCAATGTAAAGAATACGAGTCCAAGATTAAAGCAATCGAGTTTTATAAGAATGAGATTAAAAAATGTTAGGACATACTTGGGTTACTTAGAGAATAGCCTTAGAGACATGCAGTCCCTGAACAGAAAGAAGATATTGAAACAATTAAGGTTAGCTAAAAAAGCTAACCTTTTTTTTATGTTTATATGCTCTGTAATAAACGCTATTATGTTTTGTGGCCATTTGTACATAGAAGCAAAGAAAGTGTCTTAGAACGGCTTAAAATGCGTTTAAGGCATATTAACGTTAAATATAATATAGACATGTCTTTAAATAACTTGATTGATAACATTCTACTGATTGCTAGAAATAGTAATATAGGTGAATCAGAACACCTCAGTAGACATTAGATTGAGCTGTGGATAAAAGGCTACAGAGCTTTTTTAATTAAACAGCAATTAGATAAAGACGGTGAAATAGATGATGCTTTTATTAGTACAATAGAGCCTATTCACCTGGACGCAGTAGAAACGTCACCTGGAAAGATAACATATGTTGGTGATAAAGAGTTGCCAACACTTATTGGATCACATAAGAGATCTGGTGTAATTGCAGTACGTGATATGTATGGAAACCCAATACAACTTGGTAGTGCAACTAAAGCTAAGTTTCAAAAGTATCGTAAAGCTACTTGTGGTGATTATATAGCTTGGATAAAAGACAATAGAGTTCATGTAGAAGGAGATAGCAATCAAATTGAATACGTCAGTGTTGATGTTGTTGCAGAAGATCCTACAGCTACAGACTGTTATAACCCAGATGAAGATTATCCAATGCCAGGAGCAATGATACCTACTCTAACACAATTAATCATGGATAGAGAATTAAGGTTTATGCTACCATAGCCAAGTGATGTTGTTAACAACACAGAAGACAATACTCAAAATATTTATAAGAAACAATGATAGAAGAAAAGATAAATTACCGACGCAAGAGTTATACAATAGCTGACTTCTATCTGGACTACAAAAGTAAGATAGAAGAAGGTACTGTTTATGATGTTAACTTGAAAACATACAAAGCTATTCTGGTAGAATACTTATAGTTTCTAAGAGATTAGATTATGTTGGAAAGTAGAGAAGTTAAATTACCGTGTAGATTAGGAACCTTATAGATAGTGAAACATAAACCAAAGGAATATACAGGTAAGAGTTTAAGATGGGACTGGAAAGCAACAAAGGAAGCAGGTAAACCAGTATACTTACTTAATCTACATAGTAACGAATACAAATTCAGATTCTTTTGGAGTAAACAGAATTGTTTGACTGCCAATAAAAGTAAATATTAGTTTGTAGCAACAAGAGATAATAAACGCAACCTAGCTAAAATAATTTTTGCAGGTAACATAGATTTTATAGAGAAATGATACATAATAGATTAATTAGTTCAAAATCAATTATAGCAAAAGTGATTGCAGATCTTTAGTTGCCTGAAAGTGATTTACCTATTACAGATATAAAAGAATATATCCTTGAAGGTTTACTTAAGATAGGTGCAATACAACAATATGAACACAAAGTTGCAGTATTACCAGTCAAAGGTCATCAAGCTGCACTGCCTTGCGACTTATACAAATTAGGATAGGTTGCTTTTTCGTTTTGTAACGGCGGATGGTTGCCAATGAGAAAGTGTACTTCTAGCTTTGGTTTATATCACGATAATAACTGTAGTAGTACTGTTGGCGGCATGTTATTTCAAGATAATAAGTTGTTTCCTTTAGTTAAGTCAATGTTCAACATAAGTACAGATAGAGAAGCATTAGATAAGTTGAATGAAGACCCAGACTTAAGAAAAACACTTAGTACTTTGCTTAACAGACATACTGTAAATACTGTTAACGGTGCTTACTTGGGCGGTGGACACAAAGACGGTACAATGTTTAGTAATGATTTGCAGTATATGACAAAGCCTGGATATATTGTCACTAATATGCCAGAAGGATTTGTTAAGATACAATACTATGCAATATATACAGATGACGAAGGTATGCCAATGATACCTGACATGGAATCGTTTAAGGAAGCTATATTTTGGTATGTAACAACTAAGTTACTTTACCCAAAGAGATTAAGAGGATTGGTTTCAGATAGAATATACTATGATGCATAGAATTCATGGAACTTCTATCGTAAACAAGCTTATGCTGAAGCAATGTTACCTACTGGCGTAGATGACATGTCAACTATATCTAACACATGGCATAAGTTATATCCAGAAATAAATGACCAGGATACTTTCATGAGTACTACTGGTGAAGAACAAAATATTTATAATTAGTTATGATAAGTACAACAGCACAAATAAACACCTTTGGCAGCGGAATGAATATGGATTATGACGTTGCTTTAACACCTGAAGGAGAATACAGGTACGCAGAGAATGTACGTATCATGACTAATGATAACGGTACAAGTGGTGTACTTTAGAATATAGAAGGTGTTGAAAAATACTTACTGGCAAGTGATGTAATTGGTAAAGATGAAGAAGTAATCGGTACAAGTAGTATTCATAATTACGGAATTGTTATTACAGCAGAAGGTACTGGTGCAGATGTTATTAACAGGGTGTATCGTATAGAAGGCTTTGATACTAAAGAACTTACAATTATTACCATACTAAAAGGTATGCTTGGTTTGTGTCAAGATAGAAGTGTTACACCAAACTTATCAATAGTAAGTAACTATGAAAGTGATTAGGTTATCAAGATCTACTTTACTGATGGTAACAGTGCTATCAAACAATTGAATATCGTTGAAGATAAGTATGTTGACGCTAATACTGATGTTGTTGACGCTGACGGTTTTATTAAGAATGCAAAAGCGTTGGATATTACTCCTGGTGCCGTATTAACTCCATTCAAAATTGCCGGATTGGGTGTTGGTAATTTACCGGTTGGTGTAGTTCAATACTGCTATCAATTGTTTAATTTAAGGGGTAGTGAAACAACATTATCGCCAATGAGCCCATTGGTACATCTTACTTCTAGTACTACAAATCAAAACAGTCAAGATTATCAAGGAGATTATCCTGGTAATTCTTCTGGCAAATCATGTAAGGTAGAAGCTGAATTAATAACAAAAGACTTTACCAAATGTAGAATTATTAGTATCAGATATACTGATAATAATTCTATACCTAGGATTGTAATTGTAGATGAAATTGATATTGATAAAAATACAAATACAATTTCATATGTTGATTCAGGTAATGCGTTCCTTGGTGAGATTACTATAGATGAATTTAACAATTTGGTTGGTTATCAGTTCTTTGCTAAGACTATTACTAAGTTATAGAATAGACTGTTTGCAGCAAATGTAACAGAGGATACTTGGAATCCTGATTGGGATGCTAGAGCCTATCGTTTTAATACAGACAAACAACTAAGATTGGATAGCTCTGACGGATCTTCTATTATTGCAAACGCAGTTGAAAACATACAATCAATATAGGATTTAAACATACCGAATCAACACGATTGTATCAATCCGTATAACAATTTGGATTTTTGGAGCACTTAGCTATCGCAAAGATATGATCGTGATCTAGATGGAATGTTTGGTGGGACCGGTATAAACGTGTCTTATAAATTCGTAACAGCTCCTATAAAACTTACAGATGAGGAAACTCAAAGAAGTTCTGTGAACCCTTTCATGAGTACAAATAGCGTTGTAATGTCTTAGGTGGAACTTTCATCTCCGGGAGATTATAGTTTTAGTGTTGTACATCAGTTTGCTGACGGAAACATAGGTAGAATCCCAAATTATTCAGATCCTGTCATAGCTTCAGAATTAACTGGATATAACAGAGATGAGGTGTATCGGTTTGGTATTGTTTTGTATAACGACAAATCGTTACCAAGCCCCGTACATTGGATTGGAGATATTAGATTTCCACACGCTTCGCAATGCAATCCGTTTACAAAAAAATATAACGACGGAAAATATCTAGTTGAAGGATAGGCTCTTGGTCTAATGTTCTACATAAGAAATCTTCCAGAAGGTACGACTGCTTATGAAATAGTAAGATGTGATAGAACAGAACAAGATAGAAGTGTGTTGATGCAATGCGCTTTATCTAATCTTTACTCTTATTCTATACAAGAGTAGGATGGAAAAGTTGGAACTGGTTCTTAGTTAGCTGATTCCATTGAAATGAGATCTCATGTACTTCCGGCATTTACGAACGATGCTCTTATTACATACAAGAAAGGTACAGAATCCATTGCAATGAGAACAGAAAGAGAAACGCAATACTTCAAAATGTTCTCTCCAGAAATATGTCTGCAGCAAGAATAGATTGAGACGTACTTGGGATCTTCTAGTAAATTAGATCATTTATACTTTGCTATATCACACATAGATACAGCAGAAGGTAGTGTGTATCCAGACCGTTATGCTAGTTTGTATGAAAATAACGGAGGAATGTATTGCACAGATAAATCTAGAACTTTTGCAGCTCCGTCTTGGGTTTTGCAGTCTACTGGAAAAGAGCATTATGTAGATTCTCATAGTAACTGGACGTGTATTAGAAGAGATGGTGTAACAACAAATATTCAAGTTGTTTTTCAATTACCTTGGGGGTATCGTACCGAAAGCGGTGACGATGTTGATACAAGTTATGCAGGATCTATCGCTAAGTATTACGACATTGTATCTTCTGATAACGATTATACAATACCAACAATAATATAGGAAGCAAAATATCCACCTATAATATCTTACAATTCTTATAGTTCCGGTGTACTGCCACATCGAATAAATGTTGGTGAAAAGTTGTTTACCAACTGGAATATGAGTCATTTTAGTGTTACAAACTCTCAAACGATCACAGGTCCTGGTGGTCCGTGTTTAGTTGTGAAAACATCAAGAGAATTACCAGTATTGAGTCAAAGTTCTGTTTTATCCAAATTAGATGGCAGTAGTTATGTTGGTAACGACGTGGATTACGTAAATGCTTTACCTGTTTTTAATGTAAAAAGGAACGTTACTCCTTACGGTGGCATAACTTACACTAGTAGACAGAATTCTGTATATATTCCAACAGGCGGATATAAAAACATACAAACAGATGGTAATTATCAAACGTGTGTGACTTATGGTGGAGATACATATCTTAATTTGTTGGATTATATATTTACAGCAACATTTCAAGCAAACGATGAAGCCGTCGACGCATAGAAGAAACATTATGTTGGTTGTTATATTCCTTTTGAGTCTAGTATCAATATGAATTTGTTCAATGGAGATATGGCTCACAGGAGTTATAGAGGCGGTTTGTGGGATAATTCAGGAGGTGTCTTAGATGGAACAAACTATAATTCAAGTTATCTTGACACACACCTATAGACAGATATAACTCAAAAAGGAACCTATCATGTACAAGATAGACCTTACTACTTGTATAATCCTGTGTATTCAAATCAAAATGGCAGTAGACAATACGTACCAGCTTCTATTTATTCTATAGACAATCTACATTCTTCTGATAGAATTTATTCATCTGAAGTAAAGATTAACAATGAAGTATTAGATGCCTGGACTACATTTAAAGTTGCTAATTACTTGGACGTTGACAGTCAATGGGGTGGTATTACTAATTTGGTTGGATTCAAAGATAAGTTATTCTTCTTCCAAGATACTGCGCTAGGTATTGCTTCCGTTAATGAAAGATCATTAATTACAGATAATAATATTGGTCAGTTAACATTGGGTACAGGTGGCATACTTGATAGATACGATTATATTACTACAAGCAATGGTTCATCTATAGTAAATGACAGAAGTATTGTTACTACTATAGGTACCATCTACTGGTATGACGTAGATAAGAATGAGATTTGTGCTTATGATGGTAACATACACGCTTTGTCTAAGAACAAGTTTGTTCAGTCTTATTTGAATGAATTGTATATTGATAAGCGTAATGTTACTTTAGGTTTGTACGATAGAAAGTATAATGAAGTATGGTTCAAGTTCTATGACAAGTCTTTGATATTTAATGAGTTGGTTGGTAGATTTACATCATTTTATACTTTTAACCCACAATGGGCGTTAGTATTCTCAGACTCTGTTGTTGGTATAAAAGACAATGAATTCTTTAGAGTAAATTCATTAGATGTAGATCCAACAAACAATGTTAGTAAGAATGCAAAGATAGAGTTTGTAGTGAACAAAGACGTAGAGTTAACTAAGACTTTTGATAATGTAAGATTGCATGGTGACTTTAATACTACTGGTACAGAAGTAAACGGTTTGGACAAAGAACCCTATGCAAAAAATAGAAGAAGTGACATTGTTGAAAGTGTTGAATTTAAAACAAAACATTAGACAACAGGTAAGATAACAGACTTAGTTGTTGATTACAGAGAGGATAGCTATAGGTTTGCAATGCCTAGACAGGCGGTAGATTTAAAAGACCCGTCGTCCTATCCGGCAAGAATGAGAGGTAAATATTTAGTATGTACTTATGAGTTTGAAGCTGATGGTTATTCTACATTTAGAATACCGTCAATTACAACAACTTATAGATATTCTCTAATTTGATATGAAGAAAACAATTAAAAGAAATAACATTAAAGTTCCGGCTTATACTCCAGGTGGATCTGTTGGTGGTTCTACTCCAGGAGCTAATGGTTCTGCTGCAGGTAAAGGATTAACTGCAGTATAGGTTGGAGCTATTGGACAAGGAGCCATTGCTGCAGGTGGTATGCTTGCAAATAGCTTCTTAGGAACAAGCACAGCTACTACCAGTAGTTAGGTTGCAGCACAAACTGCCGGTGATATATTTGGTGGTATAGGCAAAGGTGCTTCTATAGGTGCTGCATTTGGACCTTGGGGTGCTGCTATCGGTGGAGCTATCGGTGGTGTAGTTGGTTCAATTGGATAGAAAGGAAGAGAAGCTGAAATGACCAGCTTTACGGATTATGATTAGGGTACTTTAGGTACAGGTTTAATGGGTGCTTTTGGAGCTAATAGTAGACTAAGACGTGAACGTAATCGTATTAAGTCTAACGCTTATGCAAACAGAGCTGCTGTAGAAGGTACTGAGAATTTAGCATATGAATTTGCACAAGAAAATACAATGGGAGGAGTTAATAGTTTTAAAGACGGCGGTATGATGGGTAATAAGCAGTTAGCTTTTACAGACAGAGGTGAAGTTATGTTGCATCCGGATGGCACTGTAACGCAAAATCCTGATGCCGGTACACATGGAGCAGACCAATACTTAAGTGCACTGGAACCAGGTACAGCTGTGTTAGGTAATAAGATTAATCCTAGAACAGGTAATAAGTTTAAGGAAGATGGTGATGCTGTAACTAGAAAATACAAGACACGTAAGTCTTTACAGAATATTCAGTTCGCTGATTCCAAGATATTGAACGATAGAAATATGGAAGCTGAATTACAACGTTTAGTCGATGAGCAACAAGCTGTATTAGACAAGGAAGGTAACAAAAAGAAGTTTAAGAAGCTTGATGGTTCTAAAGTAATGGCAGCTAAAGATGGCGTTGTTGTTCCTGCTTACGAAGGCGGTGAAACAGAGACTTTATATTATTACATAGACGAAAACGGTAATTTACAGACAACAACAACTCCGGAGAAAAGAACAATTGGTGCCCCTAATAAATATACCACTGTAAATCCTGTAGAAAACGGATTGAAATGGGATTATAGACTTGGTTGGATTACAGATTATGGCAGAGAAGCTCGCATTGCTAGAGAAAATAAAATAACAGAAAAAACACTGAATAGAGTTGGTAGAGGAAACTTGACAAAATAGGAATACGAGCAACTTGCGGCGGATCAACAATAGGAATATGATGAACTTATGAATTTGTTTATTACAGATGAAAAGTTGCATACAATATCTCCTGAATTTAGAAATATGATTTTGGGTAGAAATGAAAAACCAATCATTGGAGGTTATCATCAATTTGATAATTTTGGTTTGTTTAACGGTTACTGGCCAAGATAGACGGTTGTTTCTCAAAACGATGAGGAAAAAGGAACAAGGGTTTCTGCAACTTCAGGAGTTGAAAAAGTTGAACCGGCAATAAAAGATTACAGCGAACAAGTTGATCCATACAGTAAAGAATACATTTAGGCTAGGGCGTTTGTAGATGATGTCGCTGATCAAATTGCTAACAAATACGGTTTAAATAAAACAGAACCAATTCCTACTTTAAAGAAAGTAACAGACCCAGATGGTGATTTTGAACCAGAAGAAGAAGTTATAAAATACACAAAACCGGAGAAAGATTACAGTTGGATTGGAGATCTTGCTGGCACTATTGGTCAATTAGCTGCAGCTATACCTGGATTAGGTGCTAAACCTGAAATAGAAGACGCTGTATATAATCCTTATCATCGTACTATTATGAACACCATGCGTAATCGTAGAGCCAGATTGGTTGAAGGGGCTATGGCTGACAACGCCAGAGAAAGAGCAATGGGTAATTATAACTTGACTAGAACTGGTGCAAATACTGGTAGAAACTTAGCAGCCATGACACAAAGTGCTGTAAATGCAGCAGATGCTATCGCTAAAGTAAGATTACAAGAAGCTAATGCAAATAATCAATACCGTGGTGAAGAAGCAGAAATGTTGAACAATTTGGGTCAACAATGGGTTAATGCTACTAATTTAGCAAGAACAAATAACGCTCAAAATAGAGCTGCAGCTTTGATGACAAATGATGCTGCTAGAAAAAGTATACACAATATCTTAGCTGGTAGTACTAAGTCTTATAATACAAAACTGAGAGATAAGCAATTACTTCCATTGTACAGAAGATTCTTGGAAGCTGGATTTACTCACGAGGACCTTGCTCCATTATATTCATAATTATGACAGTAAATAGATTTTATAAACCAACAGAAATTGGGTACATAGATACATATGTACCCATTAACTTTGATCAACTGTATAAGATCGGAGTTACTTAGAAAGCTGCAGTAGATGAGGCTAGAAAAGAATTGGCTGCACAACAAAAAACATGGGCTGAATTTCAATCGTTGTCAGATATAGATATGCAACGTTGGGGGGATTTGACTTACAATAACCCTGTAATTAGAAAATACATTGAACGCGCTGCATCAGATCCCGATGCAATGAAGGATTCTGCATTTAGAGCTGGGTTACAACAAGCTATAAATAATCTGAATTATGCCGATATGGGCAGATTAAAACAAAATGCCAAAGCATTCGAAGTCTATGAAGACAATAAAGCAAAACTAATTGCTGCAGGCAGGTACGCTCCTTGGATGGATAAAATAAATGTATCGCAATGGGATACTCTTGGAGAAGATAGAATGATGACAACACTTTCTCCAATGCCGTATAAATCGTTAGAAGAATTAGGAAGTCCATATGTTGAAGGAATTGAACCGACATACTACGGAGGTAATAGAAACCCTTTAAATCCAAACGAAGTAAGACCTTGGACAAGCGGATGGAATGCTATTACTTACGGAGATATTGCAGATTCTTTGCAATATACAGAAATAATAAACACCCCACAAGGTGCTGCGTGGAGAGAACGTTATCAACAGTTGTATGGAGAAGATGCAGATAACAAGTTGATGGAACACCTTATTGGTGCACAACGTAAGAAAATAGTATCTACGCCAATTGATGATACTTTAGGATTTAATGCATGGAAGACACAACTTGACGTCAATACAGAAATCGCAAAAGCAAGAGCTCAACAACAAGCTAACGCGACCGGTGCGATAGGATTAGAAGATGCTTTGCGCAAAGAAGGAGATGATAAACGAAAGGCGATTCTTCAAACAATGTTTGATATGGATCCTGAGTTCGCTGGAAAATATACAAAAGATTTAGACAATTTGCAACTTGCTACGTTATAGTTAACAGAAGCGTTAAATGAAGATCCAGACAATAAAGATTTGGAGCAGAAACGTGATTTTACTTTCAATCAATACGTAAATCTTGCAGGTAAAGCACAAGATGAAGCTTACGGTAGAATGTACGAAAACTTAATGAAAGAATACGTTTTACAGCAAGACAACGGTAACATGTCTGAAAAAGAATTAAATAAGTCAATCTTTGATTTGTTAAAAGCAGATACGTCTAATGAACTTCTTGGAGGAGATTATCATTTTAATCTTCCTTCGTTCCAACACATGTGGGGATATGCGTTAAAAGAAATGTCGCAAAAAGTTTCCAACATGACAGGATTTGATTTAAATGAACAACTGTTTGGAGAAAGAAAGTCTAAAAACGAACTTGGTTTTTCTATAAGTGGTTCAAAAACATTATCACCAAGATCATTTATATATAACACAAATCAATATCTTCGTAACAGAGCTTCTGCGTCTGGTTTTGGAGATGGTACAAATCAAATTGATTTAGAGTCTATTCAATTGGATAGAGGTCGTTGGTTTGGTGGCCCAACAGATACAAATAACATAAGTATAGAAGAAAGATTTGCTGCCGGTGAATTAGGAACTGGTTATGTGCAAGAAATTACCGGAATCTTAGAATCAGGTGGAAGTAGAAATTACGTAGTAGAAGTGGCAATTCCTATATGGGATGGGTCTCCTGGTTATTCTACACTATCTTCTTGGTTAGGTGGAGGATTGAGTAGTAAATTAGCTGAAGCTGGATATGAGTTAACACACGACGAGGAAGGAAGAGCTGCCGTCAAAATAACAACTGTAATTCCAGATACAATGGCAAATATAGATAAAAAGAGAAGTAACTCAATGTACCAAAAAGAATATGGTACAACGAAGTCTCAAGATAATCAAATTTTTGGAGATGATGCAAATTTGATGTTAAAAAATTATACTCCAAGTGGAGCTTTAAGATAAAAACATGGACAATAATATTGAAATATTACAAGATTACTTGCAGGGTATTCGTTACGGACGAACAGACATTGATCTTGACACAACAAGTCTACTAAATAGAAAAAACATAAGAGGAAACGCTAGCGCGCCGGGATATAATTGGTATGAATATCTCGGCGATGCTGCCGCTTCCTATTACCGTTCTGTATAGGAAGGTGAAATGTAGGCAAATCAAGATCGTATGTTGCAAGCTACAAATAATAAAAAGTATGCAAAGTTAGCTCAAAGTGACAATGAGGATGAGAAGATCGAAGGTATTAGTACTTTGAGAAAGCTTGGGCTATGGACAGAAAAAAAGGATCCTACAAATCAAGAATTACAAGAAATAATTGATGAGTAGGATAAAACTTTTGCAGAAGAAGAAGCTAGTTATTTTCACAATAAGGATCAGCGTGATAATAACGCACTCTTTGGTGTAAATAATTACGATATTTCTCAATACTATACCAACAAAAGCAATGAGGCTGTGCAAGGATGGGGAAATTGGATGTATAAGATGCCTGCTACAGCTGGTACTTCAATGACATCTCCTGTATGGCAAGCTGTCAGTCTTGGTGGCGCTTGGGCTGGCGCAAAAGCAGGTGCTGCGATTGGTGCTTGGGGTGGCGGTATTGGCGCTGGAGTTGGATTTGTATTGGGAGGTCTTCTTGGCGGAGCTTTAGGAAACGTTAAATCAAGACAAGAGGAATCACATATGGAAGCGTTCAATGGCTACTACGAAAAAATGATGCAACTCGCAGAAGATAAGAAGGTAGACATGAACAAAGTTCGTGAAAAAGTATCAGCTCAACTACAAGAACGTGGTGTAGACACAAGCACAATGACCCCACAACAAATTATACAAGCTGCACTTGCTGATCCTACTTTGGATACATTTAGCTCTGGTTTTGCAGAGTCTGCAAAGGATGCGTATGTAGAATCAAGACGTTTATTTGAGCGTAATAATGCATTAGGCTTTGGAGAAGCTGTGTCTGATTTAACTTATCTTTTGCCCGTTGGTTCTTTGTCAAAACCATTTACAGCGATTGCTAAAAAAACATTAGGTACAGCAACTAGTAAATTAGTTCCAAACGCATTGAAAGTAGCTGCAGCAAAAAGATTTAAGGCAGGTCTAAATGTTGCAGCCAGTGGTGCTATTGCCAGAAACAAACGTTTACTTGGAGATTTGCGTAAGTTGGCTACAGATACAACCATACGTGGTATGATTGAAGCCAGTGAAGAAGGTGCTCAGAATTTTTTAGTAAAAGAATATTTGAATGGAGAATATGCAGATGAAAATGTAAATCAAACTTTTTTAGATGCTGTTGCTGACGGACAAGTATTTACAGATCTTGGTCACGATATATGGTTAAGAACCAAATCAATGGGTGCTGCTTTTGGGTTATATCCTGAATACAAAGATGATCAACAGCTGTTTGAAGAAATGGGTAGTGGTTTCTTATTATCACTGTTTAATCCGTTTGGTACAGCTTCGTTGGTATCTAGAGCGAATGGAGAAATTCAAACTTTGTTGACTATACCAAAAGTCGCAAAGCAATTAGAGTATACATTGAGTACTCAAGATGAAGTTAACAGAAGTAAGGAATTCTTTAAAAACGTAAGAGAAGGTCTTCCTTCGGGTAGAGCGTGGACAGAAGCTCTTGATGAATTAAAAAAAGAATTAAAGAGTGTTGGTCCAGATGGAAAAACAAAAAAATACAATTTAGATGCTACCGTTTTAACTGATGGCCAAACACCTGCAACAGAAGATCAAGTAGATGAGCATATAGAAGAATAGAAAAGAGAAGCTGTTGCTATGATTGGTTACAGCAGAGAAATGCGTAAAAAACTTCAAAATGTAGAAGATTTGTCTGATGACGATGTTGATTTGTATATGGCGTTGGGTTATAATGCAAACAAAGAAGCGGATCAGGCTAACAAAATATTAAAAGAATATGAAAAAGAAGGCGGTAAAATTACAGCAGTAGTAACGGATCGTAGCTAGGATGAAACTTTTCAATAGGAAATAAAGGATGCTAAGTTCACAAAAGACGAGCTAAACGAAGCTGATTTTAGAAGTTTTGCTGCATTATCTCTTTTGAATAAAGAAATACAACATGTTCAGGAAAAATCACAAGCCATAAAAAAATAGGAAGAAATCAAAAAGATTATGGCAGAGAAAAAAATGTTGTCACAAGAATCGCATATCGAAGAAGCTGAAACAGCTTTAGCATACATTACAAATTTGACAAAGTTACAAATGCAACGTGATGCGATTGTTAGAGATTTAATGACAGCTCACCCTGATATAAAAAAGAGCGATTTGGTCTTGTCAGATGTTATAACCGATGCGGCACAATCGTTTTCTGCTGAAGCTTTGGCAGACAACAATTCTATCGAAAAAGTCGCAAGAGATCATTCAGACATTACTGTGTTAGGTACTCTTTTGAACTTAAAAAACATGCAGTATCAAGATGCAAAGAAAGATTTTGTAAAAAATGTTGTTGCAAAATACAAAGAAACTCAAACAAGACAAAATAATTTGGCAGATGCGTCAAATGAAGCTGCTAAAACAAATACAGAAGTAAAAGAAGGTGCTGCTGTAATCAATGACACAAAGGTTTAGGATATGACTAAACAACAAATGGAAGAAGAACAAGCTTATATAAATGAGCAAATAACCAGTACTGCAGACGAGCTGCATACCTTGTTAGATTCTATTCCAGAAAATAGTTATCTTAGATCTTTTGCAGAATATCTAAACAGAGGCGCAGAGTTAACTAATACTCCTGAAGAATATGTTAGATACGTAAGTAGAGCTACAAATCGCATTAAATATCAATATTAGAAAGGCGATCAATTTGAAAATGCTTCCGAAGAAGAAAAGAAAATATTAAAAGAAATTACAGATATATCTGAAAACATGGCTAAGCAATTAGACCGTGTTTTACGCATTTCTGCAGAGTCTAGAGCTAGAGCTCAACGTAAAAATGCAGGATTTAAAGCAGAGCATACTGTTTGGCAAGATGCTTCTGGAAACAGATATGTTGTAAGACAAAACGAAGCAGAATATTCTGAAAATGAAGGTTTAATATTAACATTGCAACCAGTTAGTGACGCCAGCGATGAAAAACATATAGATAAGTTGTTGGAAAATGTCGCAAAACAAAAGGAAAGGTTGGCAAAAGATTCGGAAGAAAATCCAGAAAATAAAGAGGCAAACGACAAGATTGTTGAAACCCTTGATGTAATCGCTGACAATTTAACCAGACAAAAAGAAAATCCGTCACAAAACAAAATAATAATGCGGACGGATCAAAATAGAGAATGGTTATCTTCTTTAAAAACTGTAAACAACGAAGGTAAAGAAACTCTGTATGCGTCAAAATTAACAAGATTAGAAAATCTTGTTGCAAACGACATTGCTGAAAACAAGAAAAAACGTGCATTAAGAACAGAATTGGTAAGTTCTACCGGAGATGTTTTTGATTTCGAAGAAAACGAAAAAGAAACTGAAAAGGTTAAGCCTACTTGGAGAGAAAAGCTTGTTCAGGCTGAAATGGGTAAAGTAAACAAAGTAAAGGCATACCCAATACCAAATGACAAACAATCAAACAAAGCCGCAAGAACAAAGCTGCTCAACCCTTATCACCAAGCTAGGTTCTGGAGAGGTCATATTGCAGCACCATATTTTTCTGTACAAGAAGCTAAAAAATATGTGAAAGATGATCACTTTACTGTAAAAGGTGAAACATATAGTAGATACAAAGCTGTAGAGTTTTTCAATAAGCTTGGTGAAAAAATAGCTGAGTTAAAATAGAATAAACAATATAACTCTGTAGAATTATATGAACTTCTTGAAAAGTTTGCAAAGAATGAAGAAACTGCTGCAAATTACAATGGTGTGTCTATTACAAAGGAAGCTTATAAAAATTTGGTATATTCACTTCCTTTAACAGCCTTAATGTTTCAACCAAGAACCGGTAAACAATCAACATTTGTTGTTTTGTCTGATTTCTCATCTGCGAGCAGATCGGAAACTGTAAACAATGAGGAATTTAACGCTCGTGCTGGTTTAATACACGATTTGCTAAACAATTATAAGCTTGTTAAAAAAGATGCAGATCTTTCAAAAGAAGGTTTTACAGAAGAAGAAGTTGAAAATTCTTTTAGAAGCCGTGTTTATTTTTCAGATAAACAAGTTGAAATAGTATACGGTGATTTTGATTATTCAATTTAGACAAAAGTAAATCCTCAATCAAGATTCTTTGCCAAAGATGATGGAACACAAATGTCTGCATCAGAGATTAATCAATATTACACAAGTGCTTCAGTTGAAGCTACAGCACGTGTAATAGATAATATGGAAGAATTCTTGAGTTTGTTAAAAGACCTTCAGTTTGATGTTACTGAGGAAGATTTAAACAAGCAACTTGATGGCGGTGAAACCGCATTATCTTCTGTTGTAAAAGGATTAATACGTTACGGACACGGAGCTACAAAATTAGATACTCTTTGGAGTAATTATATAAGAAAGAATTTGGGTCTTGCTGGAAATACAAAATCTCCAAAAGAATCACAAAGATTACGTGCAAAAAAACTTTTACAGTTTGTTCAAAGCGTGTCTCCCGAATCTTTCTTGACATACACAAAAAATACAGATAATTCTGAATTTGCAACACCTATTGAAATTACAGTAGAAGACGCAATAAAAGGAAGATGGTTTAACGGAAGTTCTTCAATTCGTGTGTTTGAAAGAAATCAGCAGACACAAGAATATGAAGAATTAAAGTATTCAAATACTCCAGAAAGCATACAAAAAGCAACAAAGATGTTTCAAGATTTTGAAAAAGTTTTGAATCAATCTAAGAATGCACAAGAATTTATTTCGCAATTAAAGGATTTGGGTTATCAGTTTGTTCAACATGGTAAAGCAGAAGTTGCTGAAGAAACCTTAACAGATTACTTCTTCAATAAGAAGTTCTCAATGTTAACTAAACCATCTAACATAGCTCAGGTATTTACTTATGGTTCTTCAACACCAAACGGAAATGCTGTCAATTATGATGACTTTAATACCGTTTCTTATCACGTTAACCACAAAATATCAGAAGTTAAATCTTTAGGTTTGCAAAAGGACGAAAACGGAAGATATGTCTTCTCATTAGAGAAGTGGTTGTCTCGTAATACAAAAGACAAGGCACAAAAAGATCCACAAGAGCAAACAGATCTTGATACACAGTTAGAAGAAGCGTTTAAGCCATACGATACAATTCTTGAAAAGATTTCGGGAATGAAAGGTCGTAATGCAAACGAAACAAAAGAACAGCGAGTTGATTACTTAACCGAATTAGTTCAAGTTCATTCTTTCTTGCAACCTGTGTTAGATAGTTTGTATCGAAGTAAAACCAAAAAAGAAAAGGAAGATAGTGACGAAGCCACAAAGAACGACAAAGTATTAAAGTCTGGTATTACTCCAGGAATTATACTTGATCGAGTAGAAGAAGCTGTAAATGAAGAAAAGGATAAACTTTCTGAAGAAATAACTAAGAAATACATATCAGATGTTGCTGCAGAAGTAAAAGCAGATGACGCTTTTGCTGGTTATGATACAGCTCCTTTACAATTTGCATTTGGTTCATTTAATACCGATGGAGGAGCATCTATTATATACTATAACCAAAAGGGTGAAAAACACACCATGAAAAATGCAAGCGGTACTGCAGGTGCAATATATTTGGTTTTACCCAGATTCTTAAATTCAGCGCATAAAGAATATCCTGTAAAACTTAATCCTAAGTATATGGATGAAAATATGGCTACATTTATTGCAGACATATTTAATGCTGTACGAATGGGTAAGTTGAAGATGGATCAGTTTATAAATGAGTTTACTACAGACAACGGATATACTGTAAAAACTCAAATGACAGTTCAACAGCTTATTGACAGATTTATTTATACAGGAACAGATGCTATTATAAATAATCCAAATGACAACAATTATCGTCGTTTACTATACTTTAATAAGAATACTGGCGATGTTAGGTTTGGTACAACTTCTACTTTGAACAATGACAACTTTGCTGATTTTGTCAAATTCATAATGGAAAACAAACCATATCGTGTGGATTCTAAAAAGTTAGCAAACACAAGTGCTGTAGTTGGAAATGATTTAGAAATAACAAAAGAGGGAAATGTTATTTTTAAAGAAGATGCGAATGATAATTATGTTGCGTCTGTAGTTGACAACGGATGGTTGCAAACAGACTTAAATACAAATGAAAGTTCTAACATCTTTGTAAATCCTAGCGTATATATACGTTACAGATCAGATAGAAAATTCACAGGATTACCAAATGATCCAATCCAACAAGGTTCTGCTGCGAATGCAAGAAAGTAGCTTGGAGAAGAAATGTCAAGAGAAGAAGCAGTAGAATGGTCAAATGATAAAACAACTGGTTTGTCTGTATTGTCTGCAGGTGATAATGCCGCAACATATGTTACAAAAGTATTTGATATTTTTGATCATTTTGTAAATAAAGTTTCGGATTTATTAGATACGAATAAAAAGTATTACGCAGCAATCTTGGATAAAGAAGGTAAACCTAGTGGTGTACCTTGGTCGGAAAATCAAGCTGCAGTAAGATATGCGCAAGGTGAAGGTGTTAAAGAAGGATGGGGTATTCAACGTGGTGGTAAATTCCACGGTCTTGTTTCTGGTTTGGCTGAAAGAAAAAGTCTTTCAATTGTATTGGTTGACGAAAATAATAATCCTATTTTGGATGAAAAAGGTAAGATGATTACCGCATACTTTGATACTGCAAAAATGCAGAAGACACAACAGCCTACTCAATAGGCACAACAAGGAACGGCACAAACACAAGCTTCTGCTGTTGGTGTAGATTATTCAACACTTCCTGCAGGAAGCACCATACAACAACCCGACGGAACTGTTATTGTCATTGGAGGTGGATCTGCAACAACTGGAGTTGTAGCTCAAAACACAAGAATGGTTCCTTTCCAAGAGCCAGTGCACGTAACTTCTTCAGTTTAGACATCAATACCTTTGAGATGGTCTAATTCAGATGTAGACTTTTCGTTAGATGTCACACAAGAAGATCTTAAAGATGCTTCTGGAAATACAATAACTGTGAAACAGCTAATTGACGATTATGTCCTAGAGTATTCTGATAATTTGACACAAGAAGATGCAGAAGATATGAGACAAAGCTTATATCAATAGGCTGGACTTGCACAAACAGGAAATGAAAGTGTTGGAATAAATCCTTTAGCTGATTTAGGAGGAATGGAAAGACAGGCCCCTACAGCAGCAGATGCCGTTAACCAAGGTTTACAACCACAAAGCCAACCTAAAACTGCAGTGAACCCAAGATCCGAAGTAGCACCAAAGGATGTTTCCGAATGGGCTACAAAAAATGCTGCGGAATTAGTATAGAGTGCAAGAAATGCAAAAGAAAGTGCAACTGTTCAAAATGCAATAAAGAATATAATCGCAAGATACTACAATGCGGTAGGTATTGAAAGTAATCCTGTAAAAGCAGTTAAATTAATAGAGTCAAACCCTCAGTTGATTTATAAAGTATCTGCAGAATTATTTGGTAGCTCTCCTAAGTTTGCATCAGTATTGTAGTTTGTTTCTGAGCATGTTGAGAAAGAAGATTATTCAACAGCATTAGAAAACGTGAAGCGCATACTTGGAGAAAACTTCCCTGTTTATACATTTGCAGAAGAAGAAACTGCTTGGGATAGTTCTAGAGAGGCCATGATCTATGTGTTTGGTGAGTGTTTATCTAATGGAATCAGAATTTTCAAGGACGCTAGAAGTGGAAAAATAGCAAAGAATTCGTTGTATCACGAGTCTTTCCACCGTGTAAGTTTGTTCTTGCTATCTGAAAAGTCTAGACAGAAAATGTACGCTGACGCCAGAGAAAAATGGCAAGAATTAAAAGACAAAAGCGACAAACAAGTCGAAGAATTCTTAGCAGATCAATTTGCCGTATACATTCAAGACAAGGGTAACAATGTTGAAACAAAACACGTTGGAATCTTGGCAAAAAAGTTTAAGAAATTGTATGACGCCATCTTATCTGGAATAAGACGTCTCACTGGCATGAACATTACTCCAAAGTATCACAACATGGATAAATTGTTTGAAGATATGCGTGCCGGTAGATATGCGTATGCAAAAGCAACTTCTAATAATTTAGAACTGTTCAAAAATGTGTACGGAGATTCAAATCCGTTCTCTGGAATAATGTACAAAGACGTGCAGGTTGCTAAAAACGCAAGACAATACGACGAAATAAAAAGAGATTTGTTAGGTCGTTTGTTAAGAACAAGTAGCATACAAATTCTTGAAAATGGAAAACTGCAAGTAAATACAGAAGCGGTTAAAAAAGCGTTGCAAGACCAACTTGGTACGTATAAAAAGGCATTAAGTGAACTTGAAAAGAATGTTGCGTCTGGTTTAAAAAATTTACCAGCAGGTTTCAATAAGGATGATGTATACGAAGCTGTCATATTGATGTCAAATATGATAAATGTATATGAAAAAATAATAGAAACAAAGCAATGGGACGCTTGGAAAGAGATACTCACTAAGTTCTGTGACAAACAATTTAACGCTGAGTTTGATGATACAAACAACCCAGAATAGATTATAAATGACGACATTGATCTTATGGGAGAACCTGGATCAAATGCTGTTACTGATTCTATATCAAAAAACAGAGATTCTTATCTAAAGGATGCGTTTAAGTCATTGGATGTAAGCATGAAGATGTTTATATGGAGTGTAACAGATACAAATTTACAAGATGCAAGCGGTGCTAAATTTACTTCAGACGGATTGATACGTTACAGTAATGTTGCAGCATTGTTCAACAAATTGGCTCGTTCAATAGATACTGCTGAAAACACAGAAGATATGCTTGAAAAACTGAAAGTTGCAGCATTCCGTTATCGTGATCAAATGAATGATAACACTGTGATGCAAGTTTATCAAATGTTGACAGACAAACAAACATCTCAAGCGTTTGTAAATAGATTTTTTAGTGATTTCGTTAGACACATACACCGTTTTACATATCACGATTATTCAACAAAAGAAATTGTAGACGATAAAGGTAAGGTGGTTGATGTAGAATATGTGTCAGCTAGTACTCGTAGTGGAGATGAAACTGCAGTAAACGATAATTTGTTAATACATTGGAAACGTGGCATCAAAAATGCATTAGTTGCAATAGGTTCTGTTTCTAGAGAAAGTGTAGGCTTTTCATCAAAAAATTTGAGACAGTTATTAAAACCACTCGCAGATGCCGTGAAGTCTGTTAAATCGTCAGACAAGAAGTCTGTTATAAATCTACTGCAACAGTTAGAAACAACTTTCGGAATAAGCTTTAACATGGATCATTCTGCTATGGCAGAACTTGTAACAAAGTCGGACGATAGTGGTACATTTAACTTGTTGAAAAATGTAGCGAAAAAATTATCAAGTATAACTACAACAGATTTGCAAAATGAATTAAATTCTAAAAAGAAATTTGGTTCAAAAATAATAAAAGATTTGTTTGATTTAAAAGGCGATTTAAACGTATTAGCAGAACGTATTGGAAAAAAATTACCATCTGATTATAAAAACAATTCTCAAAGAGGTCCAGAGGGTGTAAAAATATATACAATTGGTTCACACAATTTCATAACAAGATTATTTGATGCTAGAATTCGTAGTAAGTCTTGGCGTGAAAGAATGCTAAGAAATCCATATGCTGTAAATTCTACTTGGTTACAAGAAATATTACGAGGAAATACTGCTATTTACGCAGATACAAAATTGGCAACAATGGTTAATGAAGATTTCCACGAAAGTGTAGCTGATATAGATATTACAGAAATAGAGGATATTTTAAATCGTTTCACTACCACATTAGAAGGTAACCACACAATACCGTCTTTGGCAAACAAGCGTTTTGCTGCTGAAATTGTAGGTATTCCTAATGACATAGCTCACTACTTTGATGAAGATTTGACCATTAACAGAAATATCGTTAAACGTTTTGTTGATTACTTAGCTGATGAAATATTAGCTGTAGCTGATGCTATGAAGACAAGAGAATTGTTCTTACAAGAGATATATGAAGCTACAGGAAAGAAATACACAGCAAAAGATTTTTCAAATCTATCTCCAAGAGAACAAGAGGAACTGTTTAAAACAAACGAAAACGCAGCAAAAGCATTGCGTTTGCTTAGGAAGCAATATCATTTCGTAGAAGGAAAGGCTGAATTTGTAAATAAACCTGAAAGTGCACAAAGAATAGTAAAACGTGCATTTCACATTGACTTGCAACAAGGTAGCGGCTATCAATTTAGGCACTTTAAAAACCTAGGAAGAGATATAAAACTGACACAAGATCAAATAAATCAAATGACAAAAGGTTTGTTTGAACACGATCGTGATTTATTATCAGCAAGAAAGATTGCAGTTGGTATTGCGAATGAATATCAAAATGGAATAAAGACAATTTTACGTCGTAACATTGCAATTACCACTAAGAAATTATCACAACTTGGTTTAATTTTTGATGTAAATCCTAATGTAGCTACAGGTTATGTTGCAATAGAAGATTTGAAAAACAAATATTTACCTAAAAACCTATTTGCAAACATTGATCCTTCTTTAAAGAATAAAATAGAACAAATTAAGTCTGATGCAATTCCTTCAGCAACTTTGTACAAGGCGATAGGTGTATTTACTCTATCAAATATGATGGATAACCTAGAGTTTGAAAAAATTGTATCTGGAGACATTGGCTTCCACAAGGACATCACATCTGTAAATAAGCGTTATAGTGGTATTACATCAACAATACAAATCACATCAGAAAAGAGTACTATGTTAAACGCTTTCGATGAAGACAGATTAAATGATTCTGAAACGTTCAACGTAGTTACCGCTAATACAAGTTTGGTTGTAAATACAGCCAAGTTTGAAGGAGACATGCGTAATGTTCTTGGAGCAGATGTTGTTACTGGATATACTGTAAAGGGTAAGAATGTAGTTGAAGATGTTGATCTTGGTTTTTCTATAGCATCTAAAGGTACAATTACACCAATAACAGATTATACTGTTCTGTTGGATGAAAATAAAAATCTAACAAAGAATGCCAAAAAGTCTCCGTTGATAGCTAGGTATCTAGAACACGCGAATAACGGAAGAAGAAAAGGTCTTAACGAAAACGGAGAACCTTTGTCAGATGAAATGCTTGCAAAAGCAGCTGTAGAAGATGCTGTAAATCGTTTCATAGGTTATCTAAATAACGACCCAACTGACGCTAGTGTATTTATAACAGCAGAAATGTATCGTCAATTAAGACAGCGTGAAGGTAAGTGGAATGTTGTAGATGAAGCTTGTTATAATTTATTAGAACATTACGATGAAATTACAGGACCTAATGGTTTGGTAAACAGAAATGAAAAAGCTGTTCGTGAAATGTGCGCTGTATTAAAAATAAATTATGACGAATTGTTAAAAAGAGAAGCTGAGTATAAAAAAGATCCAGCGAAAAACGCTAATCAATACAAAGGTTGGATATTGGGAGTTACTTCTGGTTTCCATACAACATCGTTGAAGTATGTGTATTATGGAGAAACTGCTGATAACGCATCAGGATTGTATGTTCCTACTTATGACAAAATGTCTTTAAGCCCTATATTTAAAATATATGCAAAAGGACATCAAATGGAAGAGATCTTGAAATTTATGCGTAGTAAACAGATAGATATGCTTAAATTGGAAAGTGCTGTAAAATCTGGTGGTGTTGCTAGCTTCGAATTATTTGACGAAAACGGAAATTTCAACAAGAAAGCGATGAACAATTCAGTAATTCAATCACAATATTTTGAATTAATTGGTAAGCAGTTGAATACCGAAACCAGTCATAACGAAACTGCAGATTTGTTAACACAGTTTATGAAAATAGCAATGATGAATATAAAACCATCTACAAAATATAATGTTGGCGGTACAAACATAACTGGTAAACAAATGCTAGATCTGTATAAGTCGTTATTGGATGAACTTACAGAAAGAGGTTATACCAAATTCAAGAAAATGTACGGTATAACTGAAAACGGTGTGGACAAACAGCAGTTTATGGAAAAGCTAAAAGACATGGCGGAAACACAAGGTATGCCACTGGAAACATTGGCTGCGATGGCTACATTTAACGGTGAATACGGAATTCATCCTGCAGGTCTTCCAAACATAACATGGATTCAATCTCGTATACTTGCGGAAATGGGTAAAACCGTAATCAATACCACTACTCCAGGTATGCCTTTATTCCAAGTTGCAAGTGTTGGATATGATAACATTTTCAATCTCAAAAAGCATAAAGACACACGCTTGTTAATGCCTGGTGAAATAAAGAGAGACGGTACAATAAATCAACGCATGTAGGTTAAATTGTCTATCTCCTTCTTTGACGACATTATTAAGTAGGCTAAAAAACAAAAGATTAAAGGTTATGACTTTAACAACTTTGACGATCAACGTAGATTTATTTTGGAAAATCAAGAACTGTTCGCTTTGTCTTATCGTGTACCAACACAAGGTCAAAACTCAACAATACCGGTTGAAATTGTAGACTTGTTCCCGTCACAAAGAGGATCTATTATTTCATTCCCGGCTGGTATTACTGCACAAACTGGTTCTGACTTCGATATTGACAAGATGTTCTTGGCAAGACCAAATTACGAAGTTGTGGATGGAAAGGTTTAGAAAATTAAGTATAACTTGAATGATATTTTAAAGTCAACAAAAAATATTGACGAAAAAATGCTTCAAAATTGTCTACTAGACATGTATCAAGCTGTTCTAACGTCAAAAGAACACTATCTTGCTGCAAATACTCCTTTGGATGTTTGTACGGCACCGTTGAAAGATTTCGCTACAAGTCTCATGGACAAAAGAAATCGTGTAGAAGGTAGTTTTGATGATACTGTAGACGGATACTATCTAAATCCAATATTCCAAACTGCACAGAAGGTAAAAAATGCAGGATCTGATAATGGTATCGGCCCTATGGCGTTGAATTCAGTATTCCGATTCTTTACACAAGTGGCGGGTCTTAAATTAAGAAATGATGACTTTTTGAAAGATCTTGGTATTAAGAGTATTTCTGAACTGTTTGACAGAAACGGAGAAGATATTCTTGATATTACATCAGCTTTGATCAATGCACACGTAGATGCTGTTAAAGACAATTATATTGGTGCAATGAATGTAAACGGTTATACATATGACATAACCGCATTTATGACCAGCGCTGGATTTGGCAATGATACATTTGCGTTTTTAACTCAACCTGTGCTTGTTTCTGTTGCTAAAAACTGGTAGAACTGGAAACAGGGTCACATTGGTGTAAATCCGCAGCTTAGTAAAGGAAGTAGATACTTGGATTTCGTTAAATACGAATACACTGATTTTGCTGGAAGACCTGTTTTTGAAATGGCTTCTGCTAAAGAAATGGAAATTGATTACTTGAAGGCTCAGGCTGATGTACCACAAGATCAAAGAAGTACAGAATGGTATGCTCAGCAATTAAGATATTTGAATACATTTATTCGTTTGAATGAAAAAGCACAAGCATATCATGACGCAATAACTGTAGCTCAAATAGATACAAAAAAATATGGTATATCTGCAGATCAAATAATAAGCTTTATGCAGTTAATGGATCGTGTTGTGTCCCCATACAACGATACTTTTGAAAACCCAGAAGTTTTGTTCAATGATACATTCTTAGGTAAGAAATACCTAGAAGGTGTGTTGGGAATGTTTAATGCGTTCAATCAAACAATCTTTGAATTTAGCGAGATATACAAAAACACAGCAGATGAACTGTCTAAGCAATATGGAAAATACGGAAGGTTTAGTAAAAACTTCTTACGTGTTGTTGGACCTAGAATAAAAGCAGCAATGCTATTACCATTCTTCAATGAATATTTGTTCAACAGATTCCCAGAAACAACAGTTCCTTTGTTAAGTTTGACTACAGGACCAAATAGTGTTGGGGCTAGATTTAACAAAATCAAAACGGCTGCGCTTTTAGAAGGAATTGGAGATGACTTCTTCTTAAATGTAAAATATAATCCTCTATTTGAAAGTAAGAATCCTCAGTTCTTTAACATTAACGATGATGTTAGAAATGATGAAACTACAAAAAGCGCTGTTCAAATGGCAATTAGTGATTTGTTTAACAGTAGTAATCCTGAAATAGTACAATGGGTAAAAGATTTTGCTGTGTATATGTTTTATGTTACTGCTGGTACGGATTCAAATGCAGGTGGTTTGATCAAGACTTCTTTATTTGATTTATTACCTCCACAACATTTAGCAAATATTACTGCTGGAAGTTATGGTACATACAATGATTACATTTCTAAATATGTAATGGATCCTAGTAGACTCGGACACGGCTCTCTTCCACAATCAATGTTAGATTTGATAATGGAAATGGTTGCTACAAGTGACGATGAAATAGTTCCTGTAATAAAGGCGGATAATAGAATGTTCCCTTTCAACGATAAATCTATTGCTTACATAAGCTACGGTTCATATGAACTGATGTAGAAAGAACAAGGAACCTTTCAAAAATTTATCAAACTTAAAGACGCAAACGGTGTAGTTACGTTATATAAATTAGGAGACATTACTTTAGTAAAAGCTAAAAATGGCAATGTTTACGCAAATCCTATTTATTATAGAATAACTCCACTAGGATATAGAAATTCAAAATTATCGGCTTACTCGTTAAGAGCAGACGGTTATATTGATACAAAAACAGGTAACATTAAATCGTTATTTAATGCAGATGCAAATAGTTCTGCGTCAAATCACACCGAATTGGATGAAAAACAGCAAGCTGCCCTTGTTAAACGTATTTCTCCCTTGGCTATGATACCTGCTGATGAAGTTATAGATTTTTCTAAATATTCTAATTCACACGATGTGATGCGGGTGTTTGATGTAAATGTCGCGGTAGATGCTTCCGATGTAGTTTACTTTGTTCCAAGTGGAATTCCTTCAGAATCTTTGATGAAAGAATATTCAGAATATAAAGATAAAGAATTTCATGTGATTACATCTACAGATGATGTTATTCCTGTTTCTGACGAACACCGTTCGGTATTAGTCGTTGGTGATGAGGAAAATCCTGTTGTTCAACGAATACTTGACGCTGTTGGTGGAAAAGAAATAAATCGTATAAATTTTAGCGGAGTGAAAATGTACAATTCTCAAGAAAATCAAAATAATGAATCAAATAAAACCACTTCTACACAAACTAGATTCACTACAGCAAGGTCTTCTGATTACAAACAAAGAACCATTGACAATGCTGTTTGGTCAGACATAACCCTTGCTTTCGCAGAAGATTTTAGCACAAGTGGAGAAGAGCTTACTGCAAAAAGTGCAAAAAATAAGTACGCTCCAATTAGAATGAGTAAACGTACAATAGACCGTGCAAAATTGGAACAAGTTGCAGAAAAAGCCAAAGCTTTAAATAGACCTGTGAAAATAAATATAGCCGGAAACGGTATATACACTTTGTTTGGAAAAGGATGGACTCAAGAAGAAGTTAATTCGTATGTAGAAGAGTCATTAAAATATCTTCAATCTCAAGGTGTAGTAATATCTGAAATTAGAAGCGGTGGTCAAACTGGTGTAGATGAAGCTGGTATAATAGCTGCGCAAAGATTAGGTATACCAAATGAAGTGCATACAACATCTAATTGGAAATTTAGAAACGAAAAAGGGGTTGACATTACTAATGAAAAAGCGTTTAAAGCTAGATTTATAAGTGACAAACAATTAAATCTATTCGAAAGTAACCCTGACATTGTACAGCAACATCAGAACGAAACTAAAAAACAAAGACCTAGTGAAAAATGCTAAAATAACATATTATGTGTCCAAATATAAATAATGAACAAATAAGAAATGAGTTTAACGAGATTGTCACCGCTTTAGGTGGCAATCCGTTAACTATTGAAGAGTTCAGGAACAAAGAACTCAGACTATTGAGAACAGGTACAGATGCAGCAGCAATGGATGCAGCATATGATATTTGGGATTAGAATTAGGGTAACCCTATAGATAAAGCTCCAAATGGCTCAGAATCTATTTTATTTAAGTCTTTGATAAATCACTACGGTGACAGACAAAAAGCCATCAGAGCTAAAGCAAATACGTATTCTGAGGCATTTAAGAACTGGTTTGGAGATTGGACTTCTGAAGATACAACAAATGTATCCAAAGTAGTAGATGAGAATGGTGAACCTTTGGTTGTTTATCACGGCAATCGCACAAACACCCCCATTGCCATATTTGATAAACAAAAGATTGGATCGGAACACAGACCTAGAGAAATATCTGGATTCTGGTTTATAACTGATCCTCGTATTGCCAAAATCGAATACGCTTCAAAACCAGAATCGTTTGGCACAGGCAACGTTGAATTCGGCGAAGTTTTACCTGTGTTTTTAAACATAAAAACCCCTATTGTTGCACAACAGCAGGGTATTGAAACCGGTTTTGACCCGCACATAGGCAATTATACGTCTGTGCAGGAAGATTTAAAAAGTTTTATACATCGGGCAAAGCAGATTGGCGATGAAAATACAGACGGTTACGTCTTAACAGTGGTTGATTCTGACAATGATGCTGATGACTATCGTTCCAAACAAACACAATTGGTTGTCTTCGAACCAAACCAAATCAAACATATAGACAACAATGGTAATTTCTCTACTGTAGATAATAACATATATCATCAAAAGAAAACTGGTATAAATAACCGTAGAAAACATTTTACTACAGAAGAATGGGCTTTATCACAAAGATTGTCTACGGTACTACGTCAATTATTCCCTGAAATATCTGTAGAATTTGTTGATTCTATAGAAGGAGGTTATGTTGGTGAGATTGATTTAAATGCTTTAAAAGTACTTATAGACAATTTAGAATCTGGACTTGATACAATACCACACGAATATGCTCACTACTATATTGCTATGTTCAAAGGTACCCCTCTTGTTCAAAAAGGTATAGAAACATTTGGTAGTGAAGAAGCTCTTGTACAAGCTGTTGGTGTTCGTACTGTAGAGATGGAAGGTAAGGCACGCAATTGGTGGCAGAAGTTTATTGATTTTATCAAAAAAATGTTAAATAAAAATAAACTTGCTAAACAAATGCTGCTAGCGGAGATAACTGATGCGTTTTTAGAGCGTAGACAATTAGGACAAACATCAGACATATTATCAGGAGTAAAACATCAAGAAATGACCAATATGCCAATAGAGGCAGCTCGTAAAATATTGAATGAAATTTAGGAAGGTATTGTTTTAGATCCAGAAACTGGTTTATATATAGATACTAGAACTGGTAAGAAATTAATCCGTACTACTATGATAAAGGAGTAGATAGGTTACTCTGACTACGATCCTTCTGCAGAAGATGACATTCAAAAGAAAATGTCAAAAAATGCAAGAGAAAGAGGTACTGCCATTCACAAAGTAATGGAATGTTTATTTGAGAATAAACCTATTCCTTAGGATGTGTATCAAATGTTTGCAAAAGACTCTATAAAGTATTTTAAAGCGATTGTCGATAAAATATCTGAGAAATATGATTACGTTGCATCTGAGGTTACGCTGAGTGACCCTGAAGTAGGTATTGCTGGTACTGCGGACTTAATTGTTAGAGAAAAGGCTACTGGTGAATATATACTTTTGGACTACAAAACAAAACTTCTAAAATTAGACGGTAAAGATAAAAATGAAAAAGGTAGACCTTTACACGGATTTAAGTATGTTTTGAGTAGAAAATTTGGTACAATTTCTCAGTCTGACGGTTATGATTTGCAGTTAAGTATATACTCGAAAATGCTTGAGAAAAAAGGAATAAAGATAGCAAGAAAAGGTATTATTCCTATAACATATTACATTAGCAATGATTATGTTACTGCAGGTTATATAAGTAGTATATATAGAGCATATCGTGAAGATTTAACTCACAAAGAAGGTGAAGCTAAACTGAAAGAAAATGGTTTTTATGAGTTGATTACTCCTCAATTTATAAAAGATGACGTAAATCTTCGTGTATTTAAAGACTTTTCTGAAATAAAAGAAGAAGAGGCTAAGAAAAGAACTCAAATGATAAAGGATACACGTAGGGTTTTGGATAAAGTTATCACTCGTTTGAATATTCAACACGAAATCTTGAAACTAAGAAAAAGAAGTAGATCTCAAGCATATGACGCAAAACGCTTGTTAGAAAAAATATCAGAATTAGAAGAACTAGAGGCATTATTTAAGTATGCAGAATATGCAACAAAACAGTTGCAGCGATTAAATGATGCCATAGAAAAGCGTTATAAGCAAGGAGATGAAGCTACTTGGGATTTGGATGTTTTACAAGACTATAGAGAAGTCGCTAACGGTTATTCTATTATAAACGACATAACAGGTCTTGCTCACAAGTATAGAAGTATACTTGGAGATGAACGTGTTAGGGCTCTTGACATTCAATGTAACAAGCTTTCTGAACTTTAGAGAAACATTGTAGCTGCTTACAATTCAGAGGGAACCAGACTGTTTATAGATGCTATAACACCTTACATCTCTAGAATAGAATACAAATATAAAAAAGAAGCTACTCAAAAGTATAAAGAAAAGCATCCAAATGCATCTCAAAAAGATATAGACGCGTATGTAGCAAAATACATAGAAGAAAATCGTGAAGAAATTGAATTTGAAACTAAGGAATGGTTAAGACAACAATCCGAAATAGCTGAAAACATATTTGAATGTGGCGGTTTGTCTGTATCCTTAGACAGTGTTTATTATTCAAAAGATCCGTTTGTTTAGGCTTTTGTTAAGATGTTTGATTACAAAATGTCAATAAAACAAATGAAAGTGAACAGATACCGTGCAAAACTGGCTAAGGCTGTAAAAGAGTTTTAGAAAAAATATGGAGTTGGCAACACTTCTATTCTAAAAGATGTCTACAAAGATTTCGTAGAAGTATCAGAAACTGGTCAGGTTTACTTAATTTCTCCACAAGGTATAAAATACAGAGATGCTGAAAGGAAAGCAAAAGAAGAAATATTTGACAGTTAGTCAGAATTATCATTTGCTGAAAAACAAGAGAAATTCAAGAAATGGTTAGATGTAAATTGCCCAATACACGATATTGCAGCATACAATCAAGAAAGAGAATCCTTGTTAAACGCTTACTTTGAAGAAGAAGAAAATAAAGAAGTTAGAAAAAAAGAGCTTCAAATCATCAAAGAAAATGAAAAACTCCCAGTAAATCAAAGAAAGAGTCTTGGTGAATTATATCGCTCTGAAAAGATTAGTTCTGAAACAAAAGATTTCTTAGAAATAACCGACTATGAGCTTGAAGTTAAGTACAGAAAGCCTGATCGTACTCTATATAAGAATGAGAAGTATGATAAAATGATGCAATTAAAACAAACGAATGATCCTAAGTTTGCTTTATATCAAGTTTTGGTAGAAGGTGTTTCAGAAATGGATTCTCAAATTAACAGAAACTTGCGTCTTAACGGAAGATTACCTGGAATTTATAAACGTGGAATGGAACGCGTTGCCGCAAACGGAGCTGTTTCTGCTTTAAAGAGCGGTATTCAACAAAGTAGTTTGATAATGAAAGATGACACAATCAGAGGTACTTTTGTTGACCAATAGGGAAATCCTATACGTAGTGTTCCTATGTTTTATATAGGTGAACTTAACGAAGACGAACAATCATTTGACTTGCCTACAATATATCTAAAATGGTATGATTCTGCGCAAACACATGTGGCAAAACGCGAAATAGAATCATTTGCGTTATAGACAGCAAATGTTTTATCTACTCGTAAAACATACGATAAAAACAAGGTATCTTTACTTGGAAAGAACAAAAGTAATCAACAAAAGGAGAGAACTTCTTCATTCCAAACAAACACAAGAGATCAATTTGAAGGTTGGTTAAACACTGTATTTTATGGTAATAGTCTTGAAGATATAGGTGGATTTGAAACGCCAACAGGACATAAAGTAGACATTGCAAAGTTAATAAAACTATGGGTTAAACTTACATCAAATCGTGTGATGATGTTAAATCCGGTCAGTTTGTTTAATAATCCGTTAGTCGGAGAAATAAATCAATTGGAAGAAGCTTTGTGTGGTCAATTCGTTTCATTAAAGTCTTACAAAAGAGCTACAAAGTTATATGCTACAGGTGTCTTTAGCATGGCAAAAGATTATTTGGAGTTAGTGCCAAACAATCAATACAACAGATTAGCTGAATACTTTAATATATTTGATTCTGATTTCAACTTATCGTTAAAAGGTTTACTGCGACATTCTTTCAGCGATTATGGTTATTTAACTACACACATTGGCGAACATGAAATGCAAGTTCGTTTTATGTTAGCAAGTCTTATAGAACTTCAAGCAAAAGATAAAGATGGAAATGTTCTTGGAAGTATGTTGGATTTTATTAAAATAAATGATGACATGGAGTTAGAAGTAGATGACAAAGTTGCAAATTTTAATAGAGACGATGTCACTAGTTTTTCTTTACAGCTACGTTAGAATCTTATATTGTTACATGGTAATTATAGTGATAGAGCTTCTGTATTAGCAGAATCAAAATGGTATGGTATAATGGGTTTGAGTTTGCGCCGCTGGATTGCTTCAAACTTCAATAGACGTTTTGCTGCAGAATATTACGATGAAATATTAGGGGATAATAGAAAAGGCTTTTATCGTTGGGGTGCACAATATGCATTTATATACAATCCGTATGTTGCACCACTTGTTAGTTTTGTCGGATATAACTTATTAAGGTTGGAAAAGGCAAAAATTCAGGCTAGAAAATGGAACGAGTTATCAAATACAGAAAAAGCAGACTTTATAAGATTTTTGGTTGAAATCGGAGTTGCCGCATTTTCTTATTTGGCATATTCTGTTTTAGGTTCTTCCGGAGGAGATGATGATGAACCAAATGTAGTTGTTTCCAACATACGCTATCATATGTATAGGTTATATACAGATTTGACGTTCTTTGTAAATCCATTGTCATTCACAAAGATTTTGAAAGACCCATTCCCTTCTATTACTTATATAAATGATATAATTGGAGCATTTACACAAGTATTTTCTCCATTGGAAGAATATCAGAGCGGTGAACATTTGTTTGATAACAAACTTTTAAACAAAACTGCTAGAATATTCCCTGTTGTTAAACAGATTGGTCGTTTGTCAAACATCGATCGAGAAATGGAAAGCTTTTAGAGAATGATGTGATAAAATAATTCCACATTAGTTAAGTACTAACTCGTACTTATCAGGGCATATATATGAAAAATAAGGTATACCAATAAAGGTATACCTTATTTGTTTTATACAGGTACGTTGTTTAAATTCAATATACCTGTTTTTACAAAATCATAATGCGTATTCCAACAACTTTTGTAACCACTAATATAGTGTCTTATCTTTTTTGCAAGATATTGGTTATTCCAGTGTTGTGTGAGTTTAATTTCAGCGCCAACCGATAAACATTTGTAATCTCCTTTGGTTAAGTGTTTGTAATCTTTCTTAAATTCAAAGGGAACTGTAAATGCATAGATTTTGTAATGTTTTCCATCAATATGCTCTGAATATGATTCAAAACTGTTTTTGTTTTTTTTAAAGAATTCATCTACTTTTCGTAGAGGTGTGTTATATTCGTATGCTATTATTATTTTATCTTCCCATTCCGGTTTATTTGTGTCTTTGTAGAAAAAACCTAATAAACTTTTGTTATATAAATTTAAATAGTTATCGTCTGTATTTAATATTAACGGTAGTAAAAATAAAACAGCGTTTCTTTTTCCTTGTTCTAAATTATCCGAGTTGTTCAATTCCATCTCCTTCATAGTAATTACGAGAATGATCCCAATTACCTGAACTGATATGGTATGAAATTTCTGATAATGCGTATGTTATAGTATCTTTGCGATCAAGAATCTCTTGTTCATCAAACATATCAAACACTCTTACTTCGTTATTACCATTGGTTTGAATTGCAATAATATATGCTTCAGAATCATAATCTGAAATGTCTATTCCACAATCTTTCATATACCAAGTAATAGCAAGTAAATAATAGGCTATCTGACGATAGTAATCAAACTCTTCTACAGAATGTTTGAAATTCCATACATCAGATGTTGTTTTTAAGTCGATAAGTATTATCTTTTTTTTTATATGGTCAAAGATAACACGATCTAATAATGATTTACAAGGCACACCTTTAAATTCCCAATTAATGTGAAATTCATTGTTAGCATCATCATAAAGTAGATCGTCAAGTAATTCTCTTGCTTTTTTATGTTTATCAAGGTTATCCTTAATACGTTTTAACATAGTTAAATCAGCTCCAGATATTACTTTTTTGTTATTATTTTGTTGTTTTAATGCTTCTATATATGAAGCATACTTGTTACATAGCTCTGTGGCTTCTTTTAAGACGATCTCAGAGCTTTTATTGTTGCTATATGAACTACGGTAAGCAGCAAGTTTTTTATCGTCTTCTAGGAGCTCTAATGAAGTCGCATATGCTTCACAGAAATCCTTCTGTTGTTTTACTTTTGGTACTTCATAATCAATCATAGTATAGTCTTTCCAGAATTCATCTGGTTGGAGTATATATTCATGAATCATAGTACCACGTTCAAGTTGAGGAAGTTTTAATCCTTCCTCCTTTCCGTCCAACATATCTTTCAGATAACGTGGACCTTTTCGAAGAAACCATCCAATAGCAGAATTACTAATACGGGTGTTATCTTCATAATATGGTATTTTAATTTCCATCCTTTATCTTTTTTAGAACATAATTTTTATAGTCACGTAATGCTTGCAACTCATATTCTCGATCGGTTTTATTTCTAAAAAAAGAGAATGCTGTTCCAAATCGTTCGTCAGATAGATATTCTATTATTTTTGCATCATTTCTATTGATTTCATCTAAAATTTCAATTTCTTTGGTTTCTAACCAATTGTTGAATTTACGTTTGAAAAATTCAAATTCAATAGTTCGTTTAATTGAATCGTATGCTTTTCTTAATATGTTCATAGCGTTAAGAATAAAAATTAGCCGTGAGTTTCCCCACGGCTATTAATAAAAATATTATCATTACTCGCTTTTATCAGTCATATTTAATACTTCAAATATTTCATCTAAAGTACATTCGTCTTTAAATAATACATATTCTTCTAAGAAAGAATTTATATTATCGAAAGATATGACTTTCATACGTTCTTTAATAAAGTTAGACAGTTCTTCTACATTTTCAAGACCTTTGTCTTTTATTAAAGCTTCAATGAAAGGCACATTGTCTTCCATTTTGTAAGTGCGCCAATAACGTATGCGCGAAGCACGGTCGATAAGATTTTCATCTAAGTCATCTGTTTTGTTACATGTCATAATTACTAACTTCTTAGCAGTAGATTGTATACCATCTAAGAAAGTTAATATATCTTTAGTAGGCCAGAAATATGAATTCTTTTCAAACTCATCAAGGATTATACATACTGGAGTTTTTACTTCCTTGAAGAATTTTTCAATACGACAAAGTCGATATTCTGGGTCTACTATGATAATAGGAAGATTACTTTCTCTAGCTAATCGTTTAGCTAATACAGATTTACCACTACCTTTAAGGCCTGATAACAATACACCTGTTGTTTCTCCTGAATTTTCTGAATTGAAATAGGTTAAACAACGTTTGATGAATTTATCATCACCTTCAAACTTATAAAGTTTTTTAGGTAAATTTAGATCACCATTTTCCTGCAAATAGGTATAATCATTAAAATTATCCCATTTTAAGTCATAGACTTTACCAGGAATTAAATCGTAATCTAAACCGTTTGGTTTTACTTGAATCTTTTCTCCTATCTTAATAAATTCTGTCATGCTCTGTTAGTTTTTAGTTCAGCAATCATTGCATCTACTTCCTTTTGATTTCTAACTAAATATAATTTGTAGTTTAAATTTTTTTGCATAAGTGTGTATTTAAAAATTTTCCATCTTAAGGGAAAACTGTCACCAATGAGTCCTTTACATTCTATTATAAAGTCTTTGCCTACAAAATCGGGCAAGTAAGTCATTGCTCTTACTTTCTCATTATTATATTCAAACTTTGGTATTAGTTCGAAATGAGTTGACTCATAGTCTGCAGCGATGTTTGCCTCTTTTAATTTTTTATATGTATACGTTTCCAATTTACTACGAAATTTTATTCCGTCAAATGTGTTTGGTTGTACGTTACGTATTTTTCCCTATTTATTTCTCTTTTTTTTCATATTTCCAAATAAATCCTTTATAAGGTTTTCCAGAATTGCAACTTTTTCTAATTCCTCGCGATGGAACATTTGTTAAACTTGATGCATGATTTGATCCTACATAACTTGCTATAAAATTATTATTCAAATCAAATTGTAATACAATGTTGCTTATTTTTAATGCTACTTTTTTATGTTTGTCGAGGTATGTGGAATTATATAAAGGGGTACACCATTCAAGATTTTCAACACAATTATTTAATTTGTTTTCATCTTTATGATTTATCTGCGAATTGTTTTTATTTTTTTCTAAAAACGCATTTCCAACCAATCTATGTACTAAATATTTTTTAGATTTGTGATTTTTACATAAATCTACAACAACATAACCAGAATTGATTACATGTGTTTTTAATATTTTTCCTTTATATAAATTTTTTTGTGTTTTTGTTTTATCTTTTCCACACACTTGTTCAACAATACGATCTAACGATCGCACATTTCCCAAATTACTAATTTGGTAATAACCTTCGTATTCTTTTATATCTTTCCAAATTTCTTTCATTGTTGTAATGTTTTATAAGGATAACGTATAAAAGGCCAAAAGGTTACTTTTTTTGTCTTCTTTTTTCTTTCTCTATTTTTTCATTAGAACCAATGTTTAATTCGATTCCATAATCGTTTATACCAAGGATTTAATTCAATTGTTATAATGTTTTCATTATAATAATCGTCTTCGTTAAATCCCAATATCACTAAATATCGTTCTTCTCTATCTGAACTAATTGTTGTACAAAAGTCTTCAATATCTCGATCTTCAAAATCAGGTGTTCTAACACATACATCTGGATCAATTGACCAATTCTTTTGTATATCTTGCAATTCTTTGATTAATTTTGAAAGTTTCATATATCCAATTTCTTTTTCTAGTTAGTCGTCTTCGTCTTCGCCTTCATCATAAATTACAATACACGCTGTTTTGTTTAAATATTTTATATGAAATTTGTATTCATAAAAATCGTCTATTATTGCTATATCTGGATCTTCTTCTCTTGTTACTCTTTTAATTTCTTTAATTAATTTTGAGAGTTTCATATAACCAATTTTTAACAATTTCAAAACCATTTGTAGAGACTGCATCAGATATATCTTTTGCTTTAAATTTCTTGTGTACAAGAAGCGGCTCTAAGCCTGTTTTAAGGCTTAATTTTCGAAGATTTTTAACTCCGGCTACATCTCTATCAAAACATATTAAAACGCGCTTAAAACGCTTTAAAATATCTTCTAGAGCCTTCTCTGGAATCCAAGTAGACTCTGAACTTGGTGAAATGGCTGGTATACCCATTTCATATAAACACATGACGTCTTTTAAGCTTTTTGTGATAATTAAAATATCACCAGTTTTAGGTAACTGTTTAAACCCCTGAATATCATTTTCTGTCAGGTTATTACGCCATTTTGTATATTTGTCTGCTAAAGGTTTGTAAATCTTAAAGTGATTATACACCTTGTATGCGTACATAGGATTTGTATCCTTGTAAATACCCTTTACAATACCGTTGCATAAATAATATTTAATACTACTAACATCAAATTTCTTTAATGTCTGTTTACTTATGTTGTACTGAGACCAGTAATCGGTGTCTGTTTTCGTAAAGTCTTGCCTTACAACACCGATTACTGTCTCTTGTGACGGTATATATTGCTTAGAGCTAACCAATTGCGTATTATTGGTAATTTTAAGTTTATTAACTATATCATTTAGTATATCTGAATAATTAGTTAAACCGGTAAATAATTGTACGAACTTAATTACATTACCGCAATCACCTGTACCATGATCTTTAAACATCAGTTGTTTTGTTCGTCTGCTGTAATAACAGCCAAATGAAGGATTTTTATCCTTTCTAAATGGACTGTTATAGATCATGCCTACTTTAAAATTCCCAAGATACGCTGAGTATATATCATATTCGGTTACTTTAGAAAGTATCCAATCTAAAGTAACTAACTCAACATTGTCTTTTACTTTGGTAGTGTCGTAAATCATATGATATATGTTTTAAATTTGTGATGTGTGGGGGATTCGAACCCCCATCCCCGATTGGCAATAGCGTCATTTCTGACGAGTTAAAAGTTTCTTCTAACTTACCTCCCTATGCCCCGTACTTAACCAGCTTAATAGAACACATCGCCCTATTTTAACGTCTAGCGACGGATATTATTTAATCAAATAAGATTAAAACGGCAAATCATTGCTTGCTGAGGATTGTGTACTTACAAAACCAGAAGTTATGTTTTCCAACGGATTGGTTACATTAACTTCTTTATCTGCAATTACAGGACGAGTAAATACATCAATACCCAATTCTGCAATCTTACTTTCTTGACCTTCTGGCAATTCCATTGGTTCAATGAAAGCAAACTTTGCATAGTTAGGCAATGTAGTATAACCCTTTGTGTTATAAACAACCTTAACCTTCAACAACTTGTTCTTGTCTGCATCATTCAAAAGATTTACTACCCATGTAATAAATTCCATGTATGATGCACCTGTGAAAGTAAGCATTTCTGCAGGATAAAAACACTTCAAAATTTGCATAATACGACTAACTTGGTTAGTTGCTTTTGCTTGTGTTTGTTCTTCCGTAGCGTTTGGTGAAGGAGTTGGTTCCCATTCGGTGTGAACCAGTTCCTTACCGTTCTTTTCGAATTTAATTTCAAGGAAGTTATTTCCGTTCATAGATACTGCGGAACGAGCACTCACGAGTTTTACGTCATCGTGAATACCTGCTTCCAAATACTTACTACCACTTACTGTTTCAATCTTATTTGCTAATTCTGTACTAAAAATCATATCGTTAAATTATTTTGGCACTAAGGCACTGTTAATAATTATTCAGGCAAGAAAATCTTTGACATATCTACTGTAACTTTATTGTTTTCGTCACTAGTAGCTACTACAATCTTCTTTCCTCTTAAATGGTCTGCACGAGCTTCTCGAATAGTGTTTTCACCGCCTTCAAATGAAATAATAGTTTCATTCTTTTTGCGATACACATATCCAATTGCATCTGCTTCACCACAAAGTATATCTCCTAATTTACCAGTGAGGTCAATAGACATTTCACTGAGCTCTTCTCCTTCTTTGTTAATCATCTTTTCTTTCACGTGGGCTACTAAAATCAATGACTCACAAAGACTTTTGAACATATCAATTACTTTACGTACTGCTTGACGTAAGTACATGTAACCAGAACCATTTGGTAATGTTCTAATATCTGTACCTTGATACGCCTTACCCATTGGAGTTTGGCGATATAAAGTAATTGCATATGAAAGACACATTTCTTCCAAACGTGTTGCATTATCAATAGTAATACGTTTGTAAGGATATTTGCCTCCATTGTTATTCATTTCTTCTTTAATTGCATTTGCTATTTCTGCGAAGTCATTAATACTTCTAGCTTGTACAACTAAAGCCGATAGAGCTTGATAACCGTTCTCTAAGTCGATAATTAAGTTATCATCTAAATTAGCCATTAAAGTTGATTTGCCGGCCTTTGGTCGACCGAACAGAATCAACAATGATGGATTATTTACTTTGGGTGTACTTTTTTCTTTTGGTAATACAATCATAAACGTTTATTTTTGTATTCCTCGAAAATTCTGATAGTTCTGATAGTTGCGGAATTAGTTAATTAATACCAACCGTTCTTCTTAATCTTGATTACAATATCAATGATAAGCTTCTTGGTTTTAGGTTTCAAATAGTTCAATGAACCATGTTTGATAGGAATGATTTCGTAACCTATTTGTACAAAGTTATCGAAAATCTTAATAGGAGTACCGAATTCATCTTCGAAATCATAATCCTTCTTAAAAGGAAAGTTTTCGAAAGCATATGTCTTCAATGCATTCATTGCAGGAATAAATTCAGTTTCCAAGTCGAAATTTACAGAATCCTTAAGACAACTGTTTGCAAATGGACAGTTCTTGCATGCGCTAGACTTCCAAGAAACATTATGAGTAGGACTAATACCCAAAGTAATCATATCACCAGCAATTGCGTTTTCGATACCAAAATCTGATTTCGGAAAATCAAATGAGCTATCAATTGTCAACCAAGGATATGCAGTGATTACTCGTTCAATAAGAGAGTTCTTATACTTCTTAGCATTGTCAGTTGTTTTAGGTAAAGTAAATGTATATGTCTTCATAATTTTCAGCCTTTTTAAATGTTATTACTAAACGATATATTTTTAGTAGTGTCTGTATTTCTTTCAGTTTCAATCAAGTTATTGTACTTTAGATCGTTCTCAAACTCTAATATGGCACAGTCTCCTGCATCTCTATTTTTTAGAATATGAAGGAAGACTTTATTCTCCACTAATAAACGATTCGGTCCGTATAATCTCCCTGCCAAAATGAGTTCGGGACGATGTATACAAATAACGTAATCTGACGCATGAAATATAGTATCTGCTGAAGATATATCGCTACGCATAGGATAATGCATAGATGGATTATTAATTCTCTCAGGAGCTTCAATATTTCGATTCATCTGTGAAAGCTGTATTATTGTTGTATTAGGTAATTTCTTTACCTTAATAAACAGTTTCTGTAAATCTGATATTGTTTGTAATGTTGACCCAGAACCTTCTACGAGCAATACGTGGTCAAGTATTACTATGAATTTTTTATTGGTTCCTTTTACTTTTAGTTCATAAAATTTCTCAATTGTTTTACCAATAGTCTCAACCGTACCTGGATTATCTACATAATAGATAGGGTAACGTTTTATTTGTTGAGCGGCTTTTTCTGCAGCAAATAAGTCATTATCTGACAAATCTTCTGTTGCAGAATAAAGCTGAGAAGTAGTACGCCTTAACTTACTACTTAGTTTTCTACCAACTTGTCGGTAGTTAACCATTTCTAAACTAAAGTTTAATATTACAATATCCTGAGAGGGGTTTAAATCAACTATATCACTTTCCAAACTGTTGACAAACGACGATTTACCGCTACCACTTATACCTACTATAGTGTATATAGTATTGGGTTCAATTCCTCCCATACAACAGGAGTTAAATTTATTCCATCTGGTTCTAAGTGATTCAACATTATGAGCTTTACGCTCTTTCATATATTCTATTGTTTCATCGGCAACAGAAGATATGTGTTTGAATGTGAGAGTATCAAATGATGTTTGTTCCATAACTGTTTGTGTTATAAGATTCTTCGTTCATTTGGTCTTCAATGGCTTCCCATTCTCTTTGAACTAACCATTTCCACATAGTTTTCATATAACCTATTTTGCCTGTAGTCATTTTTGAATCTAATTCAAATTTTAAGCAACGCATTATGTGTTCGTGCATTGCTTTAGATCTACCTACAATTCGGTTATATTCTTTTCTACATTTGTTTATGTTGCTTCTTAAGAAACCTTTAGTTCCATCAGGACGCATTACATAAATTGGGTATAATTCATAGAATTCATCAAACATTGATTTGTCTTCTTTTAAAAGCTCTATTAATCTTTGTGTTTTATGAATTACTTGGTTGCCTTTGGGATCTATATCAATAGATATTAGATCAGCAGACTTTAATTCTTGTATCTCTTCTTCACGAACAAGGCTGAGAAGTTTGTGAATGTCTTGATTAATTGTTTGATTATCATTCAATACAAGAGTTAAAAATATAAGTTGATTTAAATTAATATTTGGTATTCTGTCTAAGACAGATGTATCTATTTCTAAAATCATAATCTTATATAATATTATACAAGCTATGGTTCTGAAATATATCTGATAGTCTTTGGTATTACCATAGACTTAATTGTAGTGGTTTTAATTCTCTGATTATTTTATAAGCTTCAAGTATATAATACCTGTAGTTTATATTTCTTTTCTCAATAGGTGTATCGTCGAATGTATTTAATAAAGTAACACCAGACGCAGTTAACATATTGTTATACTGTTTTATTCCTCCGTTGTCTTTCCATTTCCATAAGTATCCACCATTAGTAGATGCATAGAAACGGTTTGTTCTCTGTTGTTCTTCATTCATGTATTCAACATGCCATTGCTTACCTGTCTTTTCAGACATAAGAAAATCTTTAATGTCTTTGCAACCTTTAATAGTTTCTTCAACAGGCACCCCGTCTTTAAAGAATGCAATTACTGCTTTTGGTATTATCTTTGGTGATAAACCTTTACCTAATTTGGTTGTAGTAATAAACATTCCTTTTTCTTTTACTTTGTCATCTTCTGTGATAGCAAAGTAATCATTGATAGCAAATTGATACATGGCTTTAAAACGATCTTCCTCAAGAACCAAATGAGTAAGATTTTCCCACTTGCTACAAATATCTTTACAAGTAGGATAGTCAGATTTTTTAACAAGGATAAATAGTCCATCTGTATTTGCTTGTATTATTTTACATCCTATTTGAACTAATTGTTCAGCTAACATTAGTAATAGTAATTGTCCATTAATTCTAATAGACATTACTGCTTTTGGGTCATAAACCCAACTGTGTTCATTCTGTAAGTTGCCAGATAAACCATTAAGAGCTAACTTTAAAGTTTCGTTCTTAATTTTATTACCATTGTGTTTTGCTTCAATTCGTTCATTTTTAATTCGACCATAGACTTTAAGAAACGCAGTTCCTAAATGTTGGGGATAAAAATTGTATTCAAGTATCATACTTGGATATAGCGATGCACTTACTGACTATATCTTAATTTAGAACCTTGGTCCATTTAAACCCATACATGCTTTTTTTCTCACCAGAACACACAGCATATATGTTGTGCCTCTTGTATGTTGGATTTTCTTTTAATATATCTCGAACAGTTTCCCACTTTTTAACAAATTCACCATCTTTTGTTGTTTGAATTATGTGATATTTTGTATTTTGTTTAGATACTTTGTCAAGCATTTTTTGTTTTATGTCTTCGTTTTCTTTCCAAAATTTTATAAAAAAATCACTTATTTTTTTTCTTTCTTCTGGGTTAGAATAACGACGTTTTCCTGCTTCAGAATATTTTTGTCTTGTTTCATCTAAAACAATCATTCCTATTCCTGTTTTATCTCGTCTTAGGTTATATCCTTTGTCACGATTTATTGTATCATATAATTCAATATAATAAGTTTCTTTGTCTTTTAAATTCTCATTTGTGTATTCCAATACGTAGTACTCGAAATTATCACAACCAAATTCATTCCAGTCATTAATAAAATATTGATTGTTATGTTTTAAATCATTGTGATTTAAATGAGATTTGTGTAAATTTATTCTTCGATATATATTTTTAGTTGAACCAATATATTTTTTACCATTTACTGTACAAGTTATGCAGTAAACACCTTGTTTTTTCCAATCTTCT